>DJFY01000126.1:9091-52632 GCA_002431545.1 Cellvibrionales bacterium UBA5860 | reverse complement strand
CCGAGCGACCTCAAAAGTGGCTCGGTACGTTCTCAAAAGTGGCTCGGTACGTTGTTTGGGGCCGGGCTCAAGGGCGCTATGTTGCCGGAGCGTCAGGGAAAAATATTCAGAGATTGGGTTCAGAGGTCGAATTCAGGGACAGTATTTGGCGACTGCCGCCCGGTTCTTCTCCTTTAGCGCGGCCAGTTCGTCCGGACTGAGATAGCGCAGTTCACCCGTTTCCTTGTCGTTCATTTTCACGCGGGGGCGATCGCGTATTTCTGCCAGATTGGCTTTTGCCACCTCGCAGTTCTTCTTGTGTCTCGCTTTGAGCGCAGCCAGCTGCTCAGGGCTGGGCTCCTCAGCTTTTTGTCCGTCGGTGTTTTGCGCCCCGGCGCTCGGCTGATCGGAACTTTGCGTTTCGGCTTCGCCGTCGGGCACTTCACTGCTCGGGGAGACTGTTTCGCCGGGCTTGTTCGCCGACGTGTGCTTGACTCCGGTGACATCGGGCGTGGGCGAAGAGGCTGAGACTGGCGTTGCGCTATCCCTTGCAGGGGTATCGCCGCCTTGCTTTCGTGTGCGCGTTTCTCCGGTGCGAACATTAATCGTTTCAGCTTCCCTGTCATCGGGCGCGCGGTTGCCGTAGTGGGTGACGCCGTTCTCGTCGACCCACTTGTAGTAGCGGGCGGCCTGTACTTCGTCCACAGCTATAGCCAGCACCGCGAAAGCCAACAACGTGACAACATTAAGTATCTTCATTAACCCAGTGTTCCAAAAAGTCTTACCGAACAATATTAAACGGTTTTCGTATAGATTTTTGTGTGGTCTGCGACATTTTTGACTTTATGTGAATGTCTGATGGCCGGGGCCGTCGTCAGACCCTTGACTAAAGCCCCTTTAAGGATTAGGGTGCGCGCGTGCCGGATTCCGATCCGGTAGACAAATGAAACAACCAGATGAGCGAAAACAGCGTTCGCTGGTCATCTACAGTTAGAACGGTGGTTACCCCCACCCGTTCTCTTGCGGTCAAAACCACGCAATGCGTGACCGCGGTATTGCCCACGCAAGCCACCTGTGATGCCACGGCGTTATTGTTCTCTGGTAATGATGCTGTTGAGGTAGGCTTGTGGAATTACTTTCTGGCGGTGAAATCGTTATTCGCGCGTTGCGCGATGCCGGCGTACGGCACCTTTGGGGTTATCCGGGGGGTGCTGCGCTACATATCTATGACGCCCTGTTCAGACAGGACGAAGTCAAACACATTCTGATGCGCCATGAGCAGGCCGCTGCGCATGCTGCTGACGCCTATGCGCGGGCTACCGGACAGGTGGGCGCGGTGCTGGTGACTTCAGGCCCCGGTGCGACCAATGCCGTGACCGGCATCGCTACCGCCTACATGGATTCCATTCCAATGGTGGTCATATCGGGACAGGTGCCCCAGGAAAAAATCGGCGAGGACGCATTTCAAGAAACCGATATGATTGGCGTGTCCCGCCCGATTGTTAAACACAGTTTTCTGGTGACGCGCGCGGAGGATATCGCGGAAACCGTCGCCAAGGCGTTTTATATTGCCGGCAGCGGCCGGCCCGGGCCGGTGGTGGTCGATGTGCCCAAGGATGTCACTGATCCCAATTACAAGGTGCCCTACAAATTCCCTGCGAAGATAAAAATTCGCTCGTACCAGCCGACAACGCGAGGCCATTCGGGTCAGATCAAACGGGCGGTTAAGCTGCTTCTGTCGGCGAAACGCCCGGTGATCTATTCCGGTGGGGGCGTTGTCATCGGCAATGCGACCCAGCAGTTGACGAAGCTGGCACAGACTCTGAATTACCCCGTGACCAACACTCTAATGGGGCTCGGTGGTTTTCCGGGCACCGATGGGCAGTTCCTGGGCATGCTGGGCATGCACGGTACGTTTGAGGCGAATACGGCCATGCACCATGCCGACGTTATTCTGGCGATTGGTGCCCGCTTTGACGACCGGGTGACGAATACCCCGGACAAGTTCTGTCCCTCGGCGAAGATTATCCACATCGATATCGACCCTTCGTCAATCTCCAAAACAGTACCCGTCGACATTCCCATCGTCGGTCCCTGCGATACTGTGCTCGACGAGATGCTGACTGTCATCGAGGCAGGCAAAGACCAGCCCGATGCCGAGGCCCTGGCCGAATGGTGGCAACAGATCGACGGTTGGCGCGAGCGCCACGGACTGTATTTCAAACCGCGCTATGAGCCTAGCGACGGCGAGCTGATCAAGCCCCAGGACGCGGTCAAGGCCCTGTTTAAAGTGACCCGAGGCGAAGCCTACATTACTTCAGATGTCGGTCAGCATCAGATGTTCGCCGCGCAGTACTACCTGTTCGACAAACCGCGGCAGTGGTTTAATTCGGGTGGGCTGGGCACCATGGGCTATGGCTTGCCGGCGGCGATGGGTGTGCAGATGGCCAAACCCGATGCCCAGGTGGCCTGCGTCACGGGTGAGGGCAGTATCCAGATGTGTATTCAGGAGCTGTCGGCGTGTACCCAGCATGAACTGCCCGTGAAAATAATCATTTTGAATAACCAGGCGCTGGGCATGGTCAAGCAGTGGCAGGATATGCAGTACGGTAGCCGCTACTCCCATGTGCTCTACGA
Organism: Cellvibrionales bacterium UBA5860; assembly: GCA_002431545.1. GTDB lineage: Bacteria > Pseudomonadota > Gammaproteobacteria > Pseudomonadales > Porticoccaceae > HB2-32-21. Next base: position 50,016 of record DJFY01000126.1, on the reverse strand, counting down.
GGATTCCCTGCCGGACTTCGTTAAGTTGGCCGAGGCATATGGCCACGTCGGTATGCGTATTTCTCATTTCGGGGAGTTGGAGAGCGGCCTGGAGGAATGCTTTGCCCAGCGCGATCGCGTGGTGCTGGTCGACATTCTTGTCGACCCCGCGGAGCATGTTTATCCGATGATGGTGTCGCCGGGCTCGATGCGGGACATGTGGCTCAGCAAGACGGAGCGCACCTGATGAGGCGGATTATATCGGTATTACTGGAAAACCAGTCGGGATCCCTGTCGCGTGTGGTTGGGTTGTTTTCGCAGCGGGGTTACAACATCGACACGCTGACAGTGGCACCTACGGAAGATGAGACACTGTCGCGGTTGACGCTGACCACGCACGGTGACGATTTTAAAATCGAGCAGATTACCAAGCAGCTCAACAAACTGGTCGATGTGGTCAAGGTACTTGATCTCAGCGATGGCGCCCATCTCGAGCGCGAATTGATGCTGTTGAAGGTCAAGGCCGTGGGCGAGGCGCGCGCTGAACTGAAGCGCTGCGTCGATATCTTTCGCGGGCAGATTGTCGATGTCGGTCCCACCGCCTATGTGGTGCAGATTACCGGGGATAGCGACAAGCTGGACTCTTTCATCGCCGCGCTCGGTGAAGCCGTTATACTCGAGGTGGTGCGTTCCGGAGTGTCCGGTATCGCGCGCGGCGAAAAATCACTGAAACTCTGAAAACCAGGAACTAAACAAGGTTCGTCGTCGGTTACGGCGGGCAAAATTCAAGCAACCAGGTGGATAGCTATGCAGGTTTATTACGACAAAGATTGTGACGTTTCGATTGTTCGCGGCAAAAAGGTGACCGTTGTGGGCTACGGCTCCCAGGGTCACGCCCATGCGTTGAACCTGCGCGACAGCGGCGTCGAAAATGTCGTCGTCGGTTTGCGAAAGGGATCTGGCTCCTGGGCCAAAGCCGAGGCAGAAGGCCTCGCGGTAGCCGAGATCGCCGACGCTGTGACCGACGCCGACATCGTCATGGTTCTGGCACCGGATGAGCATCAGAAAGCGCTGTATTACAACGAGATTGAGCCCAACCTGAAAAACGGCGCCGCGCTGGCCTTTGCCCACGGTTTTAATATCCACTTTCAGATGATCGAACCGCGGGCAGACCTGGATGTGATTATGATCGCGCCCAAGGGGCCGGGACACACGGTGCGCAGCACTTACCAGGAAGGCGGTGGCGTACCTTCGTTGATCGCTGTTTACCAGGATGCCAGTGGCAACGCTAAGAATATTGCACTGTCCTATGCCAGTGCCAACGGTGCCGGCCGTTCGGGCATTATCGAAACCAATTTTCGCGAGGAAACGGAGACTGATTTGTTCGGCGAACAGGCGGTGCTGTGTGGCGGTGCGACGGCCCTGGTCCAGGCTGGTTTTGAGACTCTGGTCGAGGCGGGTTATGCGCCGGAGATGGCCTACTTCGAATGTCTGCACGAGCTTAAGCTGATTGTCGACCTGATGTATCAGGGAGGCATCGCCGATATGCGCTACTCCATATCCAATACCGCCGAGTACGGCGATTACGCCAGCGGACCGCGCGTAATTACCGACGACACCAAGGTGGAAATGAAGCGCATCCTCGAGGATATTCAAACCGGCAAGTTCGCTCGCGAATTTGTTCTGGATAATCAGGCGGGCAATCCGGTATTGAAAGCGCGTCGCCGGCGAGCGGCGGAGCATCCCATCGAAGAGGTCGGCGCCAAGTTGCGCGGTATGATGCCGTGGATCGGCGCCAATAAACTGATCGATAAATCGCGCAACTAGACATATATTCGACAGATTTTAGCGCGCGACGCGAAGCTACGGCGGACTCTGGTCCGCCGTAGCTGTCTTGGGTGCAGCATACTGAGGTCGTATTTCAAAAGCGCACCCGAAACTGTGTGCTGAGCCTGAGCTCCAAGCAGCGGCTATAATTCTAATGCGATGGGTAATCCGGCTCCTGTGGCGACCAGCAGCCCCAGGGTTTTTCATATAGCCAAACGCAACTGGCAGTTTCTATGACGATCGAACCCGAGAACGACAAAGACACGGTTTTTTCTGTGGTCGAGACCAGTACAACAGACAATGCGGCCGGCGATGACGCCCGGGTGGGACGCCGTCGCCGTGGGATTTATCTGTTGCCGAACCTGCTGACCACGGGCGCGCTTTTTGGGGGGTTTTACGCCATTTTGTCGGCAATGAATGGCAGGTTCGAGCCCGCCGCTATCGCCATATTTGTCGCCATGCTGTTCGATGGCCTCGACGGTCGGGTTGCCCGCATGACTCATACGGAAAGCGACTTTGGGGTCCAGTACGACAGCCTGTCCGACATGGTGTCCTTTGGTGTGGCGCCGGCCGTGGTCTCCTATAGCTGGATGTTATTCACCCTGGGCAAACTGGGTTGGGCGGCGGCATTTATTTATGCATCCTGTGCGGCCTTGCGTCTGGCGCGCTTCAATACCCAGGTCGGTATCGCCGATAAACGCTATTTTATTGGGCTGGCCAGTCCCTCGGCCGCCGGTCTGGTCGCGGCCATGGTGTGGACCGGTTACGACCTCGAGCCGACGCAGTCGCTGGCGGTAATTGCTTTGCTTGTGACCAGTGCCGCCGGCTTGTTGATGGTGGCGCCGGTGCGCTACCACAGTCTCAAAGGTATCGACTTTCGCGGGCGCGTCCCCTTTGTTTCGATTTTTGCCGTGGTGATGCTTATCTCTATCGTCCTGCCGGACCCGCCGCGTGCGCTTTTGGTGATCGCCATCGTCTACGCGCTGTCCGGACCCTGCGGGGCCCTTTACCGAAAGTATCGGCGGCGGGCGTGAGACGCGCTTACTATTGCGATCGCGATAAACGAGGCAGCGCTCCTGCCGGCGTGAACCCGATCGCCCGCATCGGGCCGAATAATCGACCACGAATACAGAAGACTTGGCAGCACGCCGATTATTTGGTTGAATACTCAGCTTAAACATCCAGAACTCAGTAATTTAATCGAGACCATGTTTCACACTTCGACCGCAGAATCGAATACAGGCAGTTACCGGTTTCCGGTAGCGGCAGCCTTTGCTGTGCTCGGCGGTCTGACGTCTGCGCTCCTGCTGCTCCTGCCCTGAGGGGCATTCTTCTTCTACATCCAAAATTTTTTGCATATTCCCCTTGATGCGGGGAAAATTTCACCCAATTTCGGGTGCGCCCTCCGGGCGTGCCAATCTGGAGTTGCAACATGGCCAAAGACAGATTGATTATTTTTGACACCACCTTGCGCGATGGCGAGCAGAGCCCTGGCGCCGCGATGACACGAGAAGAGAAACTCCGTATCGCGAAGTCGCTGGAAAAACTCGGCGTGGATGTGATCGAGGCGGGTTTCGCGACGTCGAGTCCGGGCGATTTTGCTGCCGTTAAAAGCATCGCCGAGTCGATAAAGGACGCTAGCGTTTGCAGCCTGGCCCGTACCACCCACAGCGATATCGAACGCGCTGCCGAGGCCCTGGAAAACGCTGTCGCGCCACGGATTCATACCTTTATTGCGACGTCGCCCATTCACATGGAATACAAGCTGCAGATGACGCCGGACGAAGTCTTCGAGCAGGCGGTCGGCGCGGTAAAGATTGCGCGAAATTTTGTCGATGACGTGGAGTTTTCGCTCGAGGACGGCAGCCGCACGGAATTCGATTTCATGTGTCGCGTCATCGAAGCCGCGATTGCCGCCGGCGCCCGCACGATTAATATTCCAGACACGGTTGGCTACGGCGAGCCGGGCGAGTACGGCGCGATGATCGGCCGGGTTATTGAAAACGTGCCCAATGCCGATAAAGCGGTATTCTCGGTACACTGCCACAATGATCTTGGTCTGGCGGTGGCCAATTCACTGTCCGCGGTCATGGCCGGTGCGCGCCAGGTGGAATGCACGATCAACGGGCTGGGCGAGCGTGCGGGTAATGCCTCGCTGGAAGAGATCGTTATGGCGATACGTACCCGCAAGGATATATTTCCGGTCGAGACGCGAATCAACACCGAGCAGATTGTGCCGGTATCTCGCCTCGTCTCCACTATCACCGGCTTTCCGGTGCAGCCGAACAAGGCCGTCGTTGGCGCTAACGCCTTTGCTCACGAGTCCGGTATTCATCAGGACGGTGTGCTGAAATACCGCGAGACCTACGAGATTATGAAGGCTCAGGATGTGGGCTGGAACACCAACCGCCTGGTATTGGGCAAGCTGTCCGGTCGAGCTGCTTTCGCCGCCAGGCTTGAGGAGCTTGGTATACCCTTTGAAACCAAGGCAGAGATGAACGAAGCCTTTATGCGCTTCAAGGAACTGGCCGATAAAAAGCGTGAGATATACGACGAGGATCTGCAGGCCCTGGTATCCGAAGTGCAAATGGGCGACACCGACGAGCACTTCCGGTTGATCTCCATGGATGTGGCGACCAAAACCGGCCGCGCACCTCACGCCGCCCTGGTCATTCGCAGTCACGGCAACGATCACGAGGTGGAGGCCGACGGTGATGGTCCAGTAGACGCGGTTTTCAAGGCGATAGAAAAGATCGCGCAAAGTAACACTGACCTCAAACTGTATTCGGTGAATGCGATTACCACCGGGACTGATTCGCAGGGTGAGGTGACCGTGCGCCTGGATCGGGAAGGGCGCATCGTTAACGGTCAGGGGGCGGATACTGACATTCTGGTCGCCAGCGCCAAGGCCTATCTGAACGCCCTGAACATCCTGGAGAGTCCGGATCGCCTGCACCCGCAACGGGACGGCGTGTAACGTCGTGTCCACACAGTTGCGCGACTGGTACCTGTCGACACTGGGTGTCGTGGTATACCGGTCGCGCGATAGCGCCGCGCTTGCCGGGCAGTTTGCCGGTACGTCGATCGCAGAACATACAGTTTTGGGCGTGCAATCTCCGGACGATGCAGGGCAGTATTCCGAGGCAACCGCGCCGGTCAAACCCGTAATCCATCCCGGCAAAGGCAGGCTTGCGGATCAGCTGCTCTCTGCAGTTGGCGATGGCGACGACGCTCGAACGTCTCAGAAGGAGCAGCCCGAATTGCAGGGAAGCGAAGGCGGGGTCACCACGCCGGCACGCGAAGCCGCTATTGTTGACGCTGCCGGCACAGCCCGCGAAAAGCCGCTGCCCGATGGGGATGCCGAAGCGGTGGCATTTAGCCTGGCTTGCTGGCGCGCCGACCCGGACATGCTAGTACTTTGTGACTGGAATCCTGAAGGCGCGTCGCAGGTTGAGCGCATACAGCTGCTTAGCAATATCCTGCGTGCTATCGATCGCCTGCCCGGACCGCTTGCCGAGCCCGAGATTCTGCGCTGGCCGGTAGGGCAGGAGCGTGGCTGGGGAGCGGCGCGAGAGCATGTGGAGATGTTCCTTGCCGGGCGACGACATAGCGAGACCTTCGATTGGGTGCTGGCCCTGGGGTCCGACGCCTGTAATGTGCTTGGCGCTTCGAATGCGGCGTCTGTTGAGGCGGCATCACCCGAGAAGCTGTCATGTGGGGCTCAGGCGATTCTCACTCATGGTCTCGATGCCATGCTGGGAGCGCCCGGTTTGAAAAAGGACGTGTGGACGCATATTCGATTTCTGTGTTCGCCACAAGCTCAACCGTGAGCCTGCCGCCCGGGTTTGAGCTTCGTCCCGTGACTGTTGAGGACGTGCAGGATTTGCTGGCTATCGAAAAGGACGTGTCGCCATTTCCCTGGAATGCCCGCCGTTTTGGCGACAGTATCAAGGAGCACAGGGGTTACGTGCTGGATCGCACCGGGCGGGTAGACGGCTTCGTGTTTTTCCACCAGGTTTTGGATCAGGCTGAACTGATGAATATCGCTGTTCGGCCGGATTGCCAGGGGAAAGGCCTGGGTGCCTGCCTGTTGCAATTCTGCCTCGATCAAATTGCCAATACGGTCCGTCGCATCTATCTCGAAGTTCGAATAAGCAACTTTAGCGCGATTGCCCTGTATTTAAAATTTGGCTTTCAGCAGGTCGGAGAACGCCGTGGCTACTATGTGGGCCACGGGCAAAAGGAAGACGCACTGGTGCTGGCCTATGATTTTCAGTGACAATCGGGGCGTAAATTCATCTGTGGGCAGTTTTAAATGACGACCCGGATGATCGGGAAATGTAAAAAAGCGGGCTTATATTCCCGCCCGAACCTTTAGACTTCTAGAGAATAATTGATATGGAATTTGAACATCTGTGGTGGCACTGGATCGTGTTGGGCATTGTTCTGGTCATTTCGGAAATATTCCTATCCAGTTTCATCGCCTTGTGGTTTGGTCTAGGCGCGCTCGTTGTGGGCCTGATACTGGCAGTTTTTCCAACTATGGCCCTGTCGTTCGCGATGCTGTTATGGGCGCTGTCGTCCGGTGCTTTCGTGCTGCTGTGGTTTAAATACTTCAAGCCGAAAATGGTGGATAAAACCGGAGCGGGCATAGCGCGTGAGGCCGCCAAGGGCGAGGTCGGTCAGGTGATTAAAGCGCCGGCAGAAGGCGGGCGGGGTGTCGTGCGCTTTAGCCTGCCCGTACTGGGGGAAGATGAATGGCCGTTTATTTGCGATACGCCCGTCAGGGAGGGCGACAAAGTCGGCATCAAGGATTTTTCGGGCAACACGTTAATTGTCGTGAAGCTTTAAATAGGAGTGATACCGGGTGGGCCCCCGGTGCCCCATTGTTCACCGGTAACGGGGCCCGCAGATCCAAATAAACATAGCAATAGCATAAGGAGAGAGTACGGATGATGACTGGAGCGATTGTTTTCTGGGCGCTGTTGGCGCTTATCGTCGTTACGATATACAAAGGCGTCAAGCAGGTGCCCCAGGGCAGTAAATGGGTCATTCAGCGCCTGGGCAAATACCATCGAACATTGTCCCCCGGCCTGCAATTTATCGTGCCCTACGTGGATAGCGTCGCCTACAAGGTCACGACCAAAGATATCGTGCTCGATATTCCTTCGCAGGAAGTCATTACCCTCGATAACGTGGTCATCATTGCCAACGCAGTGGCCTATATCAATATCCTGTCCCCGGAGAAAGCGGTGTACGGCGTCGAGGACTACGAAGTGGCCATTCGCACGTTGGTGCAGACCTCGCTGCGCTCGATTATCGGTGAAATGAAACTCGACGATGCACTATCGTCGCGGGATCAAATCAAGGTGACATTAAAATCGTCGATATCGGACGATATTGCCGACTGGGGTATTACCCTAAAAACTGTAGAGATCCAGGATATCAATCCGTCGAATACCATGCAGTCCGCAATGGAAGAGCAGGCGGCTGCCGAACGTCAGCGGCGGGCCACCGTAACCCGGGCAGAGGGCGAGAAATCCGCTGCAATTCTCGAAGCGGAGGGGCGTCTGGAAGCGTCGCGGAAGGATGCAGAAGCGAAAGTCGTGTTGGCGGAAGCTACCAAGGAAGCGGTTGAAAAAGTCACCCTGGCCATCGGAGAGAACGAACTGCCGGTGATGTATTTGCTCGGCGAAAATTACATCGGCGCTGTCAAGGATATGGCCGCGTCGGGGAATTCCAAATTGGTGCTGTTACCCGCCGATATTCCCGCCGCTATCAGAGGCGTTATGGGCGGACTGAAACCCTGAAACCCTGAGCTCTGGAACCTGGTTATTTTCGTCTGGGTCTCTTTTGTAATTTGCGTTGCAGGGTGCGTCGGTGCATGCCCAGGGCGCGCGCTGTCGCTGAGATATTGCCGTCGTGTTCAGCCAATACCCGCTGAATGTGCTCCCATTCGAGGCGATCCACCGAGGGCGGCTCTTCGGCCAGGGCAATGTCCGGGTCGCCGGCCTCGCGCTCGAACGCATTGAGAATCTCCCCGATACCAGCGGGCTTGCATAGATAGTTCTTGGCCCCGAGTTTGATCGCTTCAACCGCCGTGTTGATACTCGAGTAACCGGTCAGTATTACTATTTCGGCCGAAGGGTTATCGCGCTTGAGGCGACTAATAAGGCCTAGTCCCGAAGTGTCGGCAAGCTTCAGGTCGAGAATGATGCGAGCTGGCCGCTGTTCAGTGTTTTGCCGGTAGGCCGTCGCTTCGTCGTGGGCTACGGACGCCGACAACCCCTGTTGTTCGAGGGTGCGCGCCAATGTTTGGGCAAACACTTCGTTATCATCGACGACAAGATAGCTGCTGTGCTGCCTGGCGTTTTCTGGTGGTGCATCTGTCGGCACAGCGTTCACTTTGCCACCTCCTGCGCCTCGCCGGGGTGATAGTCGTTTTCTTCGACCAGCGACAGCTCGACAGAGGTAATCAAACCGCCGTCTGCTGCGTTAGCCAGGCCGACGCGACCGCCGTGACGGTTGAGACTGCTGCTGGTCAGATACAGACCCAGACCCAATCCGCCGGGCTTACTGCTGGTCACGGTGCGACCTATTTTTTCTGCCTCGGCCGGGCTCATGCCTTCGCCGTAATCTCTGATTCTCATGTGCAGCAGTTCGCGGTTCCAGGATATGTCGATGTCGATACGCTCCGGGCTGGCGTCGGCGGCGTTGTTGAGCAGATTTTGTAACGCCTGCCGAATGGCCGGATGAAATTTCGCCAAAATTTGAGGTGCGTCTTCCGATACCTGAATGCGGGCAAAGGCATCCGGTCTGATGAGCTGCCAGCTGTCGAGTAGATCTCCGATATATTCGCGCACATCCGCGGCCGCCACCGGCTTGGCCATATCTCCCGCCAGGCCGGTCAGGCTACGGAGGGTGCGTTGGCAGATATCGATTTGTTCGTTAATAGTGGCCAGGTCGGTTCGAGTTTTCGTGTCGGATGTGTCGAGGAGGTCTTCTGCCAGCAACTTGATGGTATTGAGTGGAGTGCCCAGTTCGTGAGCGGCGCCGGCCGCAACCGTGGCGATGGCAATCAGCTGTTCGTTTTGCATCTGCTCTTCCTGCCGGGCCTTCAGCTCCCGTTCCTGGGCGCGTAGCGCATCGGCCATGCGGACGACAAAATACGTAATAATGACAGCACTTAGAAGAAAGTTGACCCACATGCCGCTGAAGTGAAGATTCATCCCGGACGCCGCGTGGGCTGCATGCGGTGAAAATGCCGGCAGCGGGACGTAAAGGAAGAGCAGCATCGAGTAAGCACTGATGGCAACCAGCGCGACGGCGAGTGTCATCAGCTTTGGCAAGGTGATGGCGGCGATACTGATCGGCACCAGAAAGTAGGAAACAAAGGGATTTGTAGCGCCGCCGCTGAAATACAAAAGCACGGTTAACGCCAGCATATCCACTAGCAGATGCAGGCAAAATTCGCTTTCCGGAATAGGTCTGTGCCAGTGTGCCCGCCAATGGGTGATGACGACGATGAGGAAAAATATGGCGATTAGCCAGGTCAGTAGAACGATCGATTCCGGGTGATAAAAGCGCGAAAAAGCGCCGAGAACGACCATTTGGCCGCCCAGGGCGATGTAGCGAATGTAAACGAGAAGTCGCAGATTTTGCCGGGCTGCGGAAATACCGGGATTTTTAAAGTCCATGTGGCAATGGTAATCAACTCGGCGGGCCTGTGCCGCATCCGGGGCAACGTGTCGCGGCTGATTGCTGGCCCAGTGTTCACCGACGCCTCTCGGTCGTTACCTTTTCCGGTCGCCGGAAACAGGGCCGTTGTGACGATATGCCGGGTGGTTACAACGCCAGTTGCCAGCCGAGCGTGCCAGTCCAGTCGGTTTCAAGCTGCGGGCCATCGAAGTCCTGATAAATTGGCGCGCCAATTTCCAGAGCCAGGCGGTGTCCCGCGGCGAAGCCAGTGCGGAAATAATAGTTGGCGCCCACGCTCAGGCTTGCCTGGCTGCCGCCACGCAGAGACGGAATTGCAGTGGGCACACTGGGAAAAGGGCCCATGCCCATGGGCATCAGAGACTGCGCGATGCGCCGGTCGGCACCGCGCACGTCGCCCCAGGTTTCGCCCTCCAGGCGCACCGACACGCTGAGTGTGTCCGAGAGCTTTTTCGCGCCCCAGCTCGTCAGCATCAGACGGTTACCCAAGCGATAGCCCTCGTCGCGGCCCGTGCGTATGGTGGCAATGCCCTGGGCGCCCCAGGAGTAGGTGTCTGTCTGAGCCAGGTAAGTCAGGCCGGGCATGAAATCGTAGGTCCCTGAACCGACCTGCATGGGATAGGGTAGTCTGACTTTGCCGACGGGGGTGAGCCCTTCCTCTGTATTGGAGCCAGTAGGCAGGCTAACCCCAAAATTCATCAACAGTTTGGCGTTGTGCCAATCTTTCAGGGTGGTGATTGACGACACTTTGATATCGCCGAGACCGCTGGAGCGTGTGGTGAATTCCACGCCCATGCGGTTGACGTGATCCATTTCAAGTTCGACATAGGGCAGCATCAGCATCAGCGTGACGGTGTCGGTAGGGGCGTACATGACACCCAACATTTGCATGTCCATCGACATGCGCTTCGGGGCGACCACAAAATCGCCTAATACTTCGCTTACGCTAACGTTGCTGTCACCGTCGCGATTGCCCTCCATGTCCATGTGCATGGTGCGCAGGGAGAACATCCACTCGCCGGTTTTATGGGCGTGATCGCCCATCACGCCGATGGGCGCGTGGCCGTCCGGACGGCTGGATGACCAGTCGTCTGCAAAGGCGCTGGCCGCGGCGAACAGTGCAGCGGTAACGGTCAGAGTGGCCTTGTGTCGAAGCATCCCGGCGCGCAGGGCCGAGGCGAAAGAAGTCTTTAAGCGTCGCATCATGAATAGCATCCCCCTGGTTGACGCGGCATCAGCTTAGCGCCTGAATTGCCGGCGCGGGATGCGGCAATTTGTCGCACCTGTTCAGGCCGGCTCATCAGCGGGGACAGGCTAAGTTGCGATGGCTATAATGCGCGCCCCCCAACCCCGATATTTGAGCGCTATGAGTTCTTTTCTGGATGCGCTGGCGAAGCGCCGCACCTTTGCCATCATCTCGCACCCCGATGCCGGCAAGACCACCATGACTGAGAAAATGCTGCTGTTTGGCAACGCCATTCAGGTCGCCGGCACGGTGAAGGGGAGAAAGAGTGACCGTCACGCGACGTCCGATTGGATGTCGATGGAGAAAGAACGGGGTATTTCGGTCACCTCTTCTGTGATGCAGTTTCCATATGGCGGTTGCACTGTCAACCTGCTCGACACGCCTGGACACGAGGACTTCTCTGAGGATACCTATCGCACGCTGACCGCGGTTGATTCCGTGCTGATGGTGATCGACGGCGCCAAGGGTGTCGAGGATCGGACCATTAAGCTTATGGATGTATGCCGATTGCGCGATACACCCATACTTAGTTTTATCAACAAGCTGGATCGGGATATTCGCGATCCTGTCGAATTGCTCGATGAAATCGAAAGTGTGCTTAAGATCGAGGCAGCGCCGATCAACTGGCCGCTGGATATGGGGCGAAATCTCAAGGGCGTTTACGACCTGTATCGCGATTGCATCCATGTCTACAAGCAGGGGCAGGGTAGCGTCATCCCTGAAGATTCACGGATTGATAATCTCGAATCCGACGAGGCCAAAGCGTTGCTGGGCGACCTGTATCAGGAGATAGTCGATCAGATCGATCTGGTTCGTGGTGCGACCCCGGAGTTCGATCTCGCGGCCTATCTGGCCGGTCGGCAAACGCCGGTATTTTTCGGTACCGCTCTAGGCAATTTTGGGGTGCGGGAAATGCTCGATCACTTCGTTAAGTGGGCGCCGTCGCCACAGGGGCGCAGCGCGAGCGAACGCCAGGTGGCGGCTGAGGAGGAAGACTTTACCGGTTTCGTGTTCAAAATACAGGCCAATATGGACCCGCGGCATCGCGACCGTATCGCCTTTATGCGCATCTGTTCCGGTCGCTATCAACGAGGTATGAAAATGCGCCACGTTCGCATCGGTAAGGACGTGCGAATTGCCGATGCGGTCAATTTCCTGGCCGGTGAGCGGGCCCACGTGGAGGAAGCCCTGGCCGGAGACATTATCGGCCTGCATAACCACGGCACGATACAGATCGGCGATACGTTCACCTCGGGGGAGGTTTTGAACTACACGGGTATACCGCATTTCGCGCCTGAGATGTTTCGCCTGATTAGGCTAAAAGACCCTTTAAAAAACAAGCAATTACAAAAAGGAATTAAACAATTATCTGAAGAAGGGTCAACGCAGGTTTTTTACCCCCTGGAGAACAACAACATCGTCGTCGGGGCCGTCGGGCAGTTGCAGTTCGACGTCGTGGCCTACCGGCTGAAAGATGAATACGGTGTCGATGCTGTGTACGAACCCGTCAACGTGTACACCGCGCGATGGGTGGTCTGCGAGGACGCCCGAACGCTCGAGCAATTCCGGCGCAAGGCGGCGGAAAACCTTGCCGTCGACGTTGGTGGGCATCTCACTTATCTCGCGCCGACGCGCGTCAACCTGAGTCTCACCGAAGAGCGCTACCCCGATATCGAGTTTCTAGCTACGCGCGAGCACTAGACTCGCGCTCCAGCGCGGTCAGAGTTTCCCGTCTTTTCCGCATCTGTGATCCCGGTATGCCGGCACATTGTCGACACAACGCCACGCATCGCGCCGGCACAACGAATGCATCCCTGGTAAATTGCGGAGCTACAGCCTTTAATGCAAACTAGACTTGTTGCAAATGACGTCATTGGCGCAATATCAAGAATAAATCGAGACTCCATTTGAGGTAGAGGACATGGCAAGTATCCGTAGCAAAATAACCGCCTCCATCATGCGGCAAACCATGAAACGCAAGCTCGGCCGAAGTGGTGATGTGGAAAAAGAGCGGCGTTTTCTCGACAAAATGACTTCGTTGACCAGCAGCCGAAAACTCGGCAGGTCTGTGACCGTCGGCGGCGTGCCTGGAGAATGGCAATTACCCATAAAAGGCGAGCCCGAAAGAACCATTCTGTATCTACATGGCGGCGGTTACGTGCTCGGCTCGCCGGACAGCCATCGGGACATGGTGGGGGCCATTGCCGATGCCGCCCAGGCCCGGGCGTTGATTCTGGACTATCGCCTGGCGCCGGAAACGCCTTTTCCCGGCGCCGTCGAAGATGCAGTTGCTGCTTACAAGGCCTTGCTCGACGAAGGCGAGGCGCCGGAAAAAATATTCATCGCCGGTGATTCCGCTGGCGGCGGCCTGACGGCGGCGACACTGGTGTCGATCAAGGATCAGGGTTTACCGAATCCGGCCGGCGGCGTGTGCCTGTCCCCCTGGGCGGACCTGACCTTTTCCGGTGCCTCCATGAATACCAAGGCGTTGGACGATGCGATGCTAAGTAAGGAAACGCTATCGTGGATGGGCGGCCTGTACCTGGCGGGTCAGGATGCTGGAAACCCCCTGGCATCGCCCATTTTTGCCGACCTTTCCGGGTTGCCGCCCTTGCTGATACAAGTCGGCGGGGACGAGGTTTTGCTCGACGATGCCTTGCGTCTGCACGAGGCAGGGCGTTCCGCTGGCGTTGATGTCACGCTCGAAGTCTGGGATCAGATGATGCACGTATGGCATTTGATGGCCATGGCTGTACCCGAAGGCAAACTTGCTATCAAGGGTATTGGCGAGTTTATGAAAAAACATGCGGCATAGCCTGACGCTGCGTTGCTAAAACGCGCCGGTGCTGCCCGCAAACCGCTCAACTGTCTCATGGGTTGGGCTAATGCGGATGAGCGCTAGAGTTAGTTGGCGCCGTCGTTGTATGGGCAGGGCGGTAGCCAATTGCGCCATCCAGCGTTAGCGCGTAGCCAGCAAGCCGCGCCACAATTGGCTGCTCAATGCACTGCTAAAATAATTCAGGGACCAGCCGGCAATCACTCCATAAAGTCCAAGAATAAAAAAACAGCCGGCCACAGCCAGACCGCCAGCTAAAAAACGAGGGTTGTCGTGGTTCTAGCCGGAAGGCCGGGACAGCATCTCTCTGGGCACGGCGACCTATACTTAATTCGGCAATAACGATTGGCGGCCCGATAAGCAGGACGCAGCACAGGTAAATAATAAGAAATGCCGCGCCGTCATTCTCGCTGGCAACGTACTATGAAAAGCGCCAGATGTTCCCGAGACCGGCGGCTGATCCGATTACTTGCCAAAAGTAAAGCCCGTACGAGACGCCCATTGTTCACGTGCCTGAATCACAGTTAAAAATACTCGTTATCTATTCTGTTTCCAGTGCCAAAAGGCTTCACCAGAGAGGCATAGCTTTAGCGGCAAGCCAAAATTCGAATTTTTGCAAACAGCTTGCCATTTATTTCGAAGTGGTTAGGCTTTATTCACATGCGTCGCACGCTGTCGCGTCGACGCAAAGGGCGACAAGTGAATTAACTAATTAGCCAACGGAAAATCAGCATGGACTTTAATCTGACTGAAGAGCACCAGATGTTGCTCGATACCGCCGATAAAATCGCTCGGGATTTCCCCCGGGATTATTACATCGACTGTGCAAAAAAACAGATTTTTCCCGAGGAACAGTGGCAGGCGCTGGCACAGGCGGGCATTCTCGGTGTCAACACACCGGAAGCCTATGGTGGCGCCGGTATGGGTATGCTGGCCCTGGTGCTAGTGCAGGAGCGCATGGCCGAACACGGTGTGGCGCCGCTTTATTTCGTGGTCAATCAGGGGATCGCCGTGCCTAGTATTACTCGCCACGGGACGGAGGAGCAGAAGCAGCGCTGGTTGCCGGCGATAGCTTCCGGGGAGAAACGCTGCTGTTTTGCCATCACCGAGCCCAATGCCGGCACCAACACGTTCAAAATTCAGACCATCGGGCGCGATGAAGGCGATCATTTCGTGCTCAATGGCAACAAGCTTTTTATTAGCGGTATCAACGACGCACAACAGGTACTGGTAGTAGCGCGCACGGACAGTGGTGGTCAGGGTGCGCGCGCGGAACTGACGCTCTTTGTGGTCGATACGGATTCCGAAGGCCTCACCTGGGAGCGCATGGATACGCTGCTGATGAACCCGGAAGGACAGTTTTTTGTGTACTTCGACGAGGTCAAGGTGCCGCGGGAAAACGTACTCGGTAAAGTTGGCGCCGGCGTCGAGGTGCTTTTCGACGCTTTGAATCCGGAGCGTATGGTGGTTGCGGCCAACTCCATCGGTGGCGGTCGCCACGTGTTGCAAAGGGCCGCGGAATACGCCAACGAGCGCAAGATATTTAACGGCCCTATCGGTGCTTATCAGGGCTTGCAGCACCCGATGGCGGAGGCCAAGGCCTTGCTCGAGTCCGCTTCACTGATGGTGCAGAAGGCTGCGGTGCTACAAGATGCCGGTGAGCACCCCAAGGTGGTGGGCGACGTGGCCAATATGGGCAAGCTGGTGGGTACGGACGCTGCGTTTAAGGCGGCAGACGCGGGCTTGCAGTGTTTTGGTGGCTACGGGTTCTGCGAGAGCTACGACGTGCTGAGCCATTTTATCGGTGCTCGGCTGGGCAAGGTGGCGCCAATCAACAGGGAAATGACTTTGAACTACATTGGAGAATTTATCCTCGGCCTGCCGAAAAGTTATTGATTCTGTCGCACGCTGCCGGTTCTAAACCGACCGGCGCGGGTATTTATCATGCCTGAAACGATCACCGCAGAGAGTTTTACACAGTTATTGCATCCCGGTCAGACCGTCTATGTACAAAACGGCTGCACTCAGCCGGTGACGCTGGTCGATGCGGTCAAGGCGCATCCCGAATGCGCCGACCGCGTCACTTTTATCAGCATGGTCAATCGCCTCAATCCCAACGATTTTACCTCGGTGCATCCAGCGGCTGAGCAGGTGACTTTTTTTATGTCGGGATTACTGCGCAAGGGTTATGACCCTCGCCGGTTGCATATTCTGCCCCTGCATCTCAGTGAAATATTTCGTTACCTGGCGTATCGGGCGGACATCGATATTGCCTGTATTCAGGTGGCTCCCTGTCACCGGGGCGATGCTTTCAGCTTCGCGCTGGCCGGAGACTACGTGCCGGCCGTGACAGGCAATGCCAAAATCGTCGTCGCGGAATTGAATGCCGATTTGCCCGTATGTGCCGGTGCGCCACTGATCGCGGCCTCGGACATCGATTACCTTGTCGAATCGGCGCACCCGCCTCTGCCCTGGACCTCCCGTCCGGCTAAAGACGAACTTGCTGTATTGGGACGCAATGTCGCCGCCCTCGTTAACGATGGCGATACGATCCAGATGGGCGTCGGCACCGCTTCCGATGCCGTGCTCGCCGCACTGACCAGTCATCGTCACCTGGGTATTCATACCGGGCTGGTGCCGGATGCCCTTGTCGATCTGGTTGAAGCGGGGGCGATCACCGGTGAGCGTAAGAGTATCGACCGCGGGCGTATCGTTACTGGCTCCGCCATGGGCACGCCGCGTCTGTACGAATTTATCGGGGCCAGCGCAGAGGTCGACTTTCGTCCGGTGGCCTACACGCACGATGCGACCGTGCTGAGCCGGATCGACAATTTTCGCGTCGTTAATTCAGTGGTCGAGATGGATCTGTTCGGCCAGGCTAATTGCGAATACATGGGCGGCAGGCAAATCGCCGGTATCGGCGGGCAGAGTGATTTTGTTCGCGGCGCCCGCGCGGCGAAGAATGGGCTTTCCATACAGGCTTTTCAGGCGACTACGCGCCGGGGTGAAGTGTCGCGGATTGTGCCTCGCATTCCCCAGGATGCCCTGGTTTCGGTATCCCGTTGTGACGCCGATTACGTGGTGACTGAATACGGCATCGCCGACCTGCGATTCGCCTCGGTTCAGCAGCGTGCCGAGCGACTTATCGCAATTGCCGCGCCGCAGTTTCGTGATAAGCTCGCCAATGACTGGGACAATATGTGTCGAGCCGCGTCTGCTCCATCCTAGGGCCAGATGTTGGCGTGGCCGCCGCCGGTTCCCGGTGCGAAAAATTGGCAATACAAGGAGTTTTCAATGACACGGTTTACGGGATTGGGGCTGGCATGGGTTCTGGCATTGGCGTCAAGTCTGACTCTGGCGCAGAACTATCAGGGTATGAGCGAAGCGGATATGCAGCGCATGATGCAGGAAATGCAAAAAATTCAGGCTTGCGTGGCCGGTATCGATCAACAGCAGCTGAAAGACCTGGAGCAGCGTGGGCGCGCCATGGAGGCGGAAATCAAAGCCCTGTGTGCGGACGGTAAGCGGGCGAAGGCAGAGAAAACCGCGCTGGCCTTTGGTCTGGAAATGTCGCAACACCCTGTCCTGAAGCAGATGCGCGGTTGCCGCGGTCAGGCACCGACCATGATGTCAAACATGATGCCGAAAATTCCCTACGCAGATCGGGACAAGGAAACCTCGAAGCGTCATGTTTGCGATGAATAGTGTCGACGTGGCGAACCGCACACGGCTGCTCCGATCAAATCCCGGGTGGATTGGGCCGGCCGCGTGCCTTCGGCGTTAAACGTCAGTTACGTCGCGCCGCCTTCGGCGGAAAAGGGGACGAAAGATCAGTCCGAGCAGCCACGCCGTCAGTTCCAGTAACACGCAGGCTAGCGCCGCGCACAGGAAGGCCGCGACCACTGCCTGAGTATTGAGCGGTATTCCAGTAGAGTACTGCCGCCAGGTTTCCCGCATCAGTGACCGGTTGCCTCTCAGAACCAGAAACCCGACAGCTCGAAACCAGCCCAGTTCCAGAGCATTCTGTTCGCGCTGGTACAGTTGCTTTTGCACGATCAGTCGCTCGATTACCGGCGCTTCCGCGCGAAAGGTTTCATCGATGCTCTGACGATGTCGTTCCAGCAAGGCGTCGAGACTGCCACCGTGGTTACGGTCGGCGATCAGCTGGTAGCCGTGCAGGTGATCGCCCGCCTCCCGCAAGCGGGCATCGACACGTTTGGCGTACTGATCGAGATAGTTCGGAATCTGGATGCCAACGATAAAACCGAGTGTGAACACCACGAGCGAAAGATAGTGCTGCAGCTTGGACATCGTCAGTGCGCCGTTGCCGACTTACCCGTTAAGGTTCCTCGTTCGCCCACCGCATTCACCCACCGCAGATACCATGCCGCCCCGCGGGGTGCGGCTGCTATGCGCAGGCTTTCCGATAGGCTCTCTCGGCTCAGGGGTCGACCCGTGCTGTGGCTTTACCGTTGATGACCTCCTGGCCGTCCTGATTGGTCGTTACTACATCCAGTTCGACCAGCTGCTGGCCGTCTTCTTCGACGAGTCCCGTGACGGTGGCCTGAGCGATCAAGTCATCGCCCGGCCAGACCTGCCGCGTGAAGCGCGCACTGTATTTCGTTAGTCGGCCGTCGCCTACCCAATTGGTTAACATGACCCCGGTCGCGCCCATCGACAGCATGCCGTGAGCAAAGACGCCCGGATATCCGGCTATCTCCTTTGCATATACTTCGTCGGTATGCAGTGGCATGTAATCGCCGGAAGCGCCGGCGTACTGCACGATTTGGGTCCGGGAAAGATTCTGGGCGACCTGTTCCTGGTGTGTATCGCCGATTTTGAGTTCGCTTGCTTTGAGAGCCATGACTGTTTCCTCTGTATTGATTCGCCGTAGGCGGATGCATTCGCTTTGGGTGGATGTCGCCACCTAATCCTGGGATACCGCTTTGCCCGTGGTTACGCCCACGGAAGTCGCGGTGACCACCAGGTCGCCGTTGGCGTCACGATATTCTGTGATCGTCTCGGTAAAGTTCAGTGCGCCGCCGCGGCGTCCTTCTTTGGTCCAGGCGTTACCGCGCCGCGTCGAGACTGTGAGTTCGTCCCCGGGGCGAATCGGTTTGTGGTACACGTACTGTTGTTCGGCATGCAGCATACGCGCGCTGCTGCCGCTGCTTTTATCGCTATCATCGTCTTTCTTTTCTTTCGGTTTGATGCCCGTGGCTTCTTTTCCCGAGCCGAACCAGGGCTCGCCGATTCGGGGTCGTAAAGGGAAGCTGGGGTCGTACTGGCAACCGGCCTGGACAAAGGTCGGTGGCGCGATGGTGCCGCCCGGTTCCGTACCGCTGGCGTACTCGGCGTCGGAATAAATCGGGTTTTTGTCGCCTACCGCGCGGGCGAACAACATGATCTGGCTAGCGTCTACGGGAAATTTGAATTCGGCCATTGGGGTCTCCTTATTGTTTTACAGTGTCGGGACATCGTTCGGTCAGATGCCTGAAACGGGTTTATGCCTATATAAACCGGCGGTTGCTGTTCGGTGGCTTCGGTCCGGCAGCTCCAGGCGATTGCCGTTGTAATCGTTGTTGTATTTCTCGGTTATGCCAACCGGCTGTGCAAAGCACGCGGCGTGTTATCCATATAATCCAGGCTCGGTACGTTGCTTCATAAAGTTTGCAAGTAGTACGGTTGCCGTGCCCTGGCAGGGCCGGGTTTATTTGAGGATAAACCACGGCCATTGCCAAATCCAAGTTTGTCGGGCCTGTCGGTATCAGCGTCGTCAGGTGCGGAGCGGACAATATGGGCTAGGACGCTGACATCTACTCTAGCTTATTCCAATGCGAAACCGGCGGTCATGCCGCCGTCCGCGACAAACTCCGAACCCGAGGAATAGGAGCTGTCGTCAGATGCCAGGTAAGCGGCCAGCGTCGCCATTTCCCGCGGTTGCGAGATACGCCCCAGTGGCACGCCCTTAAACAGGTCGTTGGCGACATCGCCGGGGAGGCCCGCGTCGGTCACCATGTTGGTGAGCACGCCGCCTGGATGAATCGAGTTGACGCGAATATTGTCACGCCCCAGTTCCATGGCGGCGACCTTGGTCATGCCGCGCACTGCAAACTTGCTGGCGCAATAGGCCATGCCGCCGGGCATACCGCCCATGCCGGCGATGGACGAAATGTTGATAATCGACCCGCCGCCGGCATTGCGCATGGCCCCGGCCACTGCCTTCATACCCAAAAACACACCGAGCTGATTGATGTTAATAACCGCCATGTAATCTTCCTGGCTCATGTCGTCGAAAGGTTTTACGCCCGCGATGGCAGCGTTGTTGACCAGCACATTGAGTTTGCCGAAGGCCGATACCGTTTCGCTGACTGCCTGGGCCCAGTCATCGGCACGGGTGACGTCGAGCCGCATGGCTCTGGCGGAATCGCCAATGTCGGCGGCCACCTTCTGAGCCTGTTCGTCGAGTACATCGCAGATCATGACTTTGGCGCCGCGTTCGGCAAACAATCTGGCTTCAGCTTCGCCCTGGCCCCTGGCGGCGCCAGTAATCAGTGCTACCTTTCCTGTGAGATCACTCATGATTTATCCCTGTATGGTTATTTATTTGGTTCGGGGATTCTGGCATTGCGGCAAGACTCGAGTCCAGCATGGATTGGCTGCGCGACTTGCGGTGGTGACGCTCGATAGCATTTGCGGGGCCGCATGTCCTGGTGCGTGAGGCACACGCGACTTGCTTCGCGGATGAAAAGTAATTTTAATTGAGGTGTCAACTATATGTTCGTGCCCCGGCTGCTATAACTTAAAACGAGATGCCTGGACAGGCCCGGGTCGGTGCGCAGTCAGCGCTGGGCAAAAAAGCTTCATTTTCCTTTTTAATAATTCTTAATAAGCAGGGGGTGGGCCATGGTGGCAAGTGAAATCAGTATTGGCATCGATGTCGGTGGCACGCATACCGATTTATGTTCGGTACAGGGGAAAAACGTCGTGCGCGCCAAGGCGTTAACGACCCACGATGATTATTCGGTGGGTATATTCAACGCGCTTAGCAATGTTTCGGAAACGCTGGGGGTGCCGGTAGAGGAGTTGTTGTCGCGGCATTGTCGCGCATTCGTCAACGGCAATACGATTGTGACCAACGCATTGACCGAACTCAAAGGCGCGAGAGTCGGCGTGCTCGTCACCGCCGGTTTTGCCGATATTCTGCGCGTTGGCCGCGGAGCGCGGATGAACGTCCGTGACGACCATTTGCAGCGCAATTTGCCGCGACTGATCGCGCGCGAATATATCGCCGAGATCGACGAGCGCGTCGACCGTGATGGCAAAGTGGTTGTCGCCCTGGACCACCTGCAGGTCGAGCGGGAGGTGCAGCGGTTGATTGACGCCGGTGTCGACTGTATCGCCGTATGCTTTCTCTGGAGCACTGCCAACAATACCCACGAAAAGACGGCCGAGGAAATTATCCGCCGCATTGCTCCGGATATCTTTGTCACCCAGTCGGTTTCGGTGGCATCGGTGTTTCGCGAGTTTGAACGTTGGCAGACTGCCATTCTCAACTGTTATGTGCAGCCACCGGTAAAAGGCTTTGTCGAAACTGTCGCCCGGGGCCTGCGCAGCCGCGGTTACGAGCGGGCGCTGGAGTTTTTTAACGGCCTTGGCGGGGTGCTTACCGAAGAGGTCGTCAAGACCGTGCCGATACAGCTATACAGCTCCGGTCCTGCCGGCGGCGCCGTCGGCTCCGCTGCCCTGGCGCGTCGTTACGGGCTGGACGAAGTCCTGTGTGGTGACATGGGTGGAACCAGTTTTGATTCCATTCTGATTCATAAGCAGCAACCCAAGGTCGTGCAGCGTTGCACCATCGGCCGCTTCGATACCGCACTCAGTTTGCTGGATATCGATTCCATTGGCGCCGGCGGCGGCAGTATCGTGCATCTCGACGCGCGCGGTATTCCACAGGTGGGACCGCAAAGCGCGGGGTCCACGCCGGGCCCGGCCTGTTCGGGTCGCGGCGGCACCGAGCCCACGGTGACCGATTGTATGGCGGTCATGGGCTTTATCGATCCGAAAAACTATCTGGGTGGCAAGTACGAGCTCGATCTGGATGCCGCGCGCCAGGCCCTGGAAAGCAAGGTCGGTAATGCCCTGGGCTGGGACGCAGTCAGAACCGCCGCCGGTGCTTATTCCCTGGTCGTGGCCAATATGGCCAACGCCCTGCGCGAGCTGTCGGTGAGCCGGGGGCGCGATCCGCGTAAATGCACATTTATTGCCTACGGGGGTGCGCTGCCCGTATTCAGCGCATCCATGTGTCAGAAGCTGGGTATTACCGACATGATTATCCCCGGGCAGAGTTCGGCATTTTCCGCTTACGGTTTGTTGGAAGCGGACTACATCCGCCGTGAATCGGCGACCATCGGCTGGTTGGTGGGATCGGAAGACGGCTACGGGCACATGATTGCAACACGCGACCGCCTGGAAAAACTGGTGCGCGAGGATTTGCGGGAGGCGGGTTTTGCCGAGGACGACATGCAGATTAGCTTCGGCGGCGATTTTCGCTACGTGGGCCAGCTTGCGGAAATGTATATGCCGATGGCAAAGGACAGCGTCGAGCAGGAACTGGGCATCGCCCTGCGGCCAGCCTTCGATGCCGCCTATGAGGAGGAGTTCGGCCCCGATACCGCCTGGAGCGAATCGGAACTGATGCTGGTCAACTACGTTGTCACCGGGATTGGTCTCCGGCAAAAGCCCGACATCGAGGCCCGAGCGACGTCGGGCGCCAGTGCCGAGGACGCTATTCAAACCCGGCGCCAACTGTTCCTACCTGACGAGCAGGTGTGGGCGGATACGCCGATTTACGCGGCGGACAAGCTCGAGCCCGGTGCCGAGTTCTCCGGGCCCGGCATCATCGACTGTCGCGACACGACGATTTACATCCCGCGCGATGCCACAGCGCGGCGCGATGAATACGACAATTTCAGGGTTGCCATCAAGGAGACCTAGACCGACGCTCTAGAGCCTCCGGTACTGACACAGTTGTGAAACACAATCCGGATCGGTGCCATTTAAAAAACTAATAATAGTTGAGGAACACCGCCAGTGGCGGTAGTAGGAGAGCCAAGATGAGTACGACAAGCGTAGCTGAAGCCAGCCCGGCCCAGGCCAATCAGGATTTCGACCCGATCACCGCTGAGGTGATTCGTTCCGCCTTTGACAATATCACCACGGAGATGAGCCTGGTGCTTTTGCGCACGTCCGGCTCCCCGGTATTGACCGAATCCAAGGACTTTTCCACCGTCCTGTTCGACGCCGATCTGAATCAGATCGGCAGCTCCGGCTACATTCTTTTACACATGGCATCCTCCCGGATGGGAGTCGAGGCCATTGCGCGAGAGCGGTCACCGGACGATATTCAGCCGGGCGATGCCTTTATCTGCAACGACCCCCATACGAGTGGCGCCCTGCACCAGGGCGATGTTGGCATCGTCATGCCGGTCTTCTATGGTGAAGACCTGGTGGGTTGGACCTTTTCCAATGCCCACCTGATGGATATCGGCGGCTCCGCCATCAGCGGTTTTGCGCCGGAAGCACGCGATACTTATTCTGAGGCTCTGCGTTTTCCGGGGACGCGCGTGGCGCGAAACGCGGTACTGGATGAAGAATGGGTGCGCTTCATGCGCAACAACGTTCGCGTCCCCCTGTCTTTTATCAGCGACCTGCGCAGCCTCGTCGCCGCCTGTAACGTGGGCGGCGAGCGTATGGCGCGCCTGATTGATGAGTATGGTCGGGACACGCTGAAAAAATACACCGACTACAATATTGAGCTTACCGAAAAAGCCCTCCGCGAGCGTATTGCGCGCCTGCCCGACGGCACATACCAAACCTACGACTACGTGGAATACGACGGTTTTGGTGACGACAGCCTCAATCCGGTGTACTGCGAAATGACGGTTGCAGGTGACCAACTGAAGTTCCGTTTCTCCGGTTGTCCTCAGGTGGCGGCTTTTATCAACGCTGGCAAGTCGGCCTCTAAGGGCAGTTTGATTGCGCCCGTGATGTGCCAGTTTGCCCCGGACATTCCCTTCAACCAGGGCTTCTGGAACTGTATCGACATCGACCTGGGCGAGGCGGGCACCATTATCAATCCTGTGGTGCCGGCACCTGTCACCAGTGGCCACGCTTCTGCCGGCATGCGCGTCGGCCGCATGGTGCAGGAAGCGCTGTCCGCAGCCTGTGCGGCTTCCGGTGATGAGGAACTGCGCGCTCGAGTGTCTGGCCAGTCCTCCGGCGCGGTGACGCTCGGTATCTGGTTCGGCAATGACAACAAGGGTAATCCATCGATGTTTATGCCCTTCGGCATGGCGGTGGGCATCGGCGGCCCGGGGCAAAGTATTGGCGACGGGCAGGACTGCTACGGTATGCAGTCGACTCTGGCCATTAAGTGGGCTGACGTCGAGGTCGCGGAACTCGACTCCCCGGTCTTGATGCTGTGGCGCAAAATACTGGGTAATGCCGGAGGGGCCGGCGCGACGCGCGGCGGTCTCGCCATCGACGAAGCGTTTATGCTCTATGGCGCGGATAATTTTGTCGGTATGAACTTTCAAAGCGGCGCGGAAATCCCCGCCCGTGGTTTTGCCGGCGGCATGCCGGGCGGCAACGGCAAGGCCTGGTTAATCCGCGACAGTGATGTCGCCCGACAATTGGCCGAGGGCAGGCTGCCTTCGTCGCCGGAGGCGGTAACCGGCGAAATCGATACTTCGCTGCGGGGCTGTCAAACGAACATCCGTTTTGGCAGGGCCGATGTCTTTCGCGGTATTGCCGGTGGCGGCGGTGGTTTGGGCGACCCCTTTCTACGCGACCCTGCCCGTGTAGAAGAAGACCTGTTGGAGGGCGCCATCACGCCGGCCGCGGCGACGACGCTCTATGGCGCGGTGCTCCAGTCCGGCAGCGATATGCGCGTCGACAAAGAGGCAACCTGGGCCCACCGCAACGCGGTGCGCGCCGAAATTGTGCCCGCTGCCGCCGTCGCGCTGGAAAAGTTGCCGGCCGAGGGCGCGTGGCGTGGTGTGCGTGTCAGCGACGGGCAATGGCAGTGCGAACACTGTGGCTATCAACTGGGCGCGCGCCACGACAACTGGTTGAACTCGACAGAAAAGCGCCAGCGGGATCTGGCCGATGTGTTCGAAGCAGCGGACACCTACACGCGTCGCCGGCCAAGTAAGCCGGTCAGTCTGGTTGAGCATTATTGCAAATCCTGTGCGGCCTGCCTCACTGTGCAGGTGAGTGTCGACAGCGAACCGGCGCCGGTCTACCACCTCAATGGCTAGCGCGTCGGGTGCGGTCAACAAGGCGACCTATTATCGGGACCACTGGTTGGAAATCGACGCGCAGCGCTTGGGAGCCTACCAGCAATTGTTCCAGTGGCATCCGGCAATGGAGCCGCTGCTGGCTGCGGCAGAAATTGCGCCCGGCCAGGTAGTTGTCGATTACGGCTGCGGCCCGGGAGGCCTCGCGGTCGAGTTGGCTCGAAGGGTGGCGGATGGCGGTCATGTCCACGGCGTCGAGCTGAACGAGACGTTTGTCGCACAGGCGCGCGAAAACCTCTCGGCAGAAGGATTTTCTGAGACGACCACCGTACACCACATCACTGATGACCGCGTACCGCTTGGCGATGGCGCCGCCGATCGCTTGGTCTGTAAAAACGTGTTGGAATATGTCACTCACTACGATGCGGTGATTGCCGAGTTTTATCGCGTGGTGAAGCCCGGTGGTATCGTTCACGTGATCGACAGCGACTGGGGCATGATGGCACTGGAGCCGCTGGGTCGCACGCAGTTGGCCGAGCTCATCGAAGCCGCGAGTTGCGCTTATAAAACGCCGTTGATCGGCCGTCTGTTATACAGTGAGTTGAAAAAGGCGGGGTTTGCTCAGGTGGCGGTCAAGATTATTACCTCGGCCGATATCCGGGGTCGTATGCTGCCGGTGCTTGTTAACATGATCGAGTATGCCCGAGTGGGCGGGATGTCGAAGGAGCGGGCGGATGATCTTCTCGGGCAGATTAAACGCGCGGTGGTGGATCAAACCTTTATGTTTGTATTGCCGCAGTTCCTGGTAACTGCAATTAAGTAAGCCGTGACCGAGAGCTAAGGTCAGGGTAATCAATTCATTTTTTCGAGTAAGCCGGAAGGTAGCCTGTCAACCATGAGAAATTCAGACTGTGTCCTGGTGAGCGATGATAACCGCGTGCGCACGATCACCCTGAATCGGCCCGACGCGCTCAATGCATTTAACGATGAGTTATACGATGGCGCGGGCGATGCACTTGTCGATGCCGCCGATAACGACAACGTCGCTGTAGTAGTGATTACGGGCGCCGGCCGGGCCTTCACCGCTGGTCAGGATCTCGAGGAAATGGCCAGTCCGCGCCAGCATGACGACGACGAGCCCCACGGATTCCCGCATTTTCTCGATACGCTCGCTACTTTTCCCAAACCGGTGATTGCCGCGGTCAATGGGCTCGGGGTTGGTATCGGTGTCACTATGCTGCCGCACTGCGACTTCGTTTTTATCAGTGAGGCCGCGCGCCTGCGTGCACCCTTCGCCACACTTGGCGTTACCGTGGAAGCGGCAAATTCCTACCTGTTACCTCTGCGCATAGGTGGCTTCAATGCCGCCCATATGCTCTACACCGCGGAATGGTTCGATGCCGACCAGTGCGTCGATATGGGGCTGGCCTGGAAGAAAACCCGCCCTGAGAATCTCATGGTTGAAGTCAACGCCCTGGCCCGGCAGATCGCCGCCATGCCCATCAGCTCGCTGGTTTACACCAAGCAGCTGGTGCTGGCGCCGCACCTGAAAGGTATTCGAAATGCCCGCAAACGGGAGACTGCCGCCTTCGCCGACCTGGTGGGCGCGCCGGCTAATCGCGAGGCGATTCAGGCGTTCAAGGAAAAACGCGAACCGGACTTCACTAATTTGCCCGGCGAGCCGCCACAGCCTGAACTCGTGGGCAAACGATCCGGTAAGCGTCAACCGGGCAAATGCAAGTCCGGCAAAGGTAAATCCAGCGACCGCAAAACGGTCAGGGGCAAGAGGAAGAAATAACCTTGCTGTCCCTCAATACCGATTACAAGGGGCTACCGCGGTTGTTACTTTCGCCGGACGCCCTCAATTTTAATCAATATTAAACTCTAAGTAATTAATGTAATGCTATGAAAAATATAAAATTTGGTGTTTTTTTGCCTACCGGAAATTTTGCCGAGGCCAAAGCGGCAGCGCTACAGGCTGAACAGGACGGCTTTTTTTCTGTTTCCACTAATGATCATTTTTTCTCGCCGTTGGGTACGCACGACACTCCGCAGCTCGAGTGCTTTACCAGTCTGACGGCCATCGCCGCATTGACCGACACGATTCGTCTTGCGCCCTCTGTGGTTGCGGCCTCGTTTCGCTCGCCGGCATTGCTGGCCAAGATTACCTCTACCCTGGATCAGGTGAGTGACGGGCGCTTTATTCTCGGCATTGGTGCCGGCTGGTTCGACAAGGAGTACCTGGCCCACGGGTACCCGTTTCCCTCGACACCGGAGCGCCTGGCCCGGCTCGAGGAAACCGTGCAGATCGTCAAGGCCATGTGGTGTGACGACGAGCCCACCTTCAGGGGCAAGTATTTTGCTATCGACAAAGCACTGAATCATCCACGTCCCGTGCAGCAGCCCCATCCGCCCCTGATGCTGGGCGGTTCGGGTACCGGGCTGCTGAAAATTGCCGCCGCGCACGCGGATATTCTCAACATGATTCCGCCGACCTCGAATGGCAAGGATTTTGTCAACGATCCGGGGGCCACCGTGCGTTTTACCAAAGCCGTACTCGGTGACAAGATCGCGCAGCTTAAACAGTTTGCCGAAGCCGCCAGGCGGGACCCCGATGCCATAGAATTGAGCGGATTTACGCTCGTAGCGCTGTCCGACAAGGCTGCCGACCCCATGCTGGAGGGCATTGCCCGCCAGCTCGGCTTTGCCGACTACGCCAGTGCACAGCGTTCACCTGTAGCGCTTATGGGAACGCCGGAACAGGTTGTCGAAGAACTACAGTCGCGTATCGATGCCACCGGCATGACCTACCACATCATGTTGCCGATGAACCCGGAGTCCTACAGTGCTTTTGTCGGACAGGTGATGCCCGCGTTTAAATAGCCTTTAGCCAATCGCCTGCAGGACGACCTTGCGGGTATCGGCCGGGTCGATGACGGCGTCGATTTCCAGATACGTGGCGGCGGTGGTTGCCTTGCCGCGCTCGTACATGGCGTTGAGCAGCTTGTTGAACAGCGCGTCTTTTTCCGCCGGCGTCTTGGCGGCCTCCAACTCTTTTTTGAAACCGAGATGAACTGCGCCCTCAAGACCCATGGCACCGAACTCCCCGCTAGGCCAGGACGCGGTATAAACCGGCCGGGCGAAACTGCCGCCGGTCATGGCGATGGCACCCAGGCCGTAACCTTTGCGCAGCACGATGGCGACCATGGGAGATTTCAGGCGCGCGCCGGCAATCATCAGATCGGACATCTTACGCACCGCGCCTTCGACCTCGCTGTCCGGACCGACCATAAACCCCGGTGTATCGACCAGGCACAGTACCGGCAGCGAAAAATTGCTGCACAAGTCGAGAAAACGCGCGCCGGTGAGCGAGCCTTCTGAGTCAATCGCGCCGCCCAGGTGCTGGCAGTCATTGCAGATCAAGCCAAAGGGCTTGCCTTCGATGCGCAGAAAACCCGTGATAATGCCCTTGCCGTAGTCGGGACGTATCTCTGTGAAAGAGTCGACATCCGCCAGCGCTTCGATAATACGCCGGACTTTATAAGTGTATCTTCGGTCGGCCGGCATCAGATCCCAGAGTTTGCTCTGGTCCAGACAACGCCAGTCGTCGACAGGCCCCTGAAAATAGGAAAGGACCTGCCGTGCCAGGCGGGTGGCGTCGGCTTCGTCCCGGGCGACAATATCGACCACACCGTTGCGCGTTTGTACGTCGATAGGGCCGATCTCCGTCGGTTTGTACACGCCCATGCCACCGCCTTCGATCATGGCGGGACCCGCCATGCCGATCCAGGAGGTCTTAGTGGCGATGGTGACATCCGCACAACCAAACAGGGCTGCGTTGCCGGCAAAGCAATAACCGTTATTCACCGCGATAGTGGGCACGCGGCCAGCGAGGCTGGCCCAGGTGGCAAAAGAGCTCACGTCCAGTGTCAATTCGTAATCCGTATCGCCGGGGCGGCCACCGCCACCCTCCGTGTACATCACCACAGGCCGCCGCAGCTCGTGGGCCAATTCGATAGCAGTGTCCAGCTTTTTGTGGTGAAAGACACCCTGGGTGCCGGCCAGCACGGTGTAATCGTTGATGATCACCACAACTTTACTGTCGTCTTCGTCGAACAAGTCGCCGTTGATTTTTGCCAGACCGGTAATGATGCCATCGGCTGCAGTATTGATTTTCAGATCGTCAAAGTCGCGCCGTTGGCGCTGGGCGGCGACAGCAAGCTGGCCGTATTCCAGAAAGGAATCCGGATCGCATAAGTCCTCTAGATTCTCGCGCGCGCTGCGATAGCCGCGCGCATGTTGCCGGGCAATAGGTCCGGGTCGGCCGGCGTCGAGCGTGCCGTCGACGCGGTCCCGAAATTCCTTAAATACCTCGTCTTTGTCGACGTTGATCGCCGGTTGTGGCTGGGTTTTGATTTTACTCACGGTGGTAATTTCTTTTGCTATCAATAGAGACAAGACGTCATAGTTTACTCATTAGCCCATGCCTGGGGAATCGAGCTGCATTGGCCCGGTGAAGGAAAGGCCCTGTCCTGCGTGAAGGACACGAAGCTTTGTGCCATTCAGAAGGTAAATCCTTGGATTGCGATAGGGGTGGCCGACTTGTGCTCCGGCGCCGTTAATTCTCGCATAGGCTCTGGAGGGCGCCGGTAACGTTTCAGCACCGCCGTCATCCCGATAAAGCGTGCCGGTTCTGATATCTCTTGTGATTTACGCCCCAATCGGTAAAGTGCCGAATAAAATTTCAGATGGCCGACACCGTTGCTGGGCCAGGAGCATCTGGGGGTCTATGGGACAGGGCAGCTTCAGCAGACAAGAGGCACGTAAATAAGTGGTTATCGAAAAAGTAAACGAAGTCGTCGGTGCGGTGAACGAGTTTTTACGTCTCGAGTCAGCCAGTGGCATTTTACTGCTGTCGGCCGCTGTTCTGGCCATGCTGGCTGTGAACTCTCCAGCAGATATGTGGTACGACGCGCTCCTGGCGACTATCGTCGAAATCCGCGTGGGCGAATTCCAGATCGAAAAACCCCTGCTGCTGTGGATTAACGACGGGCTCATGTCCATGTTTTTTTTCCTCGTCGGTCTGGAGATAAAACGGGAATTTCTCGCCGGTGAACTGGCCGACCCGGCGCGCGTGGTTTTGCCGGCGATAGCAGCGCTGGGCGGCATGGCTGTACCGGCGGTGATCTACGCCACGATTAATGCCGGTGACCCGGTGGCGATCAGGGGCTGGGCCATACCGTCGGCGACGGATATCGCTTTTGCCCTCGGTGTGCTGGCGTTATTGGGTAGCCGTATTCCCCAGTCGTTAAAGTTGTTTTTGATGACGCTGGCCATCATCGATGACCTGGGCGCAATTATTATTATCGCGATTTTTTATACGGAGAATCTGTCCGTGTCTTCGCTCCTGTCGGCGGGTATCGCGATTTTTGGTCTCTTTGTATTAAACCGGCGTGGCGTGCTGAGTCTGGTGCCGTATCTGCTTGTTGGACTGGTGCTCTGGGTGGCGGTGCTAAAGTCCGGTGTTCACGCCACACTTGCAGGCGTGGTGACGGCGTTTTTTATTCCGTTTCGCAAAGAGGAGGGCGAGACCCTGACCCAACTCGAAAAGCTCGAACACGAACTCCATCCCTCGGTTTCCTACTGTATCCTGCCCTTGTTCGCCTTTGCCAATTCAGGCATCTCCTTTGACAATATTACGCTGGATGCATTTACCCATCCCGTGTCCATGGGTATCGCCGCGGGTCTGTTTTTTGGCAACCAGATCGGTGTGTTCGGTTTTTCCTGGCTGGCAATCAAATTGCGTATTGCCAAACTCCCACAGGACGTCGGTTGGCTTCAGCTGTACGGCGTTGCCCTGCTTTGCGGGATCGGTTTTACCATGAGTTTATTCGTTGGCTCGCTGGCCTTTCAGCAGAGCGGCAGCGAGATCGGTGTCGACGATCGCCTGGGGATTCTTCTGGGCTCGCTTGTCTCCGGGGTTGCAGGTTACCTGTTGCTGCGCTTTATCGCGCCCGCTGCGGCGGATTCACCCGATTAGCGTGTTTGGTCCGAGGCGGGTAGAGTGTTTTGTCTAAGGGGCTGCGATCCAGCGAAACCCGCGAGCCCAGGGGCATCCGCTGGCTATAGCTGCTTTGCCGTTAGGCGCAAGTCAAATCAGGAGTCGTATAATCAAAAAGCCTGACATTCCCGACAATGAAACGGAACGGCTCGAGGCGCTCACAGCACTCGATATCCTCGATACGCCGCACGAGGAGCGATTCGACCGGTTGACACGCATCGCCAGTCGCATATTTGGCGTGCCGATTGCTCTGGTAAGTCTGGTGGATCGGGATCGGCAATGGTTTAAGTCCGCAGAGGGCCTGTCGGCGACTGAAACGCCGAGAGACATTTCGTTCTGTGGTCACGCCATAATGGGTAAAGAACTGTTGGTCGTCAATGACACCGCCGTGGATCAGCGTTTCGTCGACAACCCCCTGGTTACCGGAGATCCGAAAATCCGTTTTTATGCCGGTTGTCCACTGACCAACATCGGTGGCTACAATCTGGGCACCATATGTTTGATTGACCGGCAGCCCCGCGCGTTTTCCGAAGAGGAAGAAATAATCCTGCGCGACCTGGCAGCGATGGTCGAGCGCGAACTCCAGTTGACCGAGCTCGCGACCATTGACGAATTAACCGGCGCTCTCAACCGGCGGGGTTTCAACTTGCTGGCCGAGCAAAACTTGAAACTTTGCCGGCGCAAGGGTCTGCCCGCGTCGCTCGTATATTTCGACGTCGATAAATTCAAACACATCAACGATAACCACGGGCACGCCGAAGGGGACCGGGTGTTAACTGCGGTCGCCGATACCATGAAGGCAGTTTCCCGCGACTCCGATGTTTTTGCCCGATTCGGCGGCGACGAGTTTGTTGTGTTGTGTACCGACGCCCCGCCTGAGGTGGCGCAAGCGGTAGTCGACCGGTTCGATCGTTATCTGGACGAGTTTGCCGAGATAAACACACTGCCTTATTCCATTAATTTATCCCATGGGATTATCGACTTCGATCCCGAGGCGCACGCGTCGATTGCGGACCTGCTGACAGCCGCCGACGAGCAAATGTATAGGCGAAAGCGCGGGTAAGCGAGTTTTGCTCAGGTGGACGGTTCTTGGGTGATACTTAAAAGGCGGGTGTTAACAATCGAGCCGTAAACCGACAGGCATTGGAATAGCGCCACCGCAGTGATGCTCTCGAGCGGCTGGCTTTGGCTGCAAGCTGGCGTTGGGTTGGGTGATCATCCTGCGAAGCCTCACGGGATGATGGTAATCATCGGTTGGCTTGTTTAGGATAGCGGACGTTCGAATCAACGCCTGGGCGCAGAGGACAGTTTCAATCGATCCTGGGTTATTCGATACCTGGTTTTCAGTGCTTGGAGTTTTGCAGGGCTCAGAAATAGTCAGATGACGACACGACACATTGCATCCTTGCGTATCCTGCTCTTCATATTTGTTCTGCTTGCAGGCCAAATTGGCGCGCTGGTTCACAGCGTGGACCACCCATTTCACGAACCGACCCAACAGTGCGATGCCTTTCTCGCGCTGGAAAAATCCAAAGATATAGCGCCGGCCATCACCACTGGAGAGTTGCCTTTTGTCGACGGCGATTCCCGGTTCTTCTGCGTATGGCATGATGTCCTCTCGCGTGCTGACAAAGGCTACTGTTCGCGCGCACCTCCCCGAGTCTCGTAACGAAGCTTATTTAAAAATACACGCGGCACATTGGTCGCGCGTTTTGTTGTATCCGTTACGGGAGATATTTCCATGCGTAAGCCATTGTTTGCAGGCGCCGTGTTTGCGGTGCTTGCGGTTTTTCCATCCCCATCGCTTCTTGCCGGTGCAGACAGCGAAGAAATCAGGCTGCTCAAGCAGCAGTTAAACAGTCTCAAGCAGGACTACGAGGCCCGAATTCAGGCCCTGGAAAAGCGTATTGAGGCGACAGCCAGTACCGCGCAGCAGGCGCATTCGAAAGCGCGCGAAGCGTCGAGGCAAGTGGCAACTGTGGCACAAGCGCCGCAACAGGAGGCTGGTTCCAACAGTTTTAATCCGGCTATCAGCCTGATACTTGATGGCCGGTCAACCGATATCGATGATTCCGAGCTGAGTTTGCCCGGCTTTCAGTTGGGTGGTGAGGCCGGTCTGCCTGAAGACGGCTTCGCGACCGGGCACAACGAATTGGTCATGTCGGCCAATATCGACGATAAATTCTATGGCACGCTCACGGCCGCTATCGTCAACCATGACGGCGAAACGGAGGTCGAGCTCGAGGAAGCTTATATTGAAACTCTGGGGTTGGGTCACGGCCTGACGCTAAAAGCCGGACAGTTCTTTTCCGGTATAGGCTACTTGAACAGCATCCACGACCACGCCCACGACTTTGCAGACCGCCCTCTTGTCTA
Organism: Cellvibrionales bacterium UBA5860; assembly: GCA_002431545.1. GTDB lineage: Bacteria > Pseudomonadota > Gammaproteobacteria > Pseudomonadales > Porticoccaceae > HB2-32-21. The sequence goes on along the minus strand of DJFY01000126.1, from coordinate 16,675 downwards.
TGAAGCCCTGATGGGTGGACACCTGCTGGAGACCGGGGTGCAGGCCCGCTGGGTGGCACCGACCGATATTTACCTGACTCTGGGTGCAGAAATATTGTCTGGAAGCGAATATCCGAGTGGCGACAACGGCAGTAACACCGAGGGTTACAGTTTTTTTGCCAAAACCGGCGGTGACATCGGTGACAGCTCCAGCTGGCAACTGGGAGCCAGCTACTACGCAGCCGATTTTGATGTGCGCGAAGCGGGTGGGCATCATCACCACGGCGAAGAAGAGGGTGCTGATAACGAATTACTCAATGGCGAGGTTGAACTGTTTGGTGTCGATTTCGTATACAAGTGGGCCCCCATGGGTAACCCTCGACAGCGAAATTTCAAGTTTCAGGCTGAGTATTTTGCCCGCGATGAAGAAGGCGATGCGGAATTCGTCGAAGGTATGAATTCAGCCGAAGCCCGCTATGACGGTGAGCAAAGCGGCTTTTATGCGCAGGCCATCTATCAGTTCAGGCCACAGTGGCGTATAGGGGCCCGCTACGATTACCTGCACGCCGACAACGATATTAGTGACTTCGTCGATGGCGGTATTGATCTGGATGAATTCCTCGACGAGTCCGGTCTCGGTGATCAGGGCAATCCGGAACGCTACAGCATCATGCTCGACTATTCGCCGAGTCACTTCAGTCGTATACGTTTGCAGTATGGACGGCTGGACGACGGCCGCGACGATAGCGACCATAACGACATGCTGATGCTGCAATATCTTATGTCTCTGGGTTCTCACGGCGCCCACACTTTTTAGTGCCGGCATACAGGGAGGAAAATCAGTGAAGATAAACAGAATATCGAAGGCTATATTCCGCTGTGTCCTGTTGGTGTCGATCATGGCTGCATCCGGCGTAGCGCACAGCGCACTCCGTATATTTGCCTGTGAGCCGGAGTGGGCAGCTTTGGCCGAGGAAATTGGCGGCGATCGCGTCAAGGTATTTACAGCCACGACCCCATTTCAGGACGCTCATCATATAGAGGCCCGACCATCGCTGATAGCCAAGGTCCGCAGGGCTGACATGTTGATTTGCACCGGTGCCGAACTGGAGGTGGGTTGGTTGCCCCTGCTATTGCGGCAGTCCGGCAACGACGCTATTCAGATAGGTCAGCCAGGCTATTTTCTCGCGGCCGAGGTGGTAGACCGACTGGAAGTGCCTGAACGGCTCGACCGTAGTGAAGGCGATATACATGCCGCCGGCAACCCACATGTGCACCTCGATCCGCGCCGGCTTCTGCTCATTGCGCAGGCCTTTACGGAGCGTCTGACACTCGTCGACCCAGACAATGCCGACTGGTACCGGGCTCGCACGGAAGACTTTGGGCGACGCTGGCAGCAGGCGATCCATCGATGGCAGGCCGGTTCATCACAACTGCAGGGGGAAAGCGTTGTGGTATACCACACTGCGTTCTCCTACCTGCTTGACTGGCTCGGTATCAAAGCCGTCGCCGATCTGGAACCCAAGCCCGGTTTGCCGCCAACTACGGCCCATTTGGCCAAGGTGCTGGCGACTGTTAAGTCGTCACAACCGCGCGCCATCCTGGTAGCCAGTTTTCAGGACGACAAGGCCGCGGCCTGGCTCGCAGACCGTAGTGGCTTGCCGGTCATTCGATTGCCGTTTACGGTGGGTGGGGACCCAGCAGCGAAGGATTTATTTGGTTTGTTCGAAATCACCCTGTCTCTACTACAAGGGTTGCAATCGTCGTCACGGATGCACCCAGCGGTACCTGTCGGGCTATCCGATAGCCCGCGCGCCGTGGCGTCACCAATCAGGCCTGTAAATTCAGCGCAACTGCACTTGCGACCGCAAAAAACCACCGGTGATCTAGTTTCGCCATTCTCTAGCGGCCGGTCCGGTGTTTGACAATTTGGGACCATACCTCACCATCCTCGGGCCCGCTTTTCTGGCGGGCTTGCTGGTGCTTAGCACGCATGTGCCGCTGGGTAGGGAAGTGCTTCGTCGCGGCATTATCTTTCTCGATCTGGCCATTGCCCAGGTTGCGGCGCTGGGTCTGGTGGTGGCGGGTCAACTGGGTTTTGAGGTGCACGGCGGTATCGATGCCGTGATCGCCCAAAGCATTGCGGTGATCGCTGCGGTCACGGGTGGCATGGTGTTGTACCGTCTGCGACGCTTGAACGCAGTCACCCAGGAAGCGTTGATCGGCATACTGTTTGTGCTTGCTTCTACCGGCAGCATTATCCTGCTGGCGGGTTCTGCCCACGGCGGCGAACGACTCAAGGCGCTGCTCGTCGGCCAGATCCTCTGGGTAAAACCGACTGACCTGCTGCCCGTTGCCGCTATCTACGCGCTGGTGCTGGGAGTCTGGTTTGGCTGGCGCGAAAAACTTGGGGAGTGGGTTTTCTACCCTCTGTTCGCTGTTGCCATTACTTTGTCTACGCAGCTGGTCGGTGTGTATCTGGTCTTTGCCAGCCTGATTGTACCGGCGTTGGCGGCGCAGGGGTTTCGGCGTCCCCAGGTGGCAGCTTATTTTGCCGGTGCCGTGGCCTACCTTCTCGGTTTGCTGTTGTCAGTGATCTTCGATACGCCTTCCGGCGCTACCGTGGTCTGGTGTCTCGCCCTGGTGGGTGGTGCGTTGTTTATCGCTCGCACTTATCGACAAGTGAGTCGCGAAGCGCCAGGTCGGTAGAAGCTAGAAGGGTGGTTCGCCGCTTTGACCTGATCGCGATGTTGCTACACGGTACATGGCCACATCTATTGTGGCTCGACTCGCTTTAACTCGATGAGCTGCGGGCAGGGCAGGCGTTTGCCATGCCATCGAACTTTTCGGTTACAGGCTTTCAAAAGTATACGTGCATCGCACGCGGTACCCGGTTACGTGATAATTCCACTTTGCATGGTGAGCGGCGTAATGAGCGACTTAAGGGCTGATCGGCGAGGTGAGTCATGAAGTTTATATTCGAGGTGCGGGTTAAACCGGGTTACAGCGTTGAAGAGTATGCCGATGCCTGGGTTCGCGCCAGTGAGATTATTCAGCGCACGCCGGGCGCGCGCGGGACATACCTACACCGCAAAGTCGACGATCCGGACTGTGTGCTTGCCATTGCTCACTGGGATTCCAAGGCGTCGCGGGACGCCAAAGACGACCGCCGTGATGAAACCGTGCGCAAAATCCTCGAGAAGCACGCTCGCACCTGTGATATCCGCATTATCGGCGAGTTTGAGGAACCCGAGTGGCAGGTTGTGCCGGTGCGCGAAGATACGGCCGCGAAATAATAAAGGCGGTTTTAGTGTGAACAGGCCCCAGTGTTAACAGGTTCCAGGTCCCAACCTATAGCGCGGGTGGTTTCGGACCACCAGTGGCCCAGTCGACGAGTTCCGCGAGGTGAATCACGGGCGGTACGGTCTCGGTCGCGTTTTGGCTGCGGCCCTGGCTGCGGAGCTGGCTGATACAGCCGATATTACCGCTCACTATCATATCGGCCCGGGTCTCCAGCAAGCGTGACATTTTTTCAGTGCCAAGGGTTTGCGCAAAAGCTGGTTGTAACAGATTGTAGGTACCGGCGGAGCCGCAACAGAGGTGGGCGTCGCGGGGCTGGCGCACGTTGAAGCCCAGGGACCGAAGTAGTTCTACCGGCGCATTTTGCTCCTGCATGCCGTGCTGCAGCGAGCAAGGGCTTTGCCACGCTACCGCCGCCCCGGTCAGGGCCTTGTCTCGTGTTTGCGGATTTTTAATCTTAACTAAATTATTAAGAATAATAGATATATCTTTGATTAATAAAGATATATTTTCTGCTTTTTTTGAGCCGTCCAGCAGGCTTGGGTAGTCCTTGAGCATCGAGGCGCAGCCGGAGGCGGCCATCACAACGGCTTCGATCTTGCCTTCGTCGCTGTCCTGCGGTTGCGCCAACGTGGCGTCCCAGGCCCGCAGATTTGCCAGCGCCGTGTCCCGGGCCTGAGCGGTGCGGCCCATGTGATGGGACAGGGCGCCACAGCAGCCGGCCGCGGACGACTCGGGGACCACCACCGTACAACCGTGGCGTGTCAGCACGCGAACCATAGCGGCATCTATTTCCGGCGCCAGGACGCTCTGCACGCAGCCGGTGATCAGGCCGACGCGCATGAGCTCCTCGCCATTAGCCAGATAGACACCGGGCAGTACTGCCGGGTTATCCGCGCTATAGCCGGGTAGTCGGTCGGGCAGTATGCGCGCCATGGCCCCGGCTACCGGCAGGTGTCGCCCCAGGCGATTTAACAGGGGGCGAGTCCAGCGCCCCAGTATGAGCGCGCGACGAAACCAGCGATCACGGGGTAGCAGCCAGGCAAGGAAATTTCTCGTGGTTCGTTCAACGAGAGGCCGTTGGTACTTATCCTCGATCAGTTCCCGCCCCTGGTCTATCAGGCGCCGATAGGAGACGCCCGACGGGCAGGTGCTCTCGCACGCCAGGCAAGACAGGCAGTGGTCGAGATTGGCTACAGTATCCGGGCTTGGCGCAGCGCCGCTTTCGAGTAGATTCTGAATCAACGAAATGCGGCCGCGTGGGCTTTCCCGCTCGTCTCCGGTCAGGCGATAGGTTGGGCAGGTCGCGGTACAGAAGCCGCAGTGCACGCATTTGCGCAGGACTTCGTCGGCGACCTGTATCGCCGGGTTGCGCCGTTGCGCTTCGGTGAAATGAGTTTGCACGTGGCTAGATGTCCCGATACATGCGGCGTGGATTGAGGATACCGTTGGGATCGAAACTGTTTTTAACGCGGCGGGTTAGGCTTTTCAGCGCTGCCGACTGCGGTTGAAACACGTCCACTTCCGCGCGCATTGAAGCCGGCGCCTGCCAGAGAGTGGCGTGGCCGCGGCTACGCCCCAATGCGTTGCGGATTTTATCGGCGGAAACCGTGGCGCCGCAAGCCAGCCAGACCGCACCACCGGCCTGGTCGACCTGCCAGTTGTCGATACCGAGAGCCTGTAGTCTATGCAGCGTGGTCGACATCTCGCCGGGCGGCAACGACAGCCGCCATAGTATCGGCTGCCCCGATCCCTTAAGCAGGCTGAGATTACCGATCTCCCGCCACAGCGTTTGCGAGTGGCTGCTAGGTAGTTCGACTGTCGTGGCGCTAGTGGCGTAGCTATTGCACACCACCGTTGTTAGCGCCTTCAGCCGGTGTTCCAGGGACTCGGCCGGGCCCTCGATGCGCAGCGCGGTGACAGGCGTGTTGTCTTGCATTTCGTTGATGAGGGATACCCCAGAGCGTCGCGCCAGGTCCCCCGCAAGATAGGCGGCACCACTGACCCCATGTGGCGAACTTGCAGCCGCCGTCAACGTGCGGCGCGCGTGTTCCGGGTTTTGCCCGAAGACCAGAAGCGTGCGTGTTTTTTTAGCGGCGGGTATCACTTTGAGCGTCACTTCATACAGGATGGCGAGCGTGCCCCAGGAGCCTGCCATCAGTTTGCTAACGTCAAAGCCGGTCACGTTTTTCACTACCTGGCCGCCTGACTTGAACGCTTCGCCACGGCCATTGACGGCTTTGAATCCGAGAAAATGATCGCGCGCCGCACCCGAATAAAAACGCCGTGGCCCGCTGGCGTTCGCTGCCAGTACACCGCCGAGTGTTGTCCTGCCATCGGCGGCCTCATTGAGGGCGTAGGCCGGGGGTTCGAAGGCCAGCATCTGACCCTTGTCGGCGAGAACCTTTTCGATGTCCTCCAGGGGTGTGCCTGCGCCCGCGGTCAGCACCAGTTCCACAGGATTGTAGTCGCGAACACCATTGAGTCGGGACATGTCGACGATATGTTCCGCAGCCACCGGTCGGCCGACGCCGGCTTTGCTGTTGCCACCGCGAACGGCAAGCGGCGTTTTGTGTGCATTGGCCCACTGCACCAGGTCGATCAGTTGTTTACTTTGGTCCGGATAATACACTTCGGGCATGGGCTTGAGTTCGGTCGACTGCGAAAAAACGTGCTTGTGTGACCGCTAAAAGCGCGGCAGTTCCGGAAAGGGTAATTCGCCATTGTGCACGTGCATTTTGCCCAGTTCGGCGCAGCGGTGCAGCGTTGGAAAAACCTTGCCGGGGTTGAGCCGGCCGGCGGGGTCAAAGGCGCACTTGATGCGTTGCTGCTGGTTGAGATCGTCGTCGTTAAACATCACACCCATCAGGTCGCGTTTTTCGACGCCAACACCGTGTTCGCCCGTGAGTACGCCGCCGACTTCGACACACAGTTTAAGAATATCTGCGCCAAAGGCTTCGGCGCGTGCCAGCTCACCCGGTTGATTGGCGTCGTACATGATCAGTGGGTGCAGGTTGCCGTCGCCGGCGTGAAAGACGTTGGTTACCCGCAGGTTGTAGTGTTGACTCATTGCAGCCATGCGTTTGAGTACGTGAGGTAGCTGATGCCGGGGAATGGTGCCGTCCATACAGAAATAATCTGGCGACAGGCGTCCGACTGCGGGAAAGGCTGATTTACGTCCCAGCCAAAAACGCAATCGCTCCTCTTCACTTGTACTGACCTGTACCGTTGTGGCGCCGCCCCGCTCGGCCAGCTCGACCACGGACTGAACCAGGTGATCGACCTCGACCTCCGGGCCGTCGAGCTCGACGATCAAGAGCGCCGCCACGTCCAGCGGGTAGCCCGCGTGGCAAAAGTCCTCTGTCGCCTGAATGATGAACTTATCCATCATCTCCAGCCCGGCTGGAATAATGCCGGCAGCGATAATGTCGGCCACCACCTGACCGGCACTTTCGTCGTCGCTAAAACCCGCGAGCACGGCGCGCGCTGTTTCCGGCCTGGGTAGTATTCGCACGGTGACTTCGGTGATCACACCGAGCAGACCTTCCGAGCCGGTAAGCAGGCCGAGCAGATCGTAGCCTTCTGCGTCCAGGTGTTTGCCGCCGATACGCAGTACGGTGCCATCCATGAGTACCAGCTCCAGACCCAGTAAATTGTTGGTGGTCATACCGTACTTCAGACAGTGGACGCCACCGGAATTTTCTGCCACGTTGCCGCCGATGGTGCAGGCGATCTGGCTGGAGGGGTCCGGTGCATAGTAAAAGCCGCGCTCGGCGACAGCCTCGCTTAATGCCAGGTTGGTCACGCCGCATTGGGCAGTGACGCAGCGATTGTCGTAGTCGATATCGAGTATGCGGTTAAATCGCGCCATGGCCAGTAGAACGCAGTCGGCCAGGGGCAGGGCGCCGCCGGATACCGAAGTGCCGGCACCTCGTGCCACCACCTTGATGCCGCGGCGATCGCAAACGGCGAGAATTTTCGAGACCTCGTCGACCTTGTCCGGTAAGACCACCAGCATGGGTGTTTGTCGGTATGCGGTGAGCGCATCGCAATCGTAGGTGCGTAGGCCCGGCTCGTCGGCGATGATCCGCTCCGCTGGCAGGATGGTGCCCAGTTCGGCAAGTAATTCATCGCGTTGAGCCAGTGCTTCGGACTCAGCGGCCGGCATTTTCATCGGGGGCTCCCGTAGAGCAAAACGCTGTTAGGCAAGGCCGACAGAATAGTCGCAGCGGCGGTTAATTCCTAGCGTTTGATTGACCAACTGGCCCGATCACAACATCCGTCCATCGCGCCCCATACAGAGGC
>DJFY01000126.1:0-8804 GCA_002431545.1 Cellvibrionales bacterium UBA5860 | reverse complement strand
CAAAATCAGAGGCACAAAATATCCGCGAGACCCGTTAATTACTTTCGGTGTGTCGGCTTGGCTGGCCTGTCGGCGGGGAATGCCGCTGGTGTCCTGATGGTTGTGGGTCGCTGTACCTTGATAGTCGGGCATCCTGTTACAGACATTCTGTCAGATAGTCCTTAACGGCTTATTGTGCTTGAATAGACTTCTATAGAAATAGCAGGCCACAAAACGAAGCCGTACAACCAGGTCGTAGAACAAGGCCATGTAGCGAGGCTATTAAACAAGGCTACGAAAAAAGGCGCACCGGCGATACCGGTCAATAGAAAACGGGGGTATGTATGAAGGTAGATGGCGAACTGCCGATGGGCATGGACAGAATTGCCTCGCGCATTCAGGATATGGCGCAGGCAGGGTACACGGGCGCTCAGACTATCGAGACCGGTCACGACCCGTTTCTGCCGCTGGTTCTGGCGGCGGAGCACAGTCAGAACATCGACCTGATCACTGCGATAGCCGTCGCCTTTGCCCGTAATCCGATGAATCTGGCGGCGATTGGTAATGACCTCAATGCATATTCCCAGGGCCGCTTCATCCTGGGGCTCGGCTCGCAGATCAAGGCGCATATCGAGAAGCGCTTTTCCATGCCCTGGTCGAAACCCGCAGCACGCATGCGCGAAATCATTCTGGCCATGCGCGCGATCTGGGCCAACTGGTACGATGGCGAGCCACTTAATTTTCGCGGCGAGTTTTACCAGCACACCTTAATGACGCCGGTGTTCACGCCGACCACGAGCGAGTTTGGTCCGCCACGGGTATTTATTGCTGCGGTCGGACCGCTGATGACTCAGGTGGCGGCAGACTGCTGCGAGGGTATGCTGGTGCATCCGCTGACATCGACCCGCTATCTGCGCGAACACACATTACCTGTGATTGAAAAGGGTCTCGCGGCGAGAGGGCTGTCCCGGTCAGATTTCGAGCTGTCCTACCCGGTCTTCGTGGTTTCCGGCAAAACCGAGGAAGATTTCAAGAAAACTGACAGGGCGATTCGCGAGCGCATCGCGTTTTACGCGTCGACGCCAGCCTACAAGCGGGTGCTGGAAACCCACGGCTGGGAAACTCTGCAACCGGAACTCAATCAAATGTCCAAACGTGGTCTGTGGGCGGAGATGGGCGGTTTGATCGACGACACCATACTCGACACTTTTGCGGTGGTGGGTGAGCCGAAGGACATTGTGCCGAAAATCCGCGCGCGCTACACCGGATTGGTGGATCGTATTACCATCAACTTCAGCTATGCCGACCCCGAAGAACGTCCGGCCTTGATCCGCGAGCTGGCGGCATGACGGCGGCAAACGCCAGGCCGAAAAAGCAGTTTTAATCGCACCTGAAAACAGAGGAAAGTCAGATGATCGTCGAACAGGTCTGGACGGGAAACGATTACCGCAATTTCAACTACCTCATTGTTTGCCCCGAAAACGGCGAAGCACTGGCCATCGACCCGCTGGCCCATCAGCAGTGCCTGGATGTGTGTAAGCAGAAGGGCTGGGACATTACCCAGGTGCTCAACACACACGAGCATTTCGATCACACGGGAGGTAATCAGGGTATCGTGGATGCCACGGGTGCCAAAGTCCTGGCGCACAAAAATGCGGCATCCAGCATCCCCGGCATGGATCGAGGCCTCGATGCCGGCGACATTATAAAAGTGGGGCGCACGGTGGAACTCCTGGCCCTGGATACGCCGGGCCACACCATGTGCCATATCTGTTTGCTGTCCCAGACCGAGCAACCGGCGCTGTTTAGCGGCGACACGCTGTTTAATGCCGGTGCCGGCAATTGCCATCATGGCGGTCATCCGGCCGAACTCTACGATACCTTCGCCCGCCAACTGGCGGAACTCGACGACGCTACGTTGCTCTATCCCGGCCACGACTACATCGTCAACAATCTGCAATTCACCCTGGATCGCGAGCCCGATAACGAGCAAGCCCAGTCCCTGCTGGAACAAATTAAAAATCAGGATCCTGCAGACGCGCTGGTGACGACACTGGCGCAGGAAAAAGAGGTCAATACTTTCTTTCGCCTGCGAAGCCCGACAGTGATCGCCCGTCTGCGGGAAGCCTTTCCCGATCTGCCGGAGAATCCGGACGCGAAAACTGTATTCCTCAAGTTACGCGAGCTGCGCAACAACTGGTGACTGGTATCGTGCGCGCATGGCCATGGTCAGCCGTGGCTGCGGCGGGAAACAGGGTTTAACAAAAACGATACAGGCCGTTCCGCTTGCCGGCATTAATCGGAACGAAGCCCAGGATTCGAGCCCACGATCAAACCGGAGAAGATCATGACGACGATACCCAACGCGGAAATGCAGGAATTCTGGAATGGCGAAGGCGGACGGCGATGGTTGAATTTCGAGGATCGGCTGACCGCCAGTTTGCAGCCCTTTGGCGCCCGCGCGCTGGAGGTTGCCGGCGTTGCGGCTGACGAAGCCGTACTGGATATCGGCTGCGGGTGTGGGCCGAATACCCTCGATCTGGCAGTCAGGGTGGGACCCTACGGCCGCGTGCAGGGCGTCGACATTTCCGATGCGCTTGTGGCAAAGGCGCGGGCCAACGCCGAGGCTGCGGGGGCGAAAAACGTGGCTTTCGATTGCCTGGACGCACAGACCACCGATCTTGGCAGCGACAGCTATGATCTGTGTTTTTCCCGTTTTGGTGTCATGTTTTTCGATCAGCCAGTGATTGCGTTTAACAATATGTTCAACGCGCTCAAACCCGGCGGTCGTCTGGTTTTTGCCTGCTGGGCCAAAGCTGCACTGAACCACTGGGTGGCGCGTCCACTGGAGGTTGTCGCCAGGCATGTTCCCCTGCCGCCGCCCCCCGCGCCCGACGCGCCGGGACCGTTTTCCTTAGGTGACGAGCAGCGTACTCAAGACATTCTCGCGCAGGCCGGCTTCAAAGATATCGTGATAGAACCCTACACTGCGTCGCTTGTCCTGGGTGACGACGCTGACGAGGCAGTAAGATTTCTCATGCAGTTGGCGCCCTCGGGCGGTGCGATCAATGCCGCGGATCCGGATGCCGAGACGCGCGCTGCCATTGCCCGCGATCTGACCGGCCTGGTTGCCGAGTATCAGCAAGGTGCCCGTGTTGTCTCGGAAGGCGTCGCCCTGATCGTTCAGGCTGCCAAGAACGGATAAATCGCTGCGTTGCAACTGCCGCGAGGTGCGTCCGACCAAGCCACGCCGCGTCCGACCCACGTCCAACATGATTACGCGTCTGACAACATTAAGAAGATAAGAATAAACGCTTATGTCGCGCGCCAACTGGTCATTGAACGAATAGACATTTCAAGCAGAGTTGGCGGCTCCCCCAGGATCGGTGTGTCCAGGTATTGAGGGTATTTTGCTCGTAAGGCCTGCAAGGCCTTTTGCGCTTTGACATGGTCGCTTGCCGAGCAGTTATCGAGCGCCAGCACGTTGATTTCCACCTCCAGTCTGATCCACCAAAGCTGACGCCAGTCATCGCGATAATCGTCGATTAACACGCTGGCTGAAGGATTCCGCAAAATATTTCGGACTCTGGCAGGCTGCCCCTGGCGTTTTGGCTTACCGTCGATAGGCGACCACAACTTGGCGTCATGCCAGGCGAAAACCATGGGTACCTGATGGGCTTGCCCGTCCGGGTTGACGGTGGCCAGACGCGCCACCGGCCAGTTGGCTAATCTGTCGGCAATGTTGTCCTCGCTGAGTTTCATCGGCGACTCTCGTTGGCATCGGTGCCGCGGCATAAATGCCAGGGCCCTGAAAGCTTTTTTAAGGATTGGCAGCATAGCAAAGCCCCGTACGCCGGTGGACGTGGGCAACGGCTTGCAACGCACGGGCGGTTGGTATTTGCCGCCGGACTTGCTTAGACTCAGCGATGAATCGCCCCATTTTTACGGGCTTTATGTAATGTGGTTTAGACGAAGCAGCGAGCAGGAGCAGCAGCATGGCGCATATCGGTGTATCAATTTTCCCGACTGATTATTCTATTCAGCCGGTTGAGCTGGCCCAGGAGGTAGAGGCGCGCGGCCTGGACTCGCTCTTTGTCTGCGAGCACACGCATATTCCGGCGTCGCGCAAATCCCCCTGGCCTGGAGGCGGCGAGCTGCCCAAAGAATACTGGCACACGCACGACCCCTTTGTCGCGTTGGCGGCGGCAGCGGCGGTAACGCAAAAGATTCAATTGGGCACGGGTATTTGCCTGGTGGTGGAGCGCGACCCCATCCAGTTGGCCAAGGAAGTGGCTTCGCTCGATATGATCTCCAACGGTCGTCTGATCCTCGGGATTGGCGCCGGCTGGAATGCCGAAGAGATGGAAAACCACGGCGTCGAGTTCAACAAGCGCTGGAAAATCGTGCGCGAGAAAGTGCTCGCCATGCGCGAGATATGGACCCAGGAAGAACCGGAGTTTCACGGTGAGTTTGTCGATTTCGACCCCATCTGGTCCTACCCAAAACCGGTACAGGCTGGCGGGCCGCCGCTATGGATGGGCGCCCAATCAAAGTGGGCCTATCCGCGTGCGGTCGAATACTGCGACGGCTGGATGCCGATTAGTTTTATGGAAGGTCTGGAGGAGGGCCTCGGCACTTTGCGCGCCGAGTGCGAAAAATCCGGCGAGGATTTTAATCGCTTCGACAAAGCCGTATTTGCCGCACCGCCAGAGGCAGCTGCCTCCCAGGGCCTGATCGACGCCGGCTTTACCCACCTGATTTATCCCATGCCGTCGGAAACCCGGGACAGCATCCTGCCGATGCTGGACCAATATGCGGAACTGGCCAATAAACTACGCTAAAAAGTGAACATACAATTGGCCCAATAATCGGGAAAGCGCCCGGATTTGAATTAGAAAAAAGTCAGTGCGCCAGGCCACTAAAATATATTGTGATGCCAGAGGTTAAGCGCTGCCTGGGTTGTGGCGCGACAGAATTACCCAGCGGTATTACCCTGCCGCGCGCAAGCGAATAAACCCTGGGTTCGCAGGCATTATTCGATCAAGCAAAAAAAATTATAACCTTTTTAAAATTAATGATTATTGACTAGTACTGGAGAAGAACCGTGGTTAAACATGTTTTTATCACCAAACCCGGCGACAACGTGCGTATGGAACCCGAGGACGAATACACCCACCAGCCCGAGCCCGTTTCCAACTTTAACGAAAGCGCCTATTTCAATATTTACGACGGCGAGCAAAAAGTCGGTGGCTGGATTCGCATCGGTAATCGTGTCAATGAGGGTTACGCCGAAGTGACGATTTGTCTGTATTTCCCCGATGGCTCCGCGGGTTTTATGTTCCATAAGCCCAAGATAGACAGTAACGATGCCTTCGAGGCCGGCGGTGCCAAGTTCGATATTATCGAGCCGTATAAAAAAATCCGCGTAACTTACCAGGGCGACCTGTTAATGCTGGCGGACCCGAAAGCGCTGCTCGACCCCGGCAAGGCCTTCAAGGAAAACCCCAAGAAACCCTGTGAGATCGACCTGGACTACACCGGTATCTCGCCTATCTATGGGGGCGAACACCTGAACCCCGATGGCTCGCAGATTGACCTCGACATGAATCACGCACTGGCGCGCGCCCATTTCGAACAGCACGTCAAGGCGCAGGGTACGATAAAGGTCGGTGACGATACCTGGACCATCGCCGGTTACGGATTGCGTGACCATTCATGGGGGCCGCGGTACTGGCAGAACATTCACTGGTACCGCTGGTTGCCGATCAGCTTTGACGAAAGCTTTGGCGCCATGTTGATGACCACGGGCACCGAAGACGGCGAACTGGATTGCGGTGGCATGATTCTCAATAACGGCGAATACGAACTCATTACCGAGTGCACCATCGACTCCGAGTGGGATGAAGACTTCAATCAGACCGCACTGCGCGCCTGGGCGAAAACCCAGAAGGGCGAATATGAAATCACTGGTAAAGTCGTCACGCTCGTGCCCGTGCGCAACCGTCGGCAACTGGACAATGGCGACTGGCTGCATACCCGTATTACAGAAGCCATCACCGAATACCGTTATAAGGACAAGGTCGGCTATGGATTGTCGGAATACTGTGATCAGGTCGTCGATGGCGTGCCCGTGGGTAAGCATATCCCTGCCGCACGCTAATTAATCTAAGCTCTGTTACACCCGACCCGCGCGTTGGGTGTAACGCCTAAAGCAGAGGCAAATCGACCGCAGGGAGATTTGTCCTGCTGCCTTTACTTGTTATGGGTTTTATACCAAAATACGGTAATTATTGGTACATTGGAGTGATGTGATGGCTAAAAACACCAGTATTAGCTTGGGTAACCACTTTGATGAGTTTGTTACTCGTCAGATTACAACAGGCCGATATGGCTCTGCGAGTGAAGTTATTCGTGCAGGCTTGAGAAAGCTTGAGGATGAAGAGAAAAAGCTTGAAACATTGCGTGCACTTATTAAAGAAGGTAAAGCCAGCGGTACAACTGACTACAGCTATGAAAGCTTAATGCAAGAACTTGATGATGAACTGGGTGTATGAGTTCATTTTCCCTCACTAATGCCGCTCGTGCGGACTTAAAATCCATTGCTGTATATATTCAAAAAACGTGGGGCTCAAGTCAACGAAAAAGTTATATTAAAGACTTGGATATAACTTTTCACTTCCTCGCAGAGAATCCTCTTTCTGGAGCCGCTTGTGATTACATTACCGATGGCTTGAGAAAGTATAGCCACAAAAGTCATACAATCTTTTACGAAGCAGATAATAAATCAATAACCATCGTTCGCATTCTGCACAAAAGCATGGACGTTGAATCTAACCTTCAAAACCCATAACGCCGCCCACAAAAGCGCGCGATAGCGCGTCCAGACCGCAGGGCATTTTTCTGGGCCTTGTTAAATGCTTGCACGTGATTTTTGATAGAAACCATAAGATACCGCGCACGCACCAATAATGTACAGTACAGACACAGCACCCCAATATAGTGATACCACTATGGCTGTTAACCATGTATATACAACAAGATATTTGTAATATTTGTGCTGCATTGGAATTTTTAGCATGGCAATGAATGCAATAAGGCTTAGCAAGAATGAAATTAACAAGCCCTGAAATATGTAGATAGATTCAGGTTCTGACATAAATGACGAAATGTAATCACTAAAAATTATGCAATCAGACCGAGCGGTAAAAATGAGTACGTAGGCGGAAGCACATGAATAAATCATGAGTATCAAGTACATAAACAAAAAGGGCGTCCTTCCTTTCATAGGCATTTAACGCCTAGCTCACCGAGAAAATACGAGCGCAGCGAGTATTTTTTCCGGTGGAGCTTGTTATGTTTTGATTTCAATGGTGCCCTTAAGATATTTAACTGCACTACCTGAAATTAAAGCGCGTTGGCCTTTTAGCTCACAGAAAACCTTTCCTCCACGAGATGAAATTTGCTTTGCATTGAGATTCGATTTTCCGAGCTTGGACGACCAGTAAGGAATAAGTTGGGTATAAGCAGAACCAGTAACTGAATCTTCGGGGATTTCAAATTTCGGCGCAAAGAAACGAACGATAAAGTCAAATTCAGATGATGGTGCAGTGGCGATAACCCCACGAAGATCAAGTTTTTTCAAAGCCTCATGGTTTGGCTCAATGCTCATTACATCCTTTTCTTTTTCGAAGACAGCAATATAATCATCGTGTTGTAAACACTCTATAGGTGTTTTCCCTAAGCCGATCGAAAGTAACTCCGGTGTACTACATATTTCCGGAGGTTGTGCCGGGAAATCTAGGGTTAATAACTTACCCTTTTTAGATACCAGCAAAACCCCTGACAGCGACTCAAATGACAAGGCTTTTTCTTTCGTGTCAAAAATATTGAATAAAACATAAGCAGCAGCTAATGTGGCGTGCCCGCATAGTTTTACTTCTTTATTCGGTGTAAACCAGCGAATATGAAAACCACTGTCTGTGGGAACGAAAAATGCTGTTTCAGCAAGATTATTTTCTTCCGCAATGGCTTGCATTAAAGAATCTGGCAGCCACTTTTCTAATGGTACTACTGCTGCGGGATTTCCCTCGAACTGCTTTTCAGCAAACGCATCAATTTGGTAAATAGTTAATTTCATATCACGCTCTAAAAAACATAACGCCTTGCTAAATTTCGCCTCCAAGCGTCAATTTGAGCAATTTGTTATGCGCTTATAATCCCAAAACTCATGCGCCAAAATACCATTGATCTCATCTTTAGAGAACATGTCTTTTGGATCCAAGTTTGACCTGATATGGTATAAAACATCAATACACGCTTTTTTTCTAAGGCCTTTGATCAAAGAAAATTGTTCCAAAAAATAATCATATAGATTTGCATTGCTATCGTTAACACCGGGCTCTAGCCAGCTTATTAAATCGCAATAATTCGGTCTTACAGTATTTTTTACTACGCATGTCATATATGCAGGAAGATAAAAAGCTACACCCTGAGAATCTAAATAACACTGAGCCATAGAGCAAATTTTGAGGTCGTCTATAGTTAACTCCCACCAATCACACTTTTTGTCTCTCGTGTTGGTAATCTTTAATAGTTCTTTTGGATCTGAAACCCAATCATCTTTTGCGATAGCAGCATGCCAACCACAATGGGAAGGAAAATCTACAAAACCAAAGGCAAATCGTATTTGGGAAACTAACTTATCAATATCTCTCATACTTGATCAACCGCAACGCATAACGCCAAGGTAATGGGCCGACTGGAGCGTAGCTTAAGGAGGTCCAGCCGAAGGCGCCATTGACCGCCTTGTATGATCCAAATTCCCT
>DJFY01000127.1:7878-21740 GCA_002431545.1 Cellvibrionales bacterium UBA5860 | reverse complement strand
T
The DNA here is from genome assembly GCA_002431545.1 of Cellvibrionales bacterium UBA5860. Lineage (GTDB taxonomy): Bacteria > Pseudomonadota > Gammaproteobacteria > Pseudomonadales > Porticoccaceae > HB2-32-21. The sequence goes on along the minus strand of DJFY01000127.1, from coordinate 21,739 downwards.
GCGCCAATCGCTCACCGTCAGCACGGTAGTTGCCGAGCGCGAGTAAACAAAGGTTGCTGGCTGCGGACAAGGATTCAGGGATTTGGCTGCGACGATACAATTAATTTAGACCAAAACCCTTAGATCGGGCTACAGGCAATTACACCAATGGCGGCTTAATTCCCGGACGCGCCAAAGGCAACGCCCGGATCGCAAACGGACTGAGCAGTTAGTTAAAAGGTACCAGTTCCAGCTCGACGCGGCGATTAGCCTGGCGCCCCTCTGCAGTGTCATTGCTGGCCACCGGATAGCGCTCGCCGTAGCCTGTAGTATAGACGCGAGCCGGCGCTATCCCCTGGCTATTGAGATACTGCCCGACACTGCCAGCACGCCGCTCGGAAAGGGTCTGGTTATACGCGTCGCTGCCGTCAGAGTCGGTATGTCCGGCAATACGAATGTTGGTTTTCTTGTATTCCTTCAAAACCAGCGCCACAGACTCAAGGGTACCGTAAAACTCGGGGCGTATTTCGTGGCGATCGACGCCAAAGGTGATGTTGCCCGGCATCACCAGACGAATATTGTCACCCTCACGTATCACCCTAACGCCGCTACCTTCAAGTTTCGCTCGCAACGCCGCTTCCTGTTTATCCATGTAAAAGCCAACACCGCCACCGACCGCGGCACCACCGACCGCACCAATAATTGCGCCTTTCTCTCGGTCTTTTTTGCTCGCCGTCGCCGCGCCTATGACTGCGCCGGACACCGCACCAATGCCGGCACCTTTGGCCGTGTTGCTTACTTTTTGCTGGCCGGTATAGGGGTCCGTAGACATGCACGCAGTCAGGCACAAGACCGATAATAGTAGTATCGCTGTTTTCATATGCTCTCCAGTGGTTGGTTTTGAAAATCCGAAATGCTGCGACCATGCGCCGCACAGTTGGCACGGCCCTCTGTACGACCCGCAAACACTTCGTCACGCCAAATCTGTCTTCATATATTTATTGCAGCCGGCTCCTCCAGGTAAAATCTACCGCGAAAGACCGCGATCGGATCAACGGCGCTAGTGTCAGTGCAGTAACAGCGTTATGATCGCGTTCCCCTCTCTTCCAAGCAAATGACTTGCCGGTTTAATGTTTTGAAAAAGCTCTTGGCGGCCAGGGGTCTACCATCAGGCCTACTTATTCTAGCCTTGCTCACGACACTGATCACTTCGTGTAACCGCTACGTCGTCACAGTTAACGAAAATCCTGTTTACAAACCTCCCGCCCTGTTCTCCGATTTCGCAATCAGAGACCCGGCGCTGGCCACGTGTGTCACAGAGACGGTCCGTGCCCTGCAAATCGTCAAGGCGAGCCAACTCAAGGTCCTACAATGCAGCCGAATGAATATCGAGACTGTCGATGGCATAGCAATTTTCACTCAGCTCTCGACACTTGATTTGTCAAACAATAAATTGGTCGACGTCACCCCCCTATTCGAACTACCAGGGCTCCAGAAAGTGAGGCTCGCTGGAAACACCACCCTGGACTGCAACGTCGCGAAAAACCTCGAGATAAAATTCGACAACGTCGATCTACCCAAACATTGCGTCAAATAACTAACGCTTTCACCACCCGTTCGGATGACATGAGTTACCCACAATTTCTGTGGATAAGTTTGTGGATTACCCGAGAGTTTGAACGCTAAGGGCGCATAAAACGGGGCTTTGTGACAAAACGGTCATTTTTTAGACAAAAATTATTTTTCAATAAATTCAATGGGTTGCAATTGTCGATTCATAATATCAATGACTTACATAAGATATGTAAACCGAACCTCAGGGATAACGACTAACTGTGGACAATTAACACCGGACATCACGAGACAAGCTTGCCGGCAGGGTTTGAAAACACACTTTGAGGCCACCGCGGACAACGGCTGCAAGCAGGCCCTCTCCTGCTTGCTCACCCTCCCACAATACTCAACATTCAGCCGTCGAAGCTGAGACCGAGCCTGGCACCCACCAGTTCGTAGGATTCAACCACATCGCCCAGGTCCTGCCGAAAGCGGTCTTTATCGAGCTTCTCGCGGGTCTCCACGTCCCAAACCCGGCAGCCGTCGGGTGTAAATTCGTCACCGAGGTAGACCTCGCCGTTGTGTACACCAAACTCCAGCTTGAAATCGACCAACAGCATGCCGGCGGCGCTAAATAATGCGGTTAACACGTCGTTCACCGCAAACGTCAAAGTTTTCATGCGCTCGACGTGTTCCTTCTCGGCCCAGCCAAAAGCCTGTATGTGATATTCGTTTATCATCGGGTCCCCACGTTCGTCGTCCTTGAGGAAAAACTCAAAGGTGGGCGGATCCAGGTCTATTCCCTCTTCGACGCCCAGGCGCCGGCAAATACTACCGGCGGCAATATTCCGAACGACACACTCGACGGGGATCATATCGAGCTTTAGGACCAGCGAATCCTGGTCGTTCAACAACGACTGGAAGTGCGTCGGAATACCCGCCTCCGCCAGCTTACCCATGATGAAGGCGTTAAATTTATTGTTAACCATACCCTTGCGATCCAATTTCTGGATCTTTTTTCCATCAAAGGCCGAGGTATCATCCCGAAAATGTAATATCAGCAAATCCGGGTCATCTGTTAGATAAACCGACTTTGCCTTGCCACTGTATAGTTCGGTGCCTTTTTTCATGGATATTGATACTCCGGATTCTCGATTCACACGCCTTGTAAATACGCTATTAAATAACAAATAAAGAGGCGACGGATGCTTGTCACCTTTTGCCAGCCCTGAAACGCCTATTCAAGGGTCAGCCAGTCTGTCACCTGTTCCTGGCTCGCGTAGTGCACCGCCGGTATGCCCGCAACGTAAGGATCCAGTTGCGCCTCAACCCTGGCCTGTGCATTGTTGGTTTCACTAATATGGCCAATGACGATGCCCTGGAGCCTCGAACAATCCAGCGCTTCCAGTAGTGCCGCGGTTTGTCCGTTGCTCAAGTGCCCCCAGTCGCCGGCGATACGCCGTTTCAAAGAAGCCGGGTACGGACCCTCCGCAAGCATCGCGGAATCGTGATTGGCCTCGAGCAACAAACCGTCACACCGGCCATAGGATGCCAACACATGTGGCGTAATACTTCCCAGGTCCGTCAACACACCCAGAGTAACGCCGCGGCTGGCAAATAGGTACTGCACGGGTTCTCGGGCATCGTGCGGCACCGCCACGGGCGTCACCCCAATGTCTTCTATCGGCAGCGTATTGTCGCCACGGACAATCTCTATAGCCTCAGTTTCGCTGAGTTCTCCCTTCATTGCAGCTGCAGTGCCGGCGGTCATGTACACGGAAACCGAATATTTTCTGGCTACGGCGAGAACGCCCCGCCGATGATCGCTGTGCTCATGCGTCAGTAAAATGCCGCTCAAATCCTCGGGCTGGCGATTTACTTCGCCCATGCGTCGTTTCAATTCGCGCACCGACAGCCCGCAATCGACGAGCAAACAGGCATTGTTCGATTCAACCAGGGTCGCATTACCCTTGCTGCCGCTACCTAGTGATACCAGACGCACTGCGTTGCTAGGGCCTTAGGATAAGCTGGCGCGAATTTTTTTCAGTAAACGCAGGGCCTCGACGCGTTCAACCGCTGTCTGCCCGGCGTCGAACACACGCACCTCGACGCCTTGCTCCGCCGGGGTCAATCTGACCTGGTAGTTCGCCTCGGGAAGCGCTTTCTCGGTCTTGGCGCCAAACATGCGGCGTATAAAGCCCGGTTTGTTTTCGCCTTCATCGCTACCATAATGTATATACAGCACGCCTTCGCTGCGGTTTTGATCGACAATGCTGAACTCGCCCCGACTCACGGAATAACCCACCGACGCCCACGAACGGTCGTAGTCAAGCTTGAGAAGAATATACGGAGCCGTGTCCGTAGGCGTCAGAATATCCACTTTCGACTGCCCGCCGATCTCCTGGGCAAGCAACGATGCGGTGCCGCCGGCACCATCATTGGCGAGATCTCCGGCAACAACATTGAGCATGGTTTTTTCCCGCTCGACATCGGTAGAAACCCGCGGCCACGCCGGGATATCTCCATTTTTAATCATCGCCATATGCAGGACCGATACCTCCGTGCTGTTCGGTTGCACCCCCTGCTCGATGTGAAAACGGTAGCGATGGTTGTATTCCGAGTCATCTTCAAACTCCAACCAAACGGTTTCTATCACGCCGGCCGGGGCGTCCACATGAGCCGTCGGAACACCATTGCTGTTAAGAATATTTCTTACCCTGGGCCATACCTCACCGGGCAATCGATTAATGAGTATCCAGCGCCGCTCCTCGAGGCTCTGAATCTTCACCTCTTCTTCGAGCGCACTCGTCGCCAGCTGCCTGGGCCGCGGCGCCCGCCCGTCGTCTGCCTCATCCAGAACACTAGTCTCGGGAATGCGGGGAATCCGGTACAACTCACCAATAGCCCCGGCATCCAGATCTTCCGGTACCGTGATGGGAGGATGCTCCTGAGACAACAGATAATCGCTGCCGCGATTGCGAAACATACCGTCGTCGTCAAACAGACTGCAACCGGTAATCAGAAAAACCAACAGCAGCGGCACGATCGCAATGTTTACTTTGAACCGGGCGACCACGCGGGAAACAGGTAGCACTCTAATCATAACTTGCGAGAACCTCGGGTTTTTGCGCCAGTTAAAGTTCACGAGACCAGGCCCAAATCGCGAAGAGCTGTGCGCACCTGATCGCGATACGAATCGGACAATGGCGTCATGGGCAGGCGAATCGCATCATGAGCAATGTAGCCCATCTCCGCGAGCGCCCACTTCACCGGGATAGGGTTCGCCTCGACAAAAAGCACCTCGTGCAGCCTGGCCAACTTGTTATCCAGGGTCTCGGCGCGTTCTCGATCACCTTCGATAGCGGCCAGGCATAACTGGTGCATTTCGGCCGGAACAATATTCGCCGTGACCGACACATTACCCTTACCACCGAGAAGCATGAGCTGAGCGGCTGTAGCGTCGTCGCCAGAGTAAACTGCGAAATCGTCGCCGCAGCCCGCTATGATCTCGCGCCCGCGATCGAGATCGCCAGTGGCCTCTTTGATGCCCACGATATATTCCAGTGTTGCCAACTGGCACACGGTGTCCGCCGCCATGTCACAAGCCGTGCGCGAGGGCACGTTGTACAGGATCTGCGGCACCGGCACGGCCTCCGCTACCGCTTTAAAGTGGGCATACAACCCCTGCTGAGTGGGCTTGTTGTAATACGGGACAACCAGCAGGCAGGCATCCGCGCCAACTCGGTGTGCACCCGCCGTGAGCTCGATCGCCTCCCTGGTACTGTTGGCGCCGGTACCCGCTATAATCGGCACGCGTCCCGCCGCGGTTTCAACGCAGTACTCGATCACTTTCAAGTGCTCTTTCATATCGAGCGTTGCGGACTCGCCGGTGGTACCGACAGCGACGATCGCATCGGTTCCGGAAGCGATATGCCATTCGATCAGACGCGCAAGCGCGGGGAAATCTACATCCAGGCTGCCGGGCACCATAGGCGTAACCAGTGCGACGATACTGCCAACGATCATGGTGTGGTTCCGAAAAAAAAGCGCAATGTTACTGCTCGCCGCATACGGGCACAAGCCGGCTGCGGAGCTGTTCGCAACGGAAGGGGCTAATAATAGTGGTCAACGATGCGCGCGGACCTGATGTGGTAGCGTCAGCGCCGCAGGATGGCATCGAGATGCTCGACCACCTCGGTCCAGTCGGAATCTTCGGTCAACGCTTCGATCAGGAATTCGCGCTGCCCGGGGTTCCAGAAAGCCGCCTCCACCAGTTTGACCTCCGGATCAAGGGGGCTATGATCGTGTATAAAAGCAGTGATCTGCGCGTCGCCTGCGGGCAGTCCCAATTGCTCGAATAACGAGGTGAAGGTGTGGGGGGAAGTATCCATGGTTATCCTGTACTCAATCGTTTTCGCAGCGGAACGGTCGCTTCCGCGATACTATCAATTAAAAAAAAATACCGGCAATTTAAAACAAACGCGCGAAATTTCAATAAGATATGCCAGACGCCGTCGTCGGCGAGCGCCGCGCCCGCTTTCACACTATTAACTGCCAACATTCCTGATCGAACTCCTCGTTACGCGACGTCCTCTCCGCCCGGCCGTCCCGCTCCAGCTTAAGCAGATGGGCCCAAAGCGAAAAGCGCGCGAAGAAAAACAAACTTTTGTCGACGTCGTCATAAACCGTAGACAACAGTCCGAGGAGGCTGGACTCTCCCAGTTTCTCCATTCCCGAAACCACTTTCTGTTCGCGCATCGTTCGGTGGCGAATCAGACCATCGATAACTTTCGCCGGTTCGCCAATCAGGTTGCCATGACCAGGCGCTATACCTTTCACGTCATACTGTTTGAGTAGCGCCAGGGAATCCAGGTAGTCCTTCATATCACCGCTGGGCGGAAGGATGACGACGGTGGATCCGTCCATGATGTGATCGCCGGAAAACAGTAACTGATCCTCGTGCAAAAAATAGCAGAAATGATTGCCCACGTGCCCCGGCGTGTGAATCGCTTCGAGGGTAAACTCGTCCGTTACAAACCTGTCGCCGTGTTTGATATTGGCCGGTATCTTAAAGGTCTCGTCCTGAAAAGCATCCGGGTTTTCCATGACACTCCCGATCAGCTCGGCGCCTGTTTTTTCCGCCAGTATCGCGGCTAGCGGCGAGTGATCCTTGTGAGTGTGGGTCACCACTACCCAGCGGATTTTACCCTCCCCCGCGGCAATAATTGCCTCGATATGGCTGTCTTCGATAGGCCCCGGATCGAGAACCGCTATTTGCTCGCGTCCCAGCAGGTAGGTATTGGTCCCCGGCCCCGTCATGGCGTTGCCGTTAGGCGCGGTGATCCGCCGCACCAACGGAGAAAACTGATCGACCATAGTCACTCCCGCCTCGTAGATCGTGTTGCCTGCACTATAGCAAAATCCCCCGCGCGTCCAAGTAGACAAGGTCCTCCCGCAGAAGGCACGGCGTTTTTATAATGCAACCACGGGGCTGACATCGGCATCGTAATCGACGCCAGCGATACCAAAGCCAAACAATTTGAGAAATTCCTCCCGGTAGCCTTCGAAATCACTCAGATCTGAAAGGTTCTCCGTAGTGATTCGCGACCACAGATCCTTTACCTGCTCCTGGACACTGTCGCGCAGCTCCAGGCCATCCATGCGCAGGCGTCCAATCTCATCAAGATCGCGCTGGCCTCGAGAGTACAATTGCCGCTCAAACAGGCCCTGAATCTGCTGGATACAACCTTCGTGACTGCCATCTGCCTTCATGATCTTGTAAAGGATGGAGATATAGAGGGGCATTATCGGAATAGCCGAACTGGCCTGGGTCACCAGCGCCTTCAATACAGATACTCGACATTCACCGCCGATACCCTTGAGTTTGCCGTCGATAGCCTCGGCCGCACGGTCGAGATCTTTCTTGGCCATACCAATCGCAGCATGGCCATACAGAGGCCAGGTCATCTCCTTGCCAATATAGGTGTAGGCCGTCGACTTGCAACCTTCGGCCAGCAGATTCTCGCCCATCAGTGCCTCAATCCACCACTCCCAGTCCTCGCCGCCCATGACCTTGACGGTGTGTGCGATTTCTTCTTCGGTTGCAGGTTCGACGGTAACCTCGTCGACCTCCAGCGTGTCTGTATTCACGCCCTTCATGGTATAGGCGTCGCCGATCGGCTTCAGCGCCGAAGTGTATGTGGTACCCGTGCGCGGATCGGTGCGTCGCGGCGAGGCCAGAGAGTAGACAACCAAATCGACGGGACCGAATTTATCCTTCAATAAACTGATGGTCTCGGCTTTCACCTCGTCGGAAAAGGCATCGCCGTTGATACCTTCCGCCACCAGGCCCTGTTTTCTCGCCGCAGCCTGAAACGCAGCAGTGTTGTAGTAACCGGCGGATCCTGTGCGTTTTTCCGTAGGCGGCTTTTCAAAGAAAACCCCCAGCGTGTCCGCGCCGCAGCCAAAGGCTGCAGTGATACGCGATGCCAGGCCGTACCCGGTGGAAGATCCGATGATCAAGGCCCGTTTTGGCCCTCCCGAAATCGCCCCTTTACTCTTGACGTAGTCGATCTGTTCCTGAACGTGCGCCGCACAACCTACCGGATGCGCATTGGTGCAAATAAATCCGCGAACCTTTGGCTTGATGACCATTCACCCTCCTCTCCAGACGTTTTTCGTGAGTTGCCGCGCTGGCCGACCGCAACCCCGGCACTTTTTTGCCATAATGCGACGCCATGATAACCCGAAGGCCCGTGTTGCTCCATGACACCGCTCCATGACACTCATCCACGAAGCCGCTTTGATGATAAGCCTTAGATACGCGACTTCCTCAGCCTGGACAGAAACAGTGCTGACCGATTTTGACGCCTTCCTGCTCGATCACGCCGGCGCGGAAAAGAAAGCCTCCGGCATGGCCATGTCCATGGCTCTACACTATGCCGACAAGCCCGACATCGTCTCCGCCATGATCGACTTATCCATCGAAGAACTGGACCACTTTCGGGAAGTCGTCAAATTGATGACGGCTCGCGGTTTGCGCCTGCAAAAAGACGCCAGGGACGCCTACGTCAATCAACTGCGCCAGCAACTTCGCAACGGTCGCGCTCATTATTTTCTCGACCGCCTGCTGGTGGGCGGTATCATCGAGGCCCGTGGCGCCGAGCGCTTCGGCCTGATCGCTGAAGCCCTGCCCCCCGGCTCCCTTAAAGACTTTTATCGGGACATCACCCGTTCCGAAGATCGCCACCGCGACCTATTTGTTAAGCTGGCCGCCAATTATTTTGATCAGAGCGAAATAACTCGGCGCGTGGACGAGTTGCTGGACTTCGAGGCGATGCTCGTGCGCGGTCTGCCCCACCGGCCCGCGCTGCATTAATGCCCACCGCCACCAAACCCGTAATCGAACAATACCTGAACCGCTATGCCGAGGTTGAAGCCGGCCTGCTGACAGCAGGCGACACGAACTGGCCCGGCGAATGTCAATTCGCCCACGCCCTGATTATTCCTGCCTACAGGGAACCATCGGAATTTTTCGCGAGGCTTGTACGCCAGCACTTGCGCCGCGAATCCGTCCTGCTGATCGCGGTGATCAACCAGCCGGACAGCCTGGACACCCCTGACACGGCCAACGACCGGCTGCTTCAAACACTGCAAAACAACTCCAGGGGTATCTGGCAAAAGGAAAACCTGTGGCTGGGCAAACTGGTCGATAGCAATAGCGCCGTTCTGATTGTTGACCGCTTTTCCAAAAGGCCAATACCGCGCCGACAAGGGGTGGGCCTGGCCCGCAAGATAGGCACAGACTTGGCCCTCGCCCTTTACCATCGCGCAATTATCAAAAGCCCCTGGCTCTACGCCAGTGATGCCGACACCCTGTTGCCGAATCGATATTTTTCCACCCTGGATGAGCATAGCCCCTGGGCAGCGGCGGTCTATCCCTATCGACATGAATGCTCTGATGACGCACTTAGCCAGGCCACACTGCTCTACGAACAAAGGCTGAAACAATATGTCGACGGTCTTGCCCTGGCCGGTTCCCCATACGCCTATCACACCCTGGGCAGCACCATAGCCGTCCAGGCCGAAGCCTACGCCAAGGTCCGGGGGTTTCCCAAACGCAATGGCGGCGAAGATTTTCACTTACTAAACAAGCTCGCCAAGGTGGGCCGCATCATCTCCCTCGAAGCCCCCCCGATTCAGATACAAATTCGCGACTCCGACCGGGTGCCTTTTGGAACAGGGCCTGCGGTGAGCCAACTCTTAAAAGAAGCTGACCCTCAGCAGGCCAGAATTTTTTATCATCCCAGGGTGTTTGCCGAATTAAAGGACTGGCTGGATGCCCTACCCTCGAGTCAGACCACCGATCTTTCTGAAATGCCGCTGAGCCGACGTTCAATCACAGCTCTGCGGAACCTTGGGACAGAAACCGCCGTCACCCGCGCTCGGCGAACCAGCAATCACCCGGACACCTATGCCCGCCACCTGAACAATTGGTTTGACGCCCTGAAAACACTGCGCTTTATCCACAACCTGCAGGAGCAGGGCTTGGGCAACATAACTTTTGCCCAGTTAAAAGCTCACGGTTTATCCGCTCGAACCCCCAACCCGCCCGTGGAAGGGTAAATACAGTGATGCAAGATTTATTATGGGCGGGTATTGGCCAGGCTATTACAGAAGCGACCACGCAAGCGTTCGCCCCGAACCATGCCGAGCCCATACAAGGTGGCTGGATTAACGAGGCCCGGGTTTTATCCGATGGTGAGCAACGCTATTTCATCAAACTGAACGAGGCGGCTTGCGCGGGTATGTTTGCCGCCGAAGCGGCGGGGCTGAAAATCATGGCTCACACGCGGGCTGTGCGTGTACCAAAAGTGATCACCCATGGTCTCGTAGCTGGGCGCAGCTTTATCGTGCTGGAATATCTGACTTTGAACAGGCCAGCCGCGAGCGCGGAAAAACGGTTTGGCAAAGCCCTGGCGGCCATGCATCGGCATACTACCACCCGCTTTGGTCTGGATTTCGACAACACCATCGGCAGCACACCCCAGCAAAACAACTGGCGGGAAGACTGGCCGACGTTTTATCTTGAGCAAAGACTACAACCAATCTTTCAATTGGCAGCGTCGAAATATCCTGACCTGGAAAACTACTTTGCGCCGCTGGCCCGGAAACTGCCCGAATACTTTAGCAATTATCAACCCCAGCCTTCGCTGGTGCACGGTGATTTATGGTCCGGCAACTGGTCAGCCGACGAACACGGCCAGCCGGTTCTCTACGATCCAGCCCTCTACTGGGGCGACCGGGAGGTGGATCTGGCCATGACCGAATTATTTGGGGGCTTTTCGGAGGCTTTTTATCAGGCCTACGAGAAGGCCTGGCCCCTTGATTCAGGCTATGTGCGACGCAAGGCCCTTTACCAGCTCTACTACTACCTGAATCATATCTATCTGTTTGGGGAGAACGAGCCGAGACACACCCAAGCATTGATAGAGAGGGCGTTATCTGACTGACTCTTTACAGATCCTTGCCGAAAACCCCCTAAGCCGGGCGGCTGCCCTTCAGGGATATCCGATGCAAGAGCCGGCGATAGCCGTGGTAATCGTTGATCGGATAATGATGGGTCGAACGATTATCCCAGAGCACCACCGAACCCACCGTCCAGCGAAACCGGCACTGGAATTCCGGCTTGCGAGCATGTTCGTAAAGAATATGCAGGACCGGCTCGCTGTCCTCCTGGCTCCAGCCATCGAAACGCAGGGTATGGGCCTCGTTGACATACAGAGTTTTTTCTCCAGTTTCCGGGTGTGTGCGCACAACCGGGTGAATTTCGGTAAATTCCTTGGGCGCGCTTATGTCGCCGCTATCATCAATGCGGGCTTTCCTGGTGGCAGACACAGTCGCTTTGGCGGAGGTATTTACCGCGCTTAATCCGGCAATCATTTCCCGAATTTCTTTCGGCAGATTTTCGAAGGCGGCCCCCATATTGCAAAAAATGGTATCGCCACCAACGGGCGGCAACTCCAGCGCATAAAGCGTTGCGCCCGCCGCGGGTTCGGCCAAATAGGTGGTATCAGAATGCCAGACGCCGCCGAAGTTTATGGTTTCTTCCGGCAACTTGAGCACCGGAGCCACCAGGGGGTTGCCTTCGATACCCTTGAGGAAAGGGTATTTCTCCACTTCGCCAAACTGGCGGGTAAAAGCCAGTTGCTGGTCGGGAGTCAGGCGCTGGTCGCGGAAAAATAACACTTTCCGCTCCAGCCACAGGGCCCTGAGCGAAGCAACGGTATCCTCATCCAGCGATTTCGACAGATCGAGCCCGCTAATCTCGGAACCGATCATGGGTGATACATGTTCAACCCCGTAATTTGCCGGCATATTCATACCTCTCCTAAACTTTTTAAAGTAAGACTCTCTATCCTTATTTCATCAGGCAGCATTGAGTTTATCCAGCACCCGGTCACCAAAAGCCCCGGTGCTGAGCTCGGTGACACCCTCGACGGCCAGGTCGGGCGTGGAATAACCATCGGCAAAAACCGCCTGCATGGCTGACCAGATCTGGTTTGCCACTTCGGGCATGGCGAAGCTGTATTCAAGCATCATGGCCACCGAGCCAATCATCGAATAGGGGTTGGCGATATTGCGTCCGGCGATATCCGGCGCTGAACCGTGGGAGGGCTCGTAATAGGCCTTGCCATCACCCACGCAGGCTGAAGGCATCAGGCCCAGGGAGCCGACAATGCCACCCCCCTGATCACTGAGAATATCGCCAAACATATTTTCCGTTACCAACACATCGAACTGACCCGGATTGAGACACAGGTGGGTCGCCGCCGCATCCACCAGCATATTCACGACACTCACATCCGGATAGTCCACTGCTACTTCATCCAGCACCTCATTCCAGAGCACGCTGGATTTCAGAATGTTGCTTTTGTGGATGTTGTGCAGCACTTTTTTCCGCCCCTGGGCAATATCAAAGGCCACCCGGCAAACCTGGCGGATCTGATCCTCGTCATAGTAGAGACTTTCGGTTACATAGCGCTTGTTGTTGGCATTCACGCCAACGGTTTTCTCACCGAAATAAAGCCCACCCACCAGTTCACGGACCATCACAATATCCAGGCCCTCACCGATCACCTCCGGCTTCAGCGGTGAAAAGTGAGCCAGGGCTTTGGGCAGAGACACCGGTCGCAGGTTGGCATAAGTGTTATAGCGGGAACGCAGTGGCAGCACCGCGCCGCGTTCCGGCTGCATATCGACGGGGATTTTTATGGCCTCTTCGTGAGCCAATCCCACCGGCCCCTTTAGGATAGCATCCGCCGCGTCGCAGACATCCACCGCCACCTGGGGGAAAGGACTGCCGTGATCAAAGTAGGCAGCCGCCCCGAAGGGTGCTTCCAGCAGCTCGAAGGCGACCCCGTGGCTGGTTTGAATCCAGTCGAGCACCTTGAGGGCCTCGCGCATAATCTCGGGGCCGATACCGTCCCCTTCCAGGATTGCAATTTTGTAGGTGCTCATAGACTTGAAAATATCCCGCAAAAAGGCGGGCATTGTAGCCAAGGCGCTTTCCCTTGGACAAACAGCCGCCTGGACAGGCAACCGCTATTACAGACCAGAACCATAAACCGGGCATGGCCCGTCGACGCTGATGCAGATCAAACATCACAAACACATTACCGCCAGACAAAAAAGGGCGAGCACAAAGGCCCGCCCATCCGGATGCTGAACCGGAGCCGTCGCCCCGTCAGGTTTTAGTTGGCGACGAAGATTTCACCCATCTTCTTCTTGGTGTCTTCAATCAGCTCGATATAGCGTTTGAAGCCGCCGTTATAAGTGCCATCCTGACGCCGGTTTTCCTCACCTTCGAAATTGTAGTAGCCGGGCGTGCACTCCTTGTTGCGATCGGTCTTGCCCCGGTGGTTAATCACTTCCTGCACCCACCACTCCTCTATCTCCGGTGTAATATCGATCGATTCGCAGTTGTTTTTCAAAGCGTAATCTATACAGGCAGCGATATAGTCGCCCTGGACGGTCAACACGTCGGTAATATTGAACTGAAAGGACGCCTGGTAACCCGCCATGATAAACATGTTCGGATAACCCTGGGACTGCACGCCAAACAGGGTGCGGATACCGTCTTTGTATTTCTCGTTGATTTCCATGCTATTGGCGCCGACGATCTGATTATAAATGCCGGTTTTTTGGACTTCGAAACCAGTAGCGTAAATGATCAGATCGACTTCATATTCCTTGCCATCGAATACCGGACCTTTCTCGGTAATTTCATTGACGCCTTTGCCGTGAGTATCAACCAGGTGCACGTTAG
>DJFY01000127.1:4710-7549 GCA_002431545.1 Cellvibrionales bacterium UBA5860 | reverse complement strand
GCATCGGCAGTTTGCTTGTCCTTGACGATCTCGTCGATGCGCTCGTGAATCCACATCATGTAGTCAATGTTGGCATTTTCCTGTCGACGGATTTTCTCTTCCTTTGACAGCTTCGAGCGTTCCTCTTCCTGCTGTGGGCTTAGGCGCGGGCCTTCAATATTGCGCAGACGACGCTTTTCCTGCCATCCCGGCTTGAGCTTACGCGCCCAGTTAGGATCGGTGGGCCAGTCGTTGCGGATATCAATCGACGAAGGCGTCCGCTGGAATACGTAGAGTTCCTTGGCATTTTTCGCCAGCTCGGGAACCGCCTGTACGGCGGTAGCGCCGGTCCCGATAATCGCGACGCGTTTATCCTCTAGTTTTTCCAGATTCTGGCCGCAGTAATCATAGTCCCAGCGGGAAGTATGGAAGGAATAGCCCTTGAAGCGTTCGATACCCTCGATCCGAGCCAGCTTAGGCTTGGACATGGGGCCGTTGGCGCAAATCACGAATTTGGCTTTCATGTCGTCGCCACGGTCGGTCTGAATACGCCAGAGTTTTTCGTCCTCCAGCCAGGTGGTGTGGGTCACAGTGGTCTGGAACAGGGCGAGATCGTACAGGTCGTAGCGCTCGGCAATCGCCTTGCAGTGGTCGTAGATTTCCGGCGCTTTAGCGTAGCGGTCTTTTGGCACGTAATCCATTTCGTCCAGCAAAGGCAGGTAATCGTAAGACACCACATCGCAGGCCGCGCCCGGGTAACGGTTCCAGTACCAGGTGCCACCCACATCGGCTCCACGCTCGACGATGCGAATACTCTTCACACCTACCTTGCGCAGTTGCGGCGCCGTCAGCAGCGCCGAAAAGCCGCCGCCAATAAACAGCACTTCAACGGTATCCGTCATAGCCTCGCGCGACTTGACGTCACGGTTATAGGAATCTTCACCATAGTGGGCGAGATCACCCTCAAAGTTGGAATTAAACTGCCCGGTACCTTCCGGACGGTAGGCCAGACGCAAATCCCGCTCTTCAGCGAATTTGTTTTTGATGGCGTCGTAATATTCCTGGGAATGTTTTTGCCCGGCTTTCAGTGGATCAAACGAACTCAATTGAGCCACGCCATCCGATTTGCCGATCTGTTTGTTTTCAGCCATGAATTAAACCCTCGTAAGCCATAAGTTAGAGCCGCGGAAATCGCAACAGTAAAGAAAACCGCGCGAGCCACCCGCTTTCTCTGGAGAGGCCGGCTCGCCGCATTGGTAGTTTGATATGGCTCTATTATAGCCGCGACAGGTGTTGCCGGGTCAATGAAACCGCGGGGGAAGTTCGGAATGCCGGGCCAGGCGCTGCATTTGAATGCTGGGCTTCGTCGCCACACAAGCCCAGCCTACAGGGGATAATTATCTTTTTATATTTCAATATATTAGAATACATTCTTAATAAAGAACTTAACGTTTTAACCGTCTACTGAGAGGCTTGGCTAATGTTTTAAACTTACGCGCAGGTGTCTTGGCATTAAGGCCCAGGTGCCGCCGAACATGCGTAGATCCGGCAGTAATAACCCCCAAACCAGCAACCCCGCACTCGGGTGCCGTATTATTACTCGTCCTCGGAGGCCTCCCCGCTCGAGCGCGCCTCATTCGCCTTGGCGCCATCCGCCGACTCTTGCGCCATGCCTTCCGCGGCTTCCCCCAACCCCTTGAGAAAGCCACCTACTGCCCTGCCGGCTTCTTCGGGCGTCATATCTTCGAGACGCTCCAATTGCTTGCCAAATTGCTCAGCCTGCATCTGAAATTCGTCAGCCTGGGCGGTCATGTGCCGTACCGCCCGCTCGCTGCTGAGGTTCAGTAATATTCCCAGCAACGCGAGCACACCAAATACTATGTACACGGTTTGTCGCTTCAGGCGATGCACTTCGAGACTCGCGATCACCATCAGGTAACAGCCCCAGGCCACCGACACTATCGTGCCTATATAGGGCAGCAGACCGATCAGCACCGTAATCGGATAGATCGCCGCGGCATAGGCAATACAGCGATAGGCGGTTTCATAGTTCTCGTCTGAACCCATGAGCCGCCATACCACAAAAACGAGCGCGGCACCGATAAACGATCCGATGGCAGCCGTCAGAGGCAAAAATATAACGGCGCCGTATCCTGCAGCGACTGTACCGATGACCGAGGCGCCGAAAAGCGAGAACAGTGCTATCTCAAGCCCCGCTATTGCCGCCATGACAAGCACAAATATCAGTGGATCGGCAAAGCCCCCTGTTTTCTGCATCGCCCGATAAAATTCGCCGGGCGAGGTAATGACTTTTACTGCCTGCTGAAACAAGGTGACGATATTAGACTGGCCTTCCATAACAGAACCTCGTGCGCTTATTGCTTTTATTCAACCAATATGTGTTTATGCTTTAATTAATTTTCTTCTATCTATCTATGCGCCGTCCGACGTCGGAGCAAAGTCCGGGACCCGTTAGGCGAAAAACGGTTTTAAACCCACTTTCCCTGGAAAGACCAGGCGGTCTTATTTCTTCGACCCACCTCCATCAATAGATTCACCCCATACTGCCATCAACCCTCTCACCACAACGACCTTTTAGTCCCTATAGCCCTTACTCAATTGGACATTTGTCATTCGACTGGCCGGATATTCTGCGTCGAAGCTGATCCCGTCGCGCCCTTATTTTCAGCCTTTGACGGCGCATCATTTCCCGTGCGTGAAACATAGAAGGTACATTGGTGCGGTTACTGCTGAGTATCATCGTAATGATAAGCTCCTCACAAGCCACCCAAATGTGAAAAATCACCACGACACGAAACAGTAACGCCTGATCGAATAAAACCATGATGAAATAAGCCGG
>DJFY01000127.1:2070-4537 GCA_002431545.1 Cellvibrionales bacterium UBA5860 | reverse complement strand
TTGCCGAAACTTTAACAAGCCCGTTATCGTGGGCACCAGGTAGCAGATCAATCCTGTATATAAAAACCAGATTTGCTCATCGAATACTTCGGGCCACAACCAAATCAAGCCGATAACCATTGCGCCGTAAGTAAAATAATCGGCCCAGCCGTCGAGCCTGGCACCAAGCGCAGAAGTCTGGTTGAGCTTGCGCGCCAGATAGCCGTCAAAAGCATCGGTGCACAGCGACAGCGCGAGCAGAGACAGGAACAAGTCTTGCCGCTGCTGATCTGCCATAAACAGCAGTACGGGAGCCAACAGCAGCCGACCGGCGCTCAGCAAGTTGGGAATATTGACCGGAGCAAGTGACATGGGCTTAACACCCCAGCTCCAAGGCTAGCGCGAATCGAGGTGCGGCAGACGCTGTTTACCGCCCCTCCACCAAACTATCCGTGGGCTGGACTGAGTCCTGATACGGGAACCTGAGCTGACTGAACCAAGCCTGGAGATTAGCACATTTCCCTGCGACAAACGCCCCAGGGACTCGGCTCGAACTGGCCTAGTGGCGCCCCTTACGCTGCCTGACGATTTCGTAGAGGCAGACACCCGCCGCCACCGACACATTTAAACTATCAACCGCGCCTTCCATGGGCAGATGCACCAGATGGTCACAGGTTTCCCTCGTCAAACGGCGTAACCCGGTACCTTCAGCACCCATTATCAGAGCGACCGGGCCAGTCACATCCAGTTCATAGAGGCTCTGCCGAGCGCTACCATCTGTACCCACCAGCCACACACCCTGCTCTCGCAGCATACGCAGCGTTCTGGCCAGATTTGTCACCATAACAAAGGGAACCGTTTCGGCCGCACCGCAGGCGACCTTGCGGACAACGGGCGTGATGCCCACGGATCGATCCCGGGTTGTAATCACCGCATCGACCCCGGCAGCATCGGCGGTACGCAAACAGGCACCCAGGTTGTGGGGGTCGGTCACTTCGTCAAGAACGAGAAACAGAGCGGGCCCGGTCAGGGTTTGCAAGATTTGATCCAGATAAGATTCGTTAGCAAGGGGCTCGCCTGTCGCCAGCACACACCCGGCTACGATTCCCTGATGGTTGTTACCACTTGCCCGCTGCTCCAGATCGCTGCGGCTGGCCCAGCGGTAGGGGACATTCTGTGCTTCTGCAAGAGACAGCAACTTTTTTAGCCTCTGATCTCTTCGGCCGCGTTGCAGGAGTAATTCCTCAATACAGTCGGCCTTGGTTTTAAGCAAGGTTTGCACGGCATGAAAGCCGTATACCCACTCCTTTTCCGCGGCCACGACTAGTGTTCACCACCCCAAATGCACAGCATGCATACCACCACTCCGGTGTGAATACCGACTTTCCCACCAAGCGCGGCTTGCGATGGGCTATCGCCGCTTGACCCGCCCACTGCTGGCACCCCCCTTACGTTTGCTGGCTTTGGTCCGCGCCGCACCAGGTTTTGGCCTCTTTGCGTTTTTGCTTTTGGCACTGCTGCCGGTTTTTTTTACACTTTTTTTCGCGGCTTTACCTTTTGCAGACACTCTGCTCGCAGCATCGTTATTGCCGCGGTTATTGGGTTTTCCCCGGGGCTTCCTTTTCCGACGATGATTTTCCTCAACGCCCTGTGCAAGTTCGACGGCGCGTTCTGAAACCTGAGCTTTTCTTTTTTTTCTGCGAGAGAATTCTTCTCGATCGCGCTCGGAGGTTAAATCAAGATCAATTTTTCTTTCGTCGATATCGACCCTGGCCACCCTCACTCGCAAGGGATCACCCATACGAAAGACGCGACCGCTTCGCTCACCGACAAGGCGGTGATGGGCCGGTTCGTGGTGGTAATAGTCCTTGGGCAAAGCAGTAATATGAACAAGCCCGTCGATGTAAATATCTGCCAGCTCGACAAACAAACCAAAGCCTGTCACACCGGTCACGACACCGGCGTACTCCTTGCCGACGTGCTCCAGCAGGTACTCACACTTCAACCAGTTTACGACGCTACGTGTCGCCTCGTCGGCGCGTCGTTCGGTCATTGAGCAGTGATCGCCAGCCTCCGCAATCTGAACCGGCTGATAGGGGTAGTTTTTCTCTATCGCCGCCGGTTGTATCGCATCACTTCGCTTAAGATGCGCAACCCGCTTCTTACTGTGTAGCAGCGCCTTGATCGCGCGATGCACCAGAAGGTCGGGATACCGTCGAATCGGTGAGGTGAAATGACTGTAGGCCTCGTAATTCAGCCCAAAGTGGCCGATGTTCTCAGGCTGGTAAACCGCTTGCATCATGGAACGCAGAATAACCGACTGGATCATCGTGGCATCGGGCCGATCCTCAAGCTTGTTCAGCACCGATTGAAAGTCTTTTGGTGTCGGTTCGTCTCCCCCCGGCAAACCAAGTCCCAGCTCCCCCAAAAACTCGCGCAGGGCTGACAGTTTTTCCTCACCGGGAATATCGTGGACCCGATAGAGCAC
>DJFY01000127.1:0-1764 GCA_002431545.1 Cellvibrionales bacterium UBA5860 | reverse complement strand
ATCATGCGATGGGCGTCGGTCCTTTCAGAGGGCACGATCTGCTCTATTTTTTTATGCTGATCAAAGAGTATGCGAGTCTCAAAGGTATCGAAATCGATGGCACCGCGCTGCTCCCGTTTATCGCGCAGCGCCTGGTACAGGGCATGCAACGTGTCGATGTCAGGCACGACGCCGCTGAATTGTCTGCGTACGCTGCTGTCGGCTTCGCCTCGCTGCGCAACCATGGCCGCAACCTGCGTATAGGTCAGGCGCGCCCGCGAGTGCATCAGGGCCTCGTAGAACTTGAATCCGGTGATTTCCCCAGACGCGGCAATTCGCATTTCGCAAACCATACACAGGCGGTCCACCTCCGGTCGCAGGGAACACAGACCGTTGGACAACTTCTCCGGCAACATCGGCACCACTTCGCCGGGGAAATAAACCGAGTTACCGCGGGCGTAGGCCTCGCGATCCAGCGCACTGCCTATGGGGACATAGTGAGCCACATCCGCAATCGCCACATATAACCGCCAGCCATTGTTGCGCACAGCCTGGCAGTAAACGGCGTCGTCGAAATCGCGCGCATCCTCGCCATCTATGGTGACCAAAGGCAAATGACGAAGATCGGTGCGCCGAGTTATGTCCTGCGAACTGACTTCCTCTTTAATCTGAGCAACCTGCGCAGCAACCTCGTCCGGCCAGACATGAGGAATGGAATAGTTATAGAGAGCGATTTCAATTTCCAGCCCGGGATCCAGGTGGTCCCCAAGGACCTGGATGATTTTACCCATCGGCTGATAGCGCATCGACGGTTGCCGCGAAATCCCGACCAGTACGATTTGGCCAGACTGCGCGTTGGCAGTCGCCTCGGGTTCTATCAATATGTCCTGACTGATTCGGGGATTATCGGGGCGCACCAGATGCACGCCGCTTTCACAGAAGTAGCGGCCCACCAATTGCTCGGTACGGTGCTCGACAACCTCCACCAGCCTGCCTTCCGCTCGCCCGCGCCGGTCGTAGCCGGCGACCCGAACCAGCACCTCATCACCATCGAACACCTGGCGCATTTGCCGACTGGAGAGAAAAATATCGTCGCGAGACTCGGGGGATACAACAAAACCAAAACCTTCGGGATGTCCGGTGACTCGGCCTTTAATCACTTCCATGTTCTCGAGAGTGCCGTAGGCCCCGCGGCGGTTTCTCACCACCTGGCCGTCGCGCTCCATCGCCGCCAGTCTTCGCGACAGCGCTTCCCGCTCAATGTCGCCGCGTAATCCGAGGTTAGAAAACAGCTCGTCAGCCGTGAGTGGTCCAACACTCTGGCCGAGAACAGTTAAAATGAATTCGCGACTGGGAATCGGGTTCTCGTAGCGAGCCGACTCACGAGCGGCGTAAGGGTCCTTGTTGCGCGGCTTTTTCATTCAGGCCATATTAACAGACTCACTCACCTTAAAGGCGACGATAAGCGCCCGCCGACGCCAAGCTGGCGCACCCCTTAATTGACAAGAATTATCGCGGGCATTACAGTGCGCAGCCCCGGTAGCACCTTACTCGGCAGTCACCCCAAAAAGGTTGACGCATTCGCCCTATAGGCACTGCTACACCGCGGTAGTTACGCGCTAAAGGTCAGGCCGGGAAATGCGTATCCATCACAGTCGATATGCGCCCAGGTGGTGAAATTGGTAGACACGCTAGCTTCAGGTGCTAGTGGGGGCAACCCCGTGGAGGTTCAAGTCCTCTCCTGGGCACCACATCCCGAAACTCCCGTAAGACAATCTTTAATCC
>DJFY01000015.1:17065-20304 GCA_002431545.1 Cellvibrionales bacterium UBA5860 | reverse complement strand
GCCACTGGCCGACCGGCAGGCAGACGCCATATCCAGGCAGAAGACATTAATCGGAAACCTCGCTAATCGAAATTAGCGTGAATTAAAAGACTAAAATCAGGCCAGCTAAAAGAACAAATTCAACCTACAGGGAATCAGCATGAAAACTCCAGCAGCCAAAACGGCATTAAAATTGCCGCGTCGCTCTTGCCCCGTGGCGCCCCGACCCCGCTTGAATAAGCTAATGGCCGCCGTATTGGCGCTTGCAGCAGCGGCCCTAAGCGCTTGCGGTGACGGCGACAAAGCAGCGGAACAAAAAGGCTTGCTTGAAACCGAGGGCACGCGCGATCCTTACCTGGTGCAATATCTGGTTGGCGGCTCGGACTTCCTCAGTATTCACGGCTCCACTTTCGACAAGGACGACAACTATTACGCTGGTAGTGTTATGGGGCAGAGCATCCATAAGATCGACGTTACCACGGGCGAATCCGAAGTGTTTGTCGGCCCACCAGAGGGCATGGCAGACGACCTCGAGTTTGGGCCGGACGGTACGTTGGTCTGGACGAGCATTCTTGCAGGAAAGGTGCACGCTCGCCGGCCTAACGGCGAGATCTACGTCGTCGCGGAAAACCTGCCTGGCGTCAATGCCATTGCCTTTAGCAACGATGGCAGGCTGTTTGTCACCCAGGTGTTATGGGGCGACGCGCTCTGGGAACTGGATCTGACGGGCAAGAAGGAGCCACGCAAGGTGATCGAAGACATGGGCCACCTTAACGGCTTTGATTTTGATCGCGACGGTTATCTCTATGGCCCCCTGTTGTTCAAGGGCAAGGTGGCGCGCATCGATGTTGATTCCGGCGAACTAACGACGCTTGCGGAGGGCTTTCAGATCCCGGTTGCAGTCAACCTCGATAGTGAAGATCGCCTCTACGTTGCCGACACCGCCCTCGGCCGCATGGTGCGCGTGGATATTCGAACCGGCGAAAAAACCCTGGTCGCCACTGTTGATCCCGGCATCGACAATCTCGCCATTAATTCCCGGGACGAAGTGTTTATTACCAACATGAACGACAACGCGGTCTACAAAATCCATCCGCGCACAGGTCAAACCCGAGAAATCGTCAGCAGCGAGCTCTCTGTCCCGGGTGGTCTGGACGTCATCACCAGTGATTTCGGGAAGGAGACGCTGTTTCTCGGGGACTTGTTTACCTATAGCACGGTCGATGGCGCTACTGGCGAAATCACTGAACTAAAGCGTGGCCTGCGCGATCACTTCGAGATGCCCATGTCGGTCAACGTCCAGGGCAATGAGGTTGTGACCACGAGTTGGTTCACCAATGCGGTAGAAATCTACGACCGCGCCACTGGCGAGATTGTCGCCACCTACCACGATCTGAAACACCCGGTCGACGCCGTGCGAATCGACGACGACAAGGTGCTAGTCGCCGAACAGGGCACGGGCTCGCTGGTACGGCTGGCCGGTGATCACGGCGAGAAACGCAAAGTGATCCTGAAAGATTTGCCTGGTATGGCCGCCATGCGTCCGGGAAGCGACGACGATACCGTCTACCTTACCGATGTGCTGGGTGGCCGGCTTCTCGAAGTCGATATCGACGACGGCGATACCACAGTGATAGCCGAAGGTCTGGATAAACCAGAGGGGTTTGATGTCGCCACCGACGGCCACATCGTACTCGCTGAAGTAGGTAAACAGAGAGTGGTACGTATCGACCCCGATAATGGCGAAATCAGCGAAATCGTCCGCAATCTCGCCATCGGGCTCGAGGCCGCTGAAAACACACCGCCGGGTTATATTCAGACGGGTGTCGCAGTGTCCGAGGCCGGTAATATTTATGTCACCTCGGACCTCAATACGGCTCTGTACAAGATCACGCCACAGCAGTAAGTCCATATCGAGAGCATAAATTATTCGAGGACTACGCCATGCAGATGTTATGGCGCCTGATGCCCATCTGTCACCGGAAAAAATATAATCAGGGGCGATACTAATGATCGACGCACAACAAGCTGCACAGGCCATCAATCATTACTTCAACCGCGAAGCCGCCGAAATGTATTGCATCCTCGGCGGCAGTGCCTGCCTGTTGTTTTGTGCCTTGCTCCTGTGGCTGTTCTTTAACGATCGGTTTTCCTCCGCGCTTGCCATCACGCTGAGCGTCGTCGCCCTGTTGTACTCGGCGGTCGCAGTCTCACTACTGATACGGGATGGCGCCAATCGCAGCTACCTCATTGAAACCGTCCAAAGCGGGGAACCGCAGCAACAAGGGGAGGCGTTGACCGCCGAGCGGGAGCGCATGCAGGCCGTGGCCGACAATTACCAGAACCTTCGTTACCTTTTCTCCGGACTTGCCCTGGTGGGCGCACTGCTGATCGCTTTTACCCATCACTCGATAAGTCATGCGGTCGCTGTCGGCCTGCTGGTTTTTGCACTGAGTGGCACAGTTATCGACCGCTACTCGGAAGCCCGGGCAACGCTTTACCTGGGTGCATTAAAGACGCAGACAAGTTAGGGCCTGACTCCCTACACTACTCGCCCTACGCGACTCGCCCTACACAACTCGGCCGATCCTAATTGCCCTGCTCTTTTACGCTATTTTCCTTTTTCGTATTTTTTCGCAGCCTAGCACCGTCCAGAAAGCGGTCGGCATCTTCCGGGCCGGGTAGCCAACACTGGGCATGCGTGCCAAACAAGGCATAGCGATGCCGCGCGACCAAATCGTAGACGCTATCCCGCAACGGCCGATACAGACATCGCAACAATGCCAGGTGTCGCCAGCCGCCATTGATCTGGGCGATTACGCGGAGAACCGCGTCACTCCGGGTGTAAACCCGCCCCTGTTCGATATAGAGCATGGTATCGAAACGATCCAGAGGCAGGCCAAAGTGCGCCAGAATTTCCTGGCCTTCGGGCGACTGTACTGACGCCAGTTTGAAGCGGCGTAGCTTGTCGCGACGAATAACAAATCGAGTCCAGCGACTGCACAATCTGCAGATGCCATCGAACAAAATTACGCTGTCCGACAGCAGCAACGCCGGGGTTTTGTCTGGTAAGGCAGTCTCCAACCCGTTTTCCAAAGTACGATTAACCTATAAGGCCCACTCGAAGCTTCTTCCAGATCGAATACCGGGCGCGACTGTGTAGCCCGAAACCTTGGGACGACAACCTAGGGCCGAAAACACAAGAATTTGAGGATCGCGCGGGCCCTGGCACCGGCGTCGTTGCCGTTGCCGTTGCCGTT
>DJFY01000015.1:12043-16813 GCA_002431545.1 Cellvibrionales bacterium UBA5860 | reverse complement strand
CCGTTGCCGTTGCCGTTGCCGGGAAATTCAGGAACACAACGGACAAACGTCGGGGTTTAAAGCGAACCCAGGTAAGCATCCGGCACCTCGTTCCATGCCACCCGCTCCGTCTCCAGAGGTGCATGCTCAGTACGACACTCCCGCCCGAGCATACGCGTCGCCCGATTTGTGGTTTCGTAAGCCGGCCAGCCCGGGTCACCGGTGCGGGCGAAGGTAGCCCACGCAGTCATCGTGGCTGCTGCCAGTTCTGCGGCTCCCGCGCCACTGCCGTAGAATTTTTCCGCGCCCGGTTTCGTGTGGGTGCCGAAAACGTAAGCCAGCTCCACAGCATGGGCAGCCCCCAGCGCGCCCTTCGCGGCCGGCGAAGGCCAGTCGAAAATATAGGTGAATACTTTTTCGTTGTGGGCTTGCTGGGCTTCTAACAGGCGCAAAGCAGGAATTCTAAAAATACGATCGGTCTGCACGGCCATGAACACTTCCGGCGGCGTCGGTTCGATGCCTCTGGCCCGCAAGCCCTCCTGGTAGGCCTCGATCAAGCCGGGAATATGTGGTTCGCCGATCAGATAACCCATACGTCTGCGCAAGGTATCGTCGTTAAGCCCGGTAATCGCCGGTGACAACGCGCCAAACAGCCGCCACTCGTCGAGGGTACAGCCGGCCATTATCGGGATACCCGCCGCTTTGCCGGCGCGCACCGCGTCGACCGGCAAATCCGTTAGAACCGTACCATCGATCACCGGCCGAAACGGCAGGCTACCGATTTTACTCAGGGGATAGTCCTCGACCTTGCCTCCCTCGATCAGGCGCTGGACTTTAAGCAAGTCTTCCACACTCGCTTTCGCCAGACCTTCGGCGTCCAGCCCCGTGACTTTTAGGATGGCCTCCCCAACCAGTGGCGCGGTTTCCATGGTCGCTGCGGTATGGCCCGCACCGGACTGGGGAATCGCCTTGTGAAACAAGCCTCTGGCTTCGGGGAGTGCCAACAACGCCCCGGTACTCATCCCCCCTGCGGACTCACCAAATATAGTGACATTGTCGGGATCACCACCGAAATCGGCAATGTTGTCCTGCACCCAGGCCAGGGCCTTCGCCTGGTCCAGCAAACCCTCGTTGCCGGTCGCGGGAATACGCCCGCCAGTGGCCACCTTGAGATTGGCAAAGCCTAAAATACCCAGTCGATAGTTAATGGTGACCACAACGACATCGCCATGAGCTGCCAGAGTTCGCCCTTCGTAGACGCCCTGCGCGCCCGAGCCGATGGTAAAACCACCGCCGTGAATCCACACCATGACCGGTCGCCTGGCGTTGTCCAGTCCGGGTGTCCAGACATTCAATGTCAGGCAGTTTTCTCCCTGTTCACCGCTCTCCGCCCCCATTACGGCATCGAGTCCCGATTTGTTCTGGGGCGCCCACTTGCCATAGTCGGTGGCATCCAGCACGCCAACCCAGGGCCAGGGATCCTGAGGCGGTTGCCAGCGCCATTCGCCCACCGGCGGCAGCGCGTAGGGAATGCCTTTAAACGCGTAGATACCGTCTCTTTCGCTGCCTTTTAATTTACCGTAATTGATTTCCAGCTCGGCCATTTCGATTATCCTGATTTAGTGAATGTATATTTTTTAGGTGAAGAAATATAAATTTTGTCGTGCAGGCACACGGCCCATGCCGGGTTTAATAAGGCCCGCTGTGGTCTTGCGGATACTGTGTTTTTCCTCGCAAAATCCGCGCTATATGCTTATTTATTTTTTGTGTTTTTTAGGCCAGTGTTTCAATCGCGTTCAGGCCACGCTAAACGCGCTTTTTGCGCTAAAGTCTTCGCGCGCTAACGGTTTTTGCCCGACAAGCGTCGTATTGACGCCAGTCGGACGTTTAACGGGTCAGTAATTCAGTAGTAAATTTTTAGCGTCTCGACAAACGTCCTGATGCGTGCGGCGTTTTTCCCCAGGTCACCGAGGCCAATGCGCGACACCGACCGCAGGTCGATAAGGACACCTTCGTCGAGCACTTGAACCCGAATCGCGACATCGTCGACGAAACCCAGTACCGGCGACGCATCGGATGCCTCGAGAAGGCCCTCTTCCTGGGATTCGCCCAGTATGTTCCAGCCCAGTTGTGCAATAACAGCATGAACTGCCCGCCAGGCTTGCGCCTTGCTTACGGGCAAATAAACGGTTTTGATATCCGGATAGGCTTGCCGCTGTAACTCGGCAATTTCGGCGCCGGCGTATTCGAGGCTGTTTTCCCCGGGGCGACGCTCGGCCTGGGCCCAGCGAAACACTGGTGGGTTATCGATATCAGTGGTGATGTCGTGAATACGCGGCCTGGCAAAGTTATCCGGACCGACGAGCACCAGTACCAACGCGGCCGGTAAAACGCAAACGGCGGCAATGCCCGGCAATTCCGCCAGGGCTTGTTTTCGGGCCAGGCGCTTGCATATGAGCGCAACGGCAGTAAACGCCAGTAACGTGGAGGCAAGCACACCGACGACGAAAAGATAAAACGCATACAATGACGGCAACCAGTCGAGACGCAGACATAGCACCCCCGCAAAAATCGTCAGCAATGAAATTGAAACCGCCAGTCTAAGCATGTGGAAGCGTCGCTCGATTGTGACTTGCCGCTATTAATCTTCCTCGCGTTCCTGAAACTTCAGGGAGAGGGAATTAACACAGTAGCGCAAACCGGTGGGTTGCGGACCGTCGGGAAACACGTGTCCCAAATGGCTGCCGCACACCTTGCACATGATTTCCGTACGCACCATGCCCCGACTGTTATCCTCTTCCTCTTCGATGCGTTCGCTATTAGCTGCCCGATAGAAGCTCGGCCATCCGCTACCTGAATCGTACTTGGCCTCTGAGTCAAACAGTTTTGCCTCGCAACAGGCGCACAGGTAATCGCCAGAACGTTTTTCGCTATTGTATTCGCCGGTGAACGGCGGCTCGGTACCTTTATTACGGCAGATTTCATACTGTTGGGGCGTCAGTTTGTCGCGCCAGTAACTCGGGTCTTTATCGCGCCAATCGCTCATAACATCTCCACTTTGGTTGATTTACGGTTTTAGTAGATCCGCCCATTCTGCCTGCCGTGACCGATATCCGGAAAATTGTCGATCGGTCGGCGTTTTACGGGCTTGTCGCACCCCGCTTTAGGCTACAATAGCGCACTTTTCACGGCCAGGGTTTTGGCGTCTTTCGACACTTATTGTTATGCAACACTTTCAAAAGTCAACCAAGCTGGACAGCGTCTGCTACGACATTCGGGGGCCTGTACTTGACCAGGCACACCGGCTCGAGGAGGAAGGCCACCGTATTCTGAAACTGAATATCGGCAATCCCGCGCCGTTTGGCTTTGAGGCACCCGACGAGATTATTCAGGACGTCATCATGAATCTCGTCGAAGCCCAGGGTTACAGCCACGCCAAGGGTATCTTTAGCGCACGGAAAGCGGTGATGCAGCGTTGCCAGATTCAGGGCATTGCCAACGTCGAGATCGAGGACGTTATTCTCGGCAACGGCGTCAGCGAACTGATCGTTATGGCCATGCAGGCGCTGCTTAACGACGGCGACGAAATTCTCGTGCCATCGCCGGATTATCCCCTGTGGACGGCCGCTGTCACTCTCGCCGGCGGCAGGGCCGTGCATTACCGCTGCGACGAAAGTGCGGACTGGCAACCGGATCTGGAGCACCTGCGCAGCCAGATTTCACCACGCACGCGCGGCATCGTGGTCATCAACCCTAACAACCCGACAGGCGCGGTATACAGCAAAACCACTCTGGAACAGATCGTCGAACTAGCCCGGCAACACGACCTGATCGTATACGCCGACGAAATCTACGATCGCATCGTATACGACGACGCCGTCCACTATCCCCTGGCCAGCCTCTCTGACGACATTCTGACCATCACATTCAACGGCTTATCGAAAAACTATCGCCTGGCCGGATTCCGTTCCGGCTGGCTGGTCGTGAGCGGCGCCAAACACCGCGCTCGCAGCTATATTCAGGGCATCGAGATGCTGGCCTCAATGCGCCTGTGCGCAAATGTGCCGTCGATGTATGCCATTCAAACCGCCCTCGGCGGCTACCAAAGCATCGGCGACCTGATTGCTCCCGGCGGGCGTTTTTACGAGCAACGCAACCTCGCATGGCAAAGAATAAGCGAAATCCCCGGTGTCACCTGCGTCAAGCCCCGGGGCGCGTTATATCTGTTTCCGCACCTCGATCCGGATGTCTACCCCATCGAGGATGATGAACAGTTCGTCCTCGACCTGTTGCGACAGGAAAAAATGCTCGTCGTGCAGGGTACCGCGTTCAACTGGGAAGACCGCCAGCACTTCCGCATCGTCTTCCTGCCCCGGGAAGATGAACTGCTGGACGCTCTGAGCCGTCTCGATCATTACCTGAGCGGATTGCGCGAGCCCGGCTGACCCGCCCAAAGTGAGCAGTGCGCCTGACTGGCTATATTTGTCCAGACTGTGAACCGGCTAATATCCCTGACATGACCACGGCATTTGAACGTGTTATGTTGCCGCTCCCTTGCAATATTGTGGATAAGTGACATGTCCATGACCGACCAGAAACATGACGATTCCGGCGGAGACTCGAAACCGGACTATCGGGGCGCAGCCGTCATCAATGAAGATGGCAGCGAAACACCCATCACCGAAGATATGGTGCGCGACGCCTGTGACGAGATCGAAACCGGCCAGGCGGATGAGTCCTCCGGCGGCGCCCAAAACGATGCTCAAGGCAACGTCGGTGACGACGGAAGCG
>DJFY01000015.1:8518-11777 GCA_002431545.1 Cellvibrionales bacterium UBA5860 | reverse complement strand
AAGCGCCGTTTGACCAAGGCGCTGTGGCCTCACAGCGCTGTTTTAAAGTCTAAAGTGTTATAAAGCCCAAAGACCTGAAAGTCTGGGGTTCTAAACGCACTTTAGAACTCATACTGCTGGCCTCGCCGCGAGCCGCATCTTTCTTCTACGAATACCCCCACCCGCGACGCCAACGCGCAAATGCCGGCCGGGATTCGCACCGAATAAGCAGTCCCGCGATTCCAATGCCTGCATGCGCGCTCACCCAGGCTGAAACCGAATGCGGCCGTCCGCTAGGAGTTTTCGGCCCGCTTATCGGCAGCGAGAAAGCCCAGGGTTTGAAGATCCGCAAGCAATGAAGCATCGTCTATACCGTTTACGCGGTAGTGGTCAAACTCCCTGCGCTGCCGGTAGTTTCTACGCAGGTTTTCGAACGCGGCCGCAGCTCGGGCGTCCGGATCGGCATGGTCCGAGTGCGCGTGGTTCAGCGGCTGGTGATCAAACGCTTCCAGCATCGCCCGGTGGTCGTCCGCAGGGTCATAGACTCGCAGCACTGCCTCACACAGTGAAGTGACATTTGGCAACACGCTGGTAATACCGGCCACCGCCCCCTCAGCGACGGTGGGAGACGGCCGGCCCAGCCACTCGCAACAGGCCTCGGCAAGCATTTGTGTGGCGCGCCATTTACCTTCCTGACTGTGCCCGGCAATGTGCGGCGTGGCCAGCGACACGCGCGACAGTAATTCCCTGTCGATATATGGCTCCTGTTCCCAGACATCGAGGATCACGCGTAGCGCAACACCATCGCCGAGCAATGCGGACAAAGCCCTGGTGTCGACGGCCGCGCCGCGACTGGTGTTGATCAATACCGTATTCGGGGCGAATTTCTCCAGCCTCGCCCGGTCGATCAGGTGGCGCGTCGAATGCGGCCCGGTGTGGGTTAGAGGCACATGGAGGGTGATGATGTCGCAGGCCAGGACCTGCTGTAATTCAGCCCGAACCGCAGGGGGGGCAACCGGCACAAAGGGGTCGTAAACGCGACATTTGACACCCAGCGAGAGCAGCGCGCGCGTCAAACGCCGACCCACGTTGCCGCAACCCACGATACCCACGGTATATCCGCGCCAGTCCGGTACTCGGCGACACAACGCGGCAATCACGTACTGCACGACCGCGTTCGCATTACAGCCCGGGGCGTGGGCGAAGCTAATATCACGCGCTCGAAGGTAGTCCAGATCGATATGATCGGTGCCCGCCGTTGCCGAGCCAACAAAGCGCACCGTACTGGCCGCCAGTAGACCCTCATCAACCCGGGTCACAGAGCGCACCAGCAGAATATCCGCCCCCGCAACAATCGGCGAAGTCATCGCACTGGCCGGATATCGGTGGATCTCGCCAATCTGGCCGAAGTACTCGTCGAGGCCCGGAATATTGTCGTCGGCAACGATTTTCATGGCAATCTATCAGGGTATCTTTTACAGCAATCTCTTGCGGGAGTGTTTCGTGGCGACGGCTTGCCCCACGGGAGTCCGTGAAGCTGGCAAAGGCGATGCGCTGAAAGTCTGACACAGGAAACCCCGCACGGGAAACCCGGACCCGCATACACGGATTCCAGGCGGTGTCATATCAACGCCGCCAGTTGATACCGGCGGAAATCAAGCGGCGCCGACGGGCCATAGCGTGCCGACAGCGCTTCGATAAACTGCCGTGCGCGGGACGGCAACCCGCGCCGACAAAACTCCCCAACCTGCTGCAAGACCGCGAGCGCGAACCGATGCGTCGAAGCCGGATCGGTAAAGGCACACTCCAGATTATCGTGACTCAGATGAAAGGTGCTGCCTGCAGCGGAGGAAAAAACCCACTCCAGGGCCTGGGGTCGGGCTTCAACGCGCTCGAACGCGAGCTGTTGTGCCGGCGTGCGAGGCCCCTCATGGTACCAATAGCCATAGTCGACCTGAGATCTACGCTCTGCCCCGGCCAGGCACCAATGAGCAATCTCGTGGAGTGCGCTGGCAAAATAATCCTGCCGATAGTACACCACATGATCCTCGCCGGGCTGCGCGGCCGGCGCGTACAGCGGCTCGACCGCGTCACCGGCCAGACGGGTGCGGAAGTCATCATAAAAACATGCGCTGAAAAGCCGCTCGATATCTGCCGCGCGGTGATACGGTTCGGCTAATCGTAGGCCGCTGATCTGGTTCATAATTTTATCGGTCCTCGCGCCCGTCACCGCAGCCTGCACGACAACGACAGAGAAACCCGGCAGGTTATTTCCATAAAATTTACCACTAGGTATTGTGTATTTCAGGCTCTAAGGGTACCTTATCTAGAGGCGGCCGCGGCATTAGACCGGTCTGTTTGAACGGCCACCTGCCATTCTAGACTCTCTTTAATCTAGATAAGGGGAACGCGCCATGACTGACTCTACCCCCGACGCGAAAGCTCATCATAGCAATGTCATAGACCTTTTTTCCCGTAAACCCTACGCGCCCTCTCAGAAGCATCGCTTTATCCGCCTGGCCCCGGAGCTGGACGGCCTGGAAATGCTGTATAGCAACGATGCACACAATGGCAAACTGTTTAGCGTCAAAATCCTCTGCTGGGGCCTGAAGGAGGACGGTGAAGTCACCGGGCTCGTTCCGTGGCTGGATCGTCTGACGGCCTGCCCGGAAATCAGCGATCCTCTGAACGGCCAGTGGCAGGGTTACCACGATCCGGGAATACAGGAAGTCTTTTACGAGGCGCCAATCCACAAAGTGCTCGAACTGGAAACCGCGGCTGAGTATTACGATTACATCTGCGAGCACGAAACAGATGTCATTCAGGAGTTGCCCGACACCATAGGTACACACGCCATTTTTTCCAACGACCGGTTTAAAACCCTGGAGCTGAAACCGGTAGTGAGCTGGCGCCTGCTGCACAACGGCACGATCAATGGCCTGGTTATCGACCCGGAAAATATCAGGGAAACCCCGGTTTTACCCGGCGACAACAACCTCTACCCAGCCGAACCGCATACGGAATTTCATTACTACTTTCAGCACGATATCGCCAACAAGATCAAGGCCGAGGATCCAGAGGCGCTGGAAGCCATTGCCATGCTGTCAGATCCCTAACCCCCTTCAAAGAGCCGCGGTTGCCGCCCACGATTTAAACCACCGACCCAATGCCGGTTCGGGACGTGAGGCGTGACGGGCAACGGAAAGTTCTAGGGGGGCGATAACGATTAGGGTTTTTGTGCGGGGCTGTCTATGCCCATCGCTCAGGGCTGTTTATCGCT
>DJFY01000015.1:0-8178 GCA_002431545.1 Cellvibrionales bacterium UBA5860 | reverse complement strand
CGCTCAGGGCTGTTTACCGCTCAAGGCTGTTCCCCCACCACTTAGGAACCCCGTCGAATAAAATAAAGGTAGGTGCCGTCGATTTCCTCCCGAGCCATCAATTCGTGCCCCAGGAATTCACAAAAACGCGGAATATCCCGCGTGGTTGAAGGGTCGGTTGCCAACACCTTGATCACGGCACCCACCTGCATGGCGCGCACAGCGTTGTGCAGCATCATCACCGGTTCGGGACATTTCAGGCCGCTGGTGTCGACCAGCACATCGTAAGTCTCGGACATGGCATAATTCTGCCAGAGCCGCGAGACTGCTAACAAGCGCTTCAAATAGCCATGGGGTTCGAAGTGGCCGAGAGACGGCCCGTTATTTTGATTGCTGGGTGCGGTTTGATTCGAGGTCTCCGCCAGACCTGTCCTAAAACGTGCTTGACAGGCTTAGCGATGGGCGGCACTTCTGGCAGCTCAACGGAGAATAAAAACATTGATTACGATAAATGGCAGATCAGTGGAACGGCCCGATACCGGCTATGGCGCTGCAGCCTGATCCAGAGTCGATATGATTACAGTGATAATCGAAAGACATCTTGCCGATGACATGATCGATACCTACGAAGCTTTCGCGAGAAAAGTCATGCAGGCTGCGGTAGAAGCGCCCGGATTTATATCGGGGGAGTCCTTTCACAGGATGGATGCGCCGGACGTGCGTTTCCTCATCGTCAAAATGCGAACCGCCGAAGACTGGCAGCGTTGGCAACGTTCTCCCGAGCGCAGTGAACTCATAAGCCAATTGCAACCCACGCTCAAATATCCGGAAAAAATAACTTTGCTGAGCCACTAGACGGGGGATTTGGCAAGGTGGGTCAGCAGGGCGTCAACTTAACTAGACTCGGAGTGTTCGCTTATCGGGCTCTGCCCTGCCGCCGCATCGAAACCCATTCCCGGATGTCCGGAAAGTTGCCAAGGGCCAGCCGGCACATCGAGCACGGCAGGACCTGTTGTTACCCGACCCCCGGCTTGCTATTGCCCCGGGCCTCCTCGCCGATACTCATCGAGTGTCAACAACTGGCAGGTTTCTGTCTCCAGGTCATAGGTTAGCAGCACATCGCCGCTGGCGAGTTGGCGACGCACCTGGGCCACTTTATCGGCGAGCGATCGCTCGTGCTCCCCGTAGTCCGTGCCCTCGCGCAAAACATAGCTTTCGATAACAGCAGTAAGCGTTTCTTCGGGCAGGCGCTCGGGAGGGATTATCACTGCGCCGTCGGTGTTACCGGCAGCACCGGTTTCACGAAGCGTAAGGTCATGCGGTCACTCTCGCCAATGTCCAGGTAGCGGGCGCGATTCTTGTCGCCCAGCCGCAGTGTCGGCGGCAACGTCCAGACGCCGCTCGGATGCGACGCCGTGTCTTTGGGATTGCTATTGATTTCGCTGCGCGCGTCGAGAACGAAACCGGCCTGCTCGGCAAGGCCGATAACGTATGTTTCGGTCATGTATCCGCTCTCTTTCATATCCTGCCAACTGGTGCCCGGCCTGGCGCGGTGCTCGACTACACCGAGAATACCGCCTGGTTTTAGAACCCGGAAAAACAGGGCGAAAGCTTCGGCCTCATTCATGGTGCGCATCCAGTTGTGCACGTTGCGAAAAGTGACGACCCGATCGGCACTGGCGTCAGGCACAGTCAACCGGTTTTGGGCCGGGCTGAATTCCGCCAGAACCACGTCGGAATAAACTTCGGGCGAAGCTTTGAGCTTTTCCTTGAAGGCGCTTCGGGATTTGGCAAAATAAGGCAGCTCGCTGTCTTCGGGGAAATGCGCCGCATAGAGTTTTCCCGCGGAGACGTGCCCGGCGAGAATTTCCGTGTACCAGCCACCTCCAGGCCAGATTTCGACCACCGTCATGTTCGGTTGCACGTCGAAAAACTGAAGCGTAGCTGAAGGATTCCGGTAGACGTCCCTCGCGACATGACGCTGGCTTCGATGCGAACCACTTAGCACCTGCGAAGCAACGAAGGTTTCAGTGACCGCATACACCGGCCTGTTCGCCGCGAAAATCAATATCAGCCCGCTCAGGATGAGCGTCATACTTGGCCCTGATATCGTGCCTGATTGGAGTTTCACGCGTAATTGTGATCTCTTGACCAAACTGGCTATTGTCTCGAGTCTATGCATCTTTAACGTGACCATCAGTTAATTTTTCCTCAACGCTAACTACCTTGGCCCGAAGGCTCTGCTGCCGGTCACTACGAGTTGCGATCTTCAGCGTCGACAGAATTCGCACGCGACCCCGTTCGTGAACACGTTCATGACAGGCCTTGATCGCACCCATGACGTTATCCCACTCGCCTTCAACATTGGTGCCAAACGCGTGCAGTTGATGACTCAGGCCCCGCGCCCGGAAAATCTTCTGACACTCAGCAATATCGTCGGATAGCGAGATGTCACCCCCTTGAGGGATCAGGCACAACTCGACGAGAACATCCATAGTACTTCTCCCGGCAGCTTAAAATTCGCCGAATTTTTCGGTTATTCCCTTTCCCGCCAAACGCAGCGCGGGTCTCAATCAGTATCGTACTCCTTGAGAAACAAATCGACCGCGCGACTGATACTTTGTTCAATTTCATCGTCCGCGGGAATGGCAATGCCAAGCGCCGCCCGCATATGAATATCCGAGCGCACCATGCTGTAATACTGGCGCGCTGCTGCCTGCGTGTCGCCGACGCTGAGAACACCCAACCCGGTTTGCCGCTCCAGGTAGCTGGCCAGTCTTTTGACTGCAGCGCCCGGACCGCTGGCATAAAACCTTTGCGCAAGTTCGGGGTATCTGACGCCCTCCGAAACCATGGTTCGGTAAATCATCAGGCTCTCTTCTTTCAGTAGAACGGCCAGATAATTGCGCCCCAACAGTTCAAGGGTGTCGTAAAGTCCCCTTTCGTCGGTTATTTCGGGTTGCAGCGGCGCCATCATTTCCTCCAGCAAACCAGCTACGATGGCGGCAAACAGCCCCTCCTTATTTTCAAAATACTTGTAAACCGTGCGCTTCGACCCACCCGCGCGGCGCACCACTTCGTCGACACTGGAGCCGACATAGCCCTTCTCAAGAAAAACCTCCATGCCGGCCTTCAGTATCGCCGCGCGTCTTTCAGCTTCGGTCATACCGCTCCGGCGAGGCTCACCAGTTGCAGATTGATTGTCATCAGTAGAGTTATCTTCGCTCGTATCGTCCTGATCAGTCATCGCGATGCCATCCCGTCGTTTCGCTTTCCCGTGAAAATTTAGGGCCTCGTTTGGTCGTTAGCATGCAAATATACGGACCGCTATGACCATTGTCGCGCCAGTTTATGCCATAGGCCGCGCCGATCTATTACGTAGAAACGAACCAGAGAAATACCTGCCTCTCCGTGTTCGGCACAAATCCGGGTCCGGCGCGGGCCGCCCGCCTCGAAAGATTTCCTGCTCGACCATTTTTGTGCTATTTATCTAGTCAACAGGCGCCATCTTCCCGGTTGCAAGGCCTGTGCCCCAGTGCTAGGGTACGACACAGTACCAGATGGGTTCAATATGTGCAGTACGCGGAACAAGCCTTACCCCGGAAATTGAAAAATAATATCGCGGTATTGGTTTCCGCCCAAGCTTGCAGGTTATTGTTCGTCAGTTGATATATAGCCCCGGCATCCCAGAGGTTGCCAGCAATACATACGGGCAGGATCCAGTCAGTTCCGTACCACGAGTTTAAGTTATGCGAAAGGTTATTTTGTTTTCAGTGCTCGTCGTGGCACTTGTCTTCGGAGGCTGGTGGCTGAAAAACTGGTGGTTCGACGGCCGCTTCTGGGAATCGACGGACAACGCCTATACGCAGGCCGATATTACTATTATCAGCGCCAAGGTTCCGGGCATCGTCGAGACCGTGAATGTCAGGAATAATCAGGCGGTGAAAGCGGGAGACCTGTTGATCTCCATGATGAAGACCCCTTTCAGCGCCAAAGTAGCCGAAGCCAGGGCTGAAGTGGAAAGCGCTCAGGCAAGTTACGCGCGTCTGAAAACGCGCCAGGAATTACAAAAAGCCACTATCGCCGCGCATCGCGCGGAGGTACGTACGGCCCAGGCAGAGTTGGAGCGGGCAAAATTAGATCTGGTCCGCGCAGAACAGTTAAAAAACAGGGGGTTTGCCGAAAAACAGCGCTATGATCACGCGATGACGGACGTGGCGCAGGCAGAAGCCGAGCTAGCACGCACTCGAGCTAATCTCGACGCGGCACGCGCACAACAGGCCGTGCTTACCGCCGAAGCCGATGAGATTCTCGCAGCCCAGGCAGAGGCCACGGCCAAACTGCAACAGGCCGAGATCGATCTGGGCTTTACCGACATACGAGCCCCGCGCGACGGCGTCGTTGGCAACAAGCATGTCGAACCGGGCGAGTATATTCATGTCGGCGCACGCAAGATGGCGCTGGTATCACTCGACGAAGTCTGGGTCAGCGCCAATTTCAAAGAAACCCAGTTAACCCATATGACCCCCGGACAAGTGGCCAGAGTCAAGGTCGATGCCTTTCCCGATGACTGGGTAGCCGGGACCGTCGACAGTATTTCTCCGGCCAGTGGCGCAGAATTCAGCCTGCTTCCGGCGGACAATGCGACCGGCAACTTCACTAAAATTGTCCAGCGCGTGCCGGTCAAGATAGTGCTCGACCGCGCAAGCCCCGTGATAAAAAAACTGCGCCCCGGCATGTCTGTTGTCGCCCGCGTGGATACCCGTGACCACGAGGGGCAGACCGTTGCCCTGCGCGAACCCTGAGTTCGCACCTCACCGCGCTGAGTTGAACCGGATTAACTTAAGTTGAAGGGCGTCGAGCCGTGAGTGGCAGCGCGACCGGCGCTGATCGGGAATCCGCTCCAACCGCAGCGCCTCAAGGCAATAATGCAGATGCCGACACGGTCTCACCAGCGACCTGGTTGACCGTATTCGGCGGCGTGCTGGGCGCCTTTATCGCCGTACTCAACATCCATATTACCAACGCCTCGCTCAAGGACATCCAGGGGGCGCTCTCGGCCACCCTGCAGGAAGGCTCTTTTATATCGACGGCCTACCTGACGGCTGAGGTCGTCGTCATCCCCATCACCGGATGGTTGACCATGGTGTTCGGGCTGCGCCGGTACATGCTGTGGAATACAGCGCTTTTTATTGGCGCCACTATCCTCTGTGCCATGGCCTGGAATCTGGAATCCATGCTCGTCTTTCGAACCCTGGCCGGCCTTACCGGGGGCACGCTGATCCCCCTGTCCTTCGCCATCATCCTCACCTTGTTGCCGCCGAGCAAGCAACCCATCGGCATGGGCATGTTCGCACTAACGGCAACACAGGCACCGACCATTGGACCCACTGTAGGCGGCTATCTGACCGAGGCCTTTGGCTGGCAGGCCATCTTCTATCTACAGATCGTACCCACGTCTATCATGTTCCTGATTCTCTGGCGGGGTCTGGCAAAGTCGGCGGCTAACCTGTCACTGCTTAAGAAAGGCGACTGGTCGGGCATGCTGGCCATGGCGATCGGTCTGGGCGCCATGATCATCATCCTCGAGGAAGGCGAGCGCAAGGACTGGCTCGAATCCGAGTTTATTCTGCGCGGCACCATACTGGCTCTGTTCTGCCTGGCCACCTTCATTGCCATTGAACTCAAGCGGGCCGATCCTTTTATCAATCTGCGCCTGCTGGCACGACGCAATTTTTTCCTCTCCAACCTGGTGGGCATCGTGCTCGGCCTGGGCCTCTATGGTTCGGTTTTCGTCATGCCGCTGTATCTGGCGCAGGTACACGGATACAACGCTATGCAGATCGGCCTGGTGATGATGTGGGTCGGTTTGCCTCAACTTGTTGTTGTGCCGATTGTCCTGCGCCTGATGAAGGTGGTCGACCTGCGCATCCTGCTCGCCATTGGCGCCTTTATTTTCGGCTTGAGCTGCCTGCTCAATATTCACATGACCGCAGACTACGCGCGCGACCATCTACTCTGGCCGAACGTCCTTCGCGGCCTTGGCATGCCTTTTATCATGGTGCCCCTGAATGTGATCGCCACCGCTGAAATCGAGCAGGAGCAGGTGGGGTCCGCGTCCGGGCTGTTTAATGTGCTGCGCAACCTGGGCGGCGCCGTCGGCATCGCCGTGCTCGCAACTTTCCTTTCGATGCGCCAGCAGTTTCACTCTAACCACATTGTCGAGTCCCTGTCGGCATACAACCCATTTACTATCGAACGCCTGCAAGGTTACCAGGATTACTTCGCACAACTGGGGGCCGACCCGATTCTCGCCCAGGAACAGGCGCTACGGGCAGTCGACGCCATCGCACGGCGGGAAAGTTATGTCATGGCTTACAACGATTGTTTTTACTTTATGGGCGCCGCTTTTATCGTCAGCCTTGGCTTTATCTGGTTTATGAAAAAGCTACCGGCACCATCCCACTAAGCCCCGGGCGTTCCGTAGCCACCGCCGCCCGGCGTCTCCACCACAATGACATCGCCAGGCTCGGCGACGAATTCCTCAACACCGGACAAGGGAACTCGGTCGCCGTTGGCACGGATCAGCAAATTACTTCCCGGCATACCCTCGCCACCACCGTGTAGACCGAACACCGGAACCCGTCGATGTCCGCAAACCAGGCTGCAGCGCAGGGTTTCAAGAAAGCGAATGCAGCGGATAACGCCATCGCCTCCGGAATACCGCCCCGCCCCGCCGCTGCCGGCACGAACGGCAAAAGCTTCGAGCCGGACCGGAAAGCGGAGTTCGAGAATTTCCGGATCAGTCAGGCGCGAATTGGTCATGTGAACCTGCACGGCACTGGCGCCGGCAAAACCATAGCCGGCCCCGGCGCCACCGCAGATGGTCTCGTAGTACTGCACACGCTCGTTGCCAAAGGTCAGGTTATTCATAGTGCCCTGGGAACCGGCGAGCCTGTCGAGCGCGCCATAGAGCGCATCGGCTACATACTGGGACGTTTCCACGTTCCCTGCCACCACGGCTGCCGGATAACGGGGACTGAGCATGCTACCGGCCGGAATAACGAGGTCGACCGGGCGCAAGCAGCCAGCATTGAGTGGAATGGCATCTTCAACGAGCGTGCGCAGCACGTAGAGCACGGCGGCCTTGACCACCGATTCCGGGGCATTGAAATTGTCCACACGCTGCGCGGATGTACCGCTGAAATCTACAGTGAGGCGTTTGCGTGAGGCATCGACCCGCGTCGAGACAACGATCTCGGCGCCATGGTCCATGGCATAGCGAAAATGGCCGTCCCGCAATGTTTCGATTACGCGTTGCACCGCCTCGGCAGCATTGTCCTGAACATAGGTCGCATAGGCGTCGACGACAGCGAAACCATGTTGTTCAACCAGTTTTTCCAGGCCCCCGCGCCCCAGGGCGTTAGCCGCGACCTGGGCTTGAAGATCGGCGATATTGCTGTCCGGGTTACGCGCCGGAAAGGCACCACCGGTGAGATGTGAGCGCAGCGCCTCCACGTCGAAGTGGCCCTGGCGCACCAGGTGAAAATCCTCAAAAAGCACGCCTTCCTGCTCGATGTGCGAGCTTACCGCCGGTATGGAGCCGGGCGCGATACCGCCAATATCGGCGTGATGAGCCCGAGTCGCGACATAGAAAACGGGTACGCTATCGCTGGACGCAAATACCGGCGACACCACGGTCATATCCGGGAGATGTGTGCCGCCGCCGTAGGGAGAGTTCACCAGGTAGGCGTCTCCCGGGGTCATCTTTTGTCGCCGGTTGTCGATGATGGTCGTCACCGTATCGCCCATAGAACCCAGGTGAACCGGCACGTGGGGTGCATTGGCAATGAGATTGCCACGCGCGTCAAACAAAGCACAGGAAAAGTCCAGCCGCTCCTTGATATTTACCGAATGGGCGGTGTTCGCCAGCACCGCACCCATTTGCTCCGCAATGGCCATAAACCGGTAATTAAAGAGCTCAAGCGTGACCGGATCGCGCTCGACGCCGGTTTGTCTGTCGGCCCCAGTTACAGACCCGGCGGCACGATGACTCGCTACGTCGACTCGCAGCAGGCGCAGTGTGCCCGACGCAAGTACCTCACAGCGCCAACCTTCTTCAATGATCGTTGTGGCGTGGGCGTCGATGACCATGGCCGGTCCGGCCACCCTGTCCCCCTCCTCGAGGATCTGGCGATC
>DJFY01000055.1:20211-45890 GCA_002431545.1 Cellvibrionales bacterium UBA5860 | reverse complement strand
GAAAAACCGTTGCGGGTAATCCTCGCCGGTTCGGTTCAGAATCCGGTCGAGCCACGGCTCTATGGCCGAACGAATCAACAACGGATGCTTGGCGTGATAACAGCAGAGGTGAATTCGGGTATCTGCCAGGCCGCTGTGCCCGAACATCTGCACGGCGGTGTCGATCAGGGGATCGACATTGGCCATGCGGATTAATCCGATGCTGATTTTCCTGCCTGTTGCCGGATCAGTTTCGTGGTTGTGTTGATGCAGACGGGTAGCCGTCTTAACCAGATTGGCGGACCAATCTTCGGCGCTGCCCGGTTCGTCAATGGTCACCTGTCGCCGGTTGGGCTCGTTTTGGAGTTTTTTCACACGCTTTTGAACAAAGCCGGAATGATGTTGTGCAAACCCCGCAGTGGTGTCGTGTGTTTCCGCGCTGGCGTTGAATTCGTCGAACCAGGCGCAGACTACGGATAGCGGTTGGCCAGGTCGGCCACGATTCGCCAGGTAGTTACGCCGCCCGCACAAGTACGCTTCGAACAGCCCCTCGACAATAGCCGGTGCCAGGGTCGCGGAAGACAGCAGGATTTTCCCTCCCAACATGCCGACCCAGTTCACCAGGCGGCTGAGTGCGGGCAGGTCCGCCATGTCGAAATCATCTGGCTCGTCGAGAATCAGATCGGAGCTTAGGAGTCGCAACAGAGGGGCAAGCTGACGCCCGCCGCTGGTGCCTTCGGTCGCGGGGATCAGATGATCGATGGTGGTAACCAGTACCGGTGCGCTGACGAGTTTGTGCAAAGCGGGATTATTCTGTAACCAGCCAAGCAGATACCCCT
This sequence comes from Cellvibrionales bacterium UBA5860, assembly GCA_002431545.1. GTDB lineage: Bacteria > Pseudomonadota > Gammaproteobacteria > Pseudomonadales > Porticoccaceae > HB2-32-21. The sequence goes on along the minus strand of DJFY01000055.1, from coordinate 45,072 downwards.
CGGTCAGGGAACCTTCGTAGTGAATGTAAGTGGTGTCGTCAAACAGCTCTTCGGCGGATTCGCTACCACCGATTGCAAGGTTCTCGCCTCGGTCTTCGGTATCTGCATCATTGCTGGCAACTTTTGCGTACTCGAACAGGTCCTTGACACCTGCACCACCCACCCGAACCGCAAGCGCGTCACTGCCCAGTCCCAGCCGCTGGCGGTAGGCCTCTCCGGTTTGCAGTGTCAAAACCCTGAGCCCCAGCGCCACGCTAAAGCGGGCACCTGTTTGCGGATTGGCCAGGCCATACATGATTCGTGCGTTGGCCAGTGTTTTTCCACAGCCGGTGGAGGCCATATTGACGCCGAAGAAACCGTTGTCCGCTGCCGCCTGACGCACTGACGCGGCGAGATCATAGGCTTTATCCTGCCATCGGAACCGGGGGTCTTTGGTGCGTTTGGAAAACCCCCGGTGACCGGCAATGCGCGGTAATTGTCTGGCTAGTTCAGGCAGGCTCCGGGCGATGCGCCGCGCACCTTTACCGACACCCAGGAGATGGTCGTCCAACCGCTGATTCAATTCCTTGTCCCGGGTATTTGCCCAGAGCGCAAAGTCTGGATCGGCCGATGTGGCGCCAAATTTTTTCAGCGAGGAATAATAGTGGTCTGAGAGCATCAGACAGAGACGACTCAGATGGATTACATAGGGGTTGTCGAGCCAATGCTCCTCTTTAAGGGTGGGAAAACTGCCTAGCATTTCGTCCGCAACCGCGCTGACACGCCGACACCAGTGAGTGCTCGCAAAAGGCGTTCCCTTGCTGAATTCTCGCGGCTTGGTCAATAAATCACGCTCTTTGTCCCGATCAAATTCTGCCTTGGCCCTGTTCCAGGTCGGACTAATGTGTCTGAGTATTTTTTCCAACGCTTCCGGCTGAAGAAACCGGCTTGCATCATCGCGGGGGCACTGGGGCAGAAAGTGGTGGCTGACCAGCAACCAGCCCACTGTTTGAGCCAGTGGCGGGAGATTTTTTAGAGGGGCGGAGGAAGCGAAGGCCTTGCTACCGTCCGATTGCATCTCCGCAAGCCAGGCCGGCACTTTTTCCGCTTTGAGATTAACCAGGCGGTTTAGCCAGCCCTCATCATCATCACCGCCAACAAAGGCCAGAAATAACCGTAGTGATACCCATTCGTGACGAAGCAGGTCTTTCTTGTGTCTCTTTTCCTTAGAATTTTTCTGATGGTCTTTATCGGTCAATTTCTGCTGAAATCTGGTCCAGGCTTTACCGAGGTCATGAAACAATCCCGCCAGACAGGCTAACAACTGGATGATATTGGCGGTGTGCCAGTCATTTTCGTCGGTGATCCGCAACACATCCCTGCTGGTGGTATTGGTTGGGACCGCGCCTTCACTGTTGAATCGCTGGGCGTTACCAACGATCCAGACCAGCTCGCTGTGATTGCGGCCACGAATCCAGTGACAGGCCACGGCAGTGTTACGGCGAGCACTCTTGCGTAGCAACTTGCGCAAGGTATCCAGCCCCTGCATCGTCATCGGCGTCTGCCATGTGCGCTCGCCGCGTCGTTCCGCAAACTGATCGAGTATGCGCCTGCTCTCTGGTAATGCCCGGCCGCTGCACTGCGATACCAGTAAGATGTTCACCCTGGTTCACTCATGGTAGTGATGGCAATTTCCTTAAGCTTATCGATCATGAAATCAAGTGACTCGGTTTGGGTCAGGGCCTCGATACAGGCTCTGCGGAATTCCTGTTCCTCATGTCCGGCCATTGCAGAAACGAAAGCCTGGGGCAATATCACTGCATCCTTAACCAGGTCGGCCACATCGAAGACGAGACCGCCGCGCCGGGTTTTGCCATGCAGCACGGACAGGCCGTGAGGCAACCCCAATACCCAGGTGGCTGTCGCTCCGAGGCCGTAGGCAAGATAATTGCCATGATCAAGAAACCGGTTCGCCGGATCTGTACCTGTACCCCGTTTGGCGCGGGTGAAGTCACCGTACCCAACCGTATGTACGGCAATTCGGAACAGGGCTTTGGTCAACCGGGCCTCCTCCGTGAGGAGATCCTGCGTATTAGTCGCCGTTTTAAGCTTTGCGAGCGAATTCTCCAACGCTGGTTGTAATTCAGACGGATTGGCCACAAAACCTGCATCTTGCAGAGAGCGGTTATTGAGCCAATGGGCAGCAATGCGCTGAATACGGCTTTGCTGGAGTGTTTTCGCGGCGCTGAGGCGGGCTTCTTCATCGAACCAGAACCCCACCCAGCCTTGCAGGTATTCGGTTGGACGATACTCGCTTTGCGGCGAGAACCAGGCAACCTCTATGTCCACTTCATTGGCGTTGAAAAGGGGTGTCCCGCCGCCGCCACAAAACCCCACCAGCACACCTGCTTTGGCCAGCTCGCGCATGGCTGCTTGCGTGATAGAGGTACCGGTACCCAGCAAAATACTGGTGGTGTTAGCAATCGGGATATTCCAGTAAAGCGATTCCCGACCCTGGTCAGTTACATACTCCACCCGGCCACCATTGACCAAGACCCGGCAGTGCTCCAGGTAATAAATATTGGCCCTTTTTGAATGAATGATAGTTTTCAGGGCAGAAGCGGGTATGTCTTCCATAGTCTCAATTCTTATGTTTTCAGAAACCCTTTGGTACCGATAAGCTGGTATTCCATTCATACACGCTGATACTTCGAAGCGGCCCAATGGCAGGGAATAGATAATTCTGTTGAGTAGACAAATTCAGTTTGGCAGCCCCCGGTTCAGGATCTAGCCCCGCCTGTTTTACCTGCAGTGGCGCCAATTCCCTCCCAAACCACGCTAATTCCAACGCGGTGATACTGCAACTGTAGCTCAACCCATGGACAAAACCTGTCATGTCGGTTTGTACAGTAAAAGTGACGCCTGCAAGCGCTGTTGCACGGCTTTGCGCAGGCTGGCGGGCTTAAGCACTTCGACATAGGGCAGGTGGCGGAGGATGTCGCGGAGCAGTTCGCGCTCGTCGCTGTAGGGGAAGGACAGGTAGTAATCTTTACCTTGCCATCGGGTCTGTTGCTCGGGGTGCCAGCGTTGACGGGAGATCTCCAACGCTACGGGAGGCAGAAAACGCAGGTGAGCCTTTTTATTAGCGCTTCCGGCGAAGATGCCGTAGCCGGCGGTGAAATGGTCGGCCAGTTGGGAGCCGCTTATTTCCTTCGCCGGTTCTGACAGCAACTCGGCATTTTCGATACGAGCCAGCGCGAAGATGCGCAAGGCGTCGCGGTGGTGGCACCAGGCATCGAGGTACCAGTTGTCCCGGTAGTAAACGAGGGTTTGAGCGCTGAGGGTCCGTGCGGATCGCTTACCGGCGTAGTCACTGTAATCGAGGCGGAGTTGGCGGCGCCCCAGCAGGGCCTCGCCGACGCGCAGAAAGGTGTTTGAGTCGATTTCGCTATGGGCCAGAGGCAGTACTTTAATACGTTTGGCCAGGTCTCCGGCGCTGAGGCCACGGGCACTGAGATTTTTTGCCAGGAGTTGATCCACGGCTTTGAGTTCCCGGGCCAATAGACTGTTGCCGAGGTTTTCGAGCATTCCAAGCAGCAGCACCATGGATTGCAACTCTCCGGCAGACAGCCAAAGGCCGGGCAGCTCGAACATGTCCTGCTCGTCGCCGGCGTAACGGTAGCCGTGTTCGGCGTGGATGTATTCAATCGGCGCGTTGAGTTCGTCGCGCATGCGTTCGATAACGCGGGTGACGGTTTTGGTGGAGCACTCCAGCAGCTCGGAGAGTTGGGCGAGGCTCAGCCCCCGGCGGTGGTTATTGAATATACGGTGCAGTGAAAGGATGCGGTCGAACTTGTCCATGTTCTGTCCCGAATTTTACCTGCGCTACTGCCGCAAGCAGGTTGTCAGGTCTACCCGTTTTATCTCCAAAACTCATATAGTTTTCGACATAACGAAATCCTTATATCAGATTCTGGCCATTATCGCGACGAGTCTGGGCCTGGCTGCTTATGACTGTTCCCCAAAAAACCGCTGAATACTGGAAAAGTCGAGATCGGGATTGCCGTCTTCCTGCCCGGCATGGAGGTTGTACAAAGCGGCTGCAAGACCACCCATGGGTGTTGCAGATTGGCTGGCCAGTGCGGCTTCCATCGCCAGGCCCAGGTCTTTTTGCATGAGTTTGACCATAAAGCCGCCGCTGTAGTCGCGGCTGGCGGGCACGCCGTCCATGACGCCAGGGTAAGGGTTGTATTTTTCCAGCGACCAGTTGCAGCCGGAGCTTTTCAGCATGATTTCTGACAGGGCTTTGGGGTCGAGGCCGTTGTCGACACCCAGTTGCAGGGCTTCGGCGGTGCCAATCATGTGGATAGCCAGCAGCATATTGTTGCAGGCCTTGGCGACCTGGCCCGCGCCCGCTGGCCCGGCGTGGAAGATATTGGCGCCCATGTGAGTAAGGACTTCTTTCGCGGCCTCGACATCGTCGGCTTCGCCACCACACATAAAGGCCAGGGTGGCGGCCTCGGCCCCGGCAACACCGCCGGAGACCGGTGCGTCGATAGCGCGCAGTTTGCGTTGTTTCGCGGCTTCGCCAATTCGCCGGGAGCTGGCGGCGGCGACGGTGGAGCAGTCGATCAGCAAGGCCTTTGATTCAACTTTATCGAGCAGCGCCGCACCATCGATATACAGGCTTTCGGCGATTTTGCCGTTGGGCAGCATGGAGATCACAAAGTCGGCGCCGCTGACCGCTTCGGCCTCGTCTTTGGCGGCGGTGCAGCCATCGGCGACGGCCTTTTCCACCGAGGCGGGCACCAGATCAAAGGCGCAAACCGAGAAGCCGGCCTTGACCAGATTTGCAGCCATGGGGCCGCCCATATTGCCGAGTCCGAAAAATGCGACTTTCTTTGCCATCACCCACTCTCCGTTTGTTTATTGCTGTTGTCGTTACCGCCGCCAGTGGATTAACTTTAATCCAGACCTATACCCTTCTTTAAATAGACTAAAGTAGAGATCAAGCCCCAGTCCAGCCAGGCTAAGAGGAGAAAAACTCCGGCAGCGCCTGTTTGTATTCGTTTGATTTTTACCATCCCGATGCGCCAGACGGCCTGCATAAAATGCCAAGTCCCGATTGCCAGAGCGCCAACCGCGAAAAGTAAGATAGATTCGATACCGACGAACTGCCAGATACGCGCCAGAAAACCGTAATAATTAGAGCCCGCCATCCACACAGGTACGACGAAAAGGCTGGCCACAAGACAGCACAATGCGCTCTTGGTTAAGGGTGACCAAGGCGGTTGCTGCGGAGCAGAGACCATTAGGCAGCCATTTATAAATCCGCCAGCGGGTGCTCGCCATCCCAGGGCGGCGAGAGATATTGCTCGCGGATTTCGGGGGTCAGTTCCGCCAATGTCGGAGGGCGGAATTTCGGGGCGTTGTCTTTTTCGATAATTTGCGCGCGTACGCCTTCCTGAAAAACACCGTATTTTGAACAATTGAGAGCGGCGATCAGTTCCAGTCGAAACACGTCGGCCAACGCCAGGTTTTTTCCCCGCCGGTTTAATTCATAGGCGAGATAGATAGACACCGGGCATCCTGCTTTGTGGCTGGCTACCGCCCGGTTCAGCCATTTGTCGTCACCGTTGTAGGCGCAGATTGCAGCAGATATGGCTTCCAGATTGTCTCCTGCACATACGTCCTCGATCCATTGTTCGTGGGACTTTAATTGTTCAGCAGGTAAGCGGTCGACATACTGTTCTTGCAAGTTTGCGAGGATTTCGCCCATTTGTTCGCGATTGGCGCCGGCGTTTTCGCTCCAGTCCTTCGCGGCAAGTGCGTCGAGCATGGCGTTTTTTTCGCCGTGGGGAATAAATACGTCAGCCAAACCGATATAAATAGCGTCGCTGGCATTGATCTGCGCGCCGGTGAGGCCGAGAAACAGGCCGGTATTGCCCCGCGCCTGATTCAAAAACCAGGTGCCGCCGACATCCGGAAACAATCCGACACCGATCTCGGGCATGGCGATGCGGGTGTTTTCGGTCACGATGCGAAAATCCCCGCCTTGAAATACACCCATGCCACCGCCCATGACGAAACCGTTGCCCCAGGTGATCACCGGTTTGGGGAAATTATGCAGGCGGTAGTCGAGCCGGTACTCGCGGGAGAAAAAATCGGTGGCGTAGGCGTTGTAGCTGGCGCCGCTCTCAACCATGGATTCGTAGAGCATGCGAATATCACCGCCGGCAGCAAAAGCGCGGTCGCCGGCGCTATCGATGAGTATCGCGATAATGTCGTCGTCCTGCTCCCACTTATCGGCCTGCGCGGCGATCAGGTCAACCATCTCGAGGCTCAGGGAATTTAGTGATTTTTCGGCGTTTAGTGTCGCAATCGCTATTTTTTTGCCGCCGTTGCAGACTTTTTCGTTAAACAGCACCGCGGGTTCTGACACGTCTGACTCCTGCTCGTTAACTCTAGCCGTTTTTCCACTCGGGCTTACGCTTTTCGACAAAGGCGGCCACGCCCTCTTTTTGATCCTGACTGCCCCACAGATCCATAAAGGCATCGCGCTCGAACTTCATGCCGCTGTTCAGGGGACGCTCGCGGGAGGACATGGTCAACGCCTTGCAGATGCGCACGGAGGTTGGGCTCTGGCCCTCGACCTTGGCGGCCAGCTCCAGGGCTTTTTCCAGCGCCTGGCCGGTGGGGACCACTTCCTGAATCAGGCCAATCTCGGCGGCCTTTTCGGCCTTGACGTGCTCGCCCAGCAGAATCATGCGCTTGGCCCAGCCCTCGCCGATCAGCCAGGGCAGGTGTTGGGTGCCGAGGCCGCCGGGCAGCAGGCCGACGGTGCACTCGGGCAGCGCCATGCGGGCCTGCTCCTCGGCGATGCGGATATCGCAGGCCAGCGCACACTCCAGTCCGCCACCCATGGCGTAGCCGGTGATCGCCGCAAAGGACACGCCTTCATAGTTGGCCAGCGCTTCGAAGGCGGTGCCAAAGGCTTTGATAAAGTCGAAGGCGACACCGGTGTCGTCGTGGTTAAAGCGGGTTAGCTCGGCGCCGGCGCTGAAGAACTTTTCGCTCTCACTGGCCAGAATCAGGGAAAAATTTTCTTTATCGGCGTTGAGTTCGGCGATGGTTTGCTCAAGAAAGGCCAGGCTTTCCGGCGTCCAGGTGTTGGCCGGTGGATTATTCATGGTGAGGATGGCGGTGCGGCCGCGTTTTTCGACTTTTAACAGTTCGCTCATGGTTGCTCCTTAAATCTATCTGTATGGACTAGGGCCGGTTATCGGATGAGATCGGTGGCGCCATCCTCAAGGATTCGACGCGCAACAATCACGCGCATGATTTCGTTGGTGCCTTCAAGAATCTGGTGCACGCGGCTATCGCGCAGAAAGCGCTCGATGGGGTATTCCCGCAGGTAGCCATAACCGCCGTGCAATTGCAGGGCTTCGTTACAGACCTGGAAGCCAATGTCGGTGGCCAGGCGCTTGGCCATCGCGCAATAAGTGGTTTTGTCGGCATCGTCGGCATCGAGCTTGCTGGCCGCCAGGCGCACCATCTGCCGCGCCGCCACCAGCTCGGTGACCATGTCGGCCAGTTTGAACTGCAGAGCCTGAAAACTGGCCACCGGTTTGCCGAACTGTTTGCGCTCCTGCACGTACTGCTGGGCGTGGTTAAGGGTGGCCTGGGCCGCGCCTACCGAGCAGGTGGCGATATTGATGCGCCCGCCGTCGAGGCCTTTCATGGCGATTTTGAAACCCTCGCCCTCTTCACCCAGCCGGTAAGTCGCCGGGACGCGCACGCTCTCAAAAGTAATCGTGCGGGTGGGCTGGCTGTTCCAGCCCATTTTGCTTTCGTTTTTACCGTAGCTGATGCCGGGTAAATTGGCGGGTACGGCAAAGGCGGTGATGCCGGCGGCACCGGATTCCGTGCTGCCGGTGCGGGTCATCAGTACCAATACGTCGGTACTGCCAGCACCGCTGATAAAGGACTTGCCGCCGTCGATCAGGTAGTCATCGCCATCGCGGACGGCCCTGGTGCTAATAGAAGCCGCATCACTGCCGGCATTGGGCTCGGTCAGGCAATAGGAGGCCAGTTTTTCGCCGGTGACCAGCTTGCCGCAATAGTCCTTATGTAAGGTTTCCGTGCCCCAGGTACAGGCCATCCAGGTGGCCATGTTGTGGATGGAAATAAACGCGGCGGTGGAAGGGCAGACGGCGGCCAGTTCTTCGAGAATCAGGGTCGCGTCGAGCCGCGACATGCCCATACCGCCCACTGCTTCGGGGCTGTACATGCCGCAAAAACCCATGGCGCCGGCCGCGGTAATGGTGTCGCGGGGAAAGATTTTTTCTTCATCCCACTGGGCGGCGTGGGGTGCCATCTCGCCTTCGGCAAAGGCGCGGGCGGCATCCTGAAAGGCGCGTTGATCTTCGCTGAGACTGAAGTCCATCGCCGCGCCCGCTTATTTCAGGTTAATCGACATATTGGGCCCGGTGGCGACGTCGTCCTCAAACCAGCGGGCGGTGATGGTTTTGGTCTCGGTATAAAAACGCACCGCCTGCTTGCCGTAGGCATGCAGGTCGCCATGGAAGGAACCGCGCCAGCCGGTGAAAGAGAAAAAGGGCAGAGGCACCGGAATAGGCACGTTGATGCCTACCTGGCCCACCAGAATTTCGTGCTGGTATTTGCGCGCCGCACCGCCTGAGGCGGTAAAGATAGAGGTGCCATTGCCGCGGAAGTCTTCGTTAATCGCGGCAATCGCGTCATCCAACGTATCCATGGTCAGCAGGCACAGCACCGGGCCGAAGACTTCCTCCTTGTAGATACTCATGTCGCGGGTGACATCGGTGAAGATGGTGGGGCCGATCCAGTTGCCGTCCGGGTAGCCCTCCACCACGCAGTCGCTGCCATCGAGCAGGCAGGTGGCGCCTTCTTCTTTGGCGCCAGCAATCAGGCCGATAATTTTTTCCTTGGCTGCGGAATTGGTTTGCGGGCCGTAGGCCGCGCCCTTGTCGGACCAGACGCCGGGGCGAATGGCTTTGGCGGCCTCGGCAATTTCCGGCGCCCATTGGGCGGCTTCGCCCACCAGAATCACATTGGGAATGGCCATGCAGCGCTGCCCCGCCGCGCCAAAGGCGGAGCCGATGATGTTGTTAATGACCTGGCTCTTGTTGGCATCGGGCATCACCACCATGTGGTTGTTGGCGCCGGTCATGCACTGCATGCGCTTGAGGTTTTCGGTGCCTTTGCGGTAGATATGCTTGCCCACGGGCACCGAGCCAACGAAAGAACCGGCGCAGATATCCGGGTGCTCCAGCAGGTAATCCACCTGGTGGGCGCCGCCATGAATCACCTGCAGTACGCCCTTCGGCGCGCCGGCCTCTTCAAACAATTCCACCAGCCGGGTCGGGGTCAGCGGGTCGCGCTCGGAGGGTTTGAGGATAAAGGTGTTGCCGCAGGCGATGGCCAGCGGGAACATCCACAGCGGAATCATCGCCGGGAAGTTAAAAGGCGTAATACCCATGCACACGCCGATGGGCTGAATAAAGGAATAGGTGTCGATGCCGCCGGCGACGTTCTCGACGGTCTCGCCCATCATCAGGCTGGGGATATTGGCCGCGTGCTCGACCACCTCAATGCCGCGCCAGACATCGCCCTTGGCATCTTCAAAGGTTTTACCGAGCTCCTGACTGATAATCTCGGCCAGCTCGTCGTGGTGTTCTTTTAGCAGATGCTGGTAGCGCAGCATGATGCGCGCCCGCTGAGGGGTGGGCACTTCCTTCCAGGTCTGAAAGGTGGCCTTGGCCGAGGCGATGGCGCGCTCCATTTCCTCATCGGTGGCGGCGGGCACCTGGGACAGCACCTCCTGGGTTGCGGGGTTCACCACCGGGCTCAGCGTGGTGCTGGTGCTTTGTACCCATTCGCCATCGATATAAAGCGGCACGGTTTCTGGAAAGGACATGGCTTACCTCGTCGACTGTCTATCTGCTATTTATACAAGTTGTAACTGTTATCTGGCGCTACATTATCTAGATCTAGCGCTACACTAGAGTTGGCGCTGAAGGCTGTGGCCCCGGGGCGAAACGCGGGTACGCTGTGAAGTGCGGGCGCCCAAGTGCGCGTCAGCAGGTACACGAATTGCCATGGGGGACGAATTGTGGCACTTTTCGGCGCTAGAACAAAATAACTTTGGTTGTGTCTGTTCGGCCGGCAACAGGAGCAAATTGATGACGGAAATACCCATTAATGCCGAAGATGCCGGTTCCGCCAAGCTTGTGTACATTCTTTATCTGGTTAGTGTGATATTTGGCCTGACCAGCATCATCGGTCTCATTATGGCCTACATCAATCGGGACGAAGCACCGACGTGGTTGCAGAGTCACTACCAGTTTCAGATCAGGACGTTCTGGATCGGCATGCTGTACGGCTTTATCGGCCTTGTACTGACGCCCATCCTGATCGGCTGGTTCGTGCTCATCTTTGCTTTGGTGTGGTTTGTTATTCGCTGTGTCAAAGGTTTGCAGGCCCTGGACAAAAAGGAAGCCTGTAGTAACCCGACCACATGGATGTTTTCCTGATACCAGGATCATTGATCCGGCCCTGGTTAATCGAGCCTGATCAAAAGAGGTAGGTAAGTGGATCTAGGACTAAAGGACAAGGTTGCGCTGGTCACCGGAAGTTATCGAGGGACGGGGGAGGTCATCGCCAAAGGCCTGGCTTCAGAAGGAGCGGTTGTCATTGCGCACGGTTTCGAGACAGATAGCGCTGCCCATGTTGTCGATAACTCTGCCGTCAAATACGCAGTTTGGGGGGATTTGTGTAGCGAAGCAGGCTGCGCTCAGGTCGCCGAGCAAGCCCTCGCCGCCGCAGGTCGAGTGGATATCCTGATCAACAATTACGGCACCGCCGAAGAAAAACGCTGGTTCGATGCCGATACCGAAGACTGGCTCGACATGTATCAAAAAAACGTGCTGTCGGCGGCACGAATGATTCGACTGCTCACTCCGCAGATGGAGGCTCTCGGCGGTGGGCGTATCATCCAACTCGGCACGATAGGCTCCACCCAGCCCAACCACCTGCGCCCGGCCTATTACGCGGCCAAGGGCGCGCTCGCCAACATCGCGGTGGGCCTCGCCAAGGAGCTGGCCGGCACCGGCATTACGGTCAATACCATTTCACCGGGCTATATTCGCACCCCCGAGGTCGAGGCGGCGTTTCGCGCCAAGGCCAGAAAGGAAGGTTGGGAAGACGACTGGGAGAGTATCGAGCGGCGTATCGTGGCCAGGCGTTTTCCCAATCCCTGTGGGCGCATTGCCACCCGGGAGGAAGTCGCCGACCTGGTGTGTTTTATTGCCAGCGACAGGGCGGCTTTTATCAATGGTCAGAATATCCGTATCGACGGCGGGCATATCGATATCGTTCATTAGTTTTGATTCCCATCAATACCTGACACGGCCTGACTGATACCATGCCTTTGAGAAACAGCAAAAAGCTATTTTTCGCGAGGAGGCAGGAATGGCCGGTAAAACCAAGCTCAACCCATCTGTTGCGCAAACAGGCCGACGCAAGTTTATTACCACTACAGCGGTGCTTGCTGGCGCGGCTCTTGGCGGTGTTGCGATGACTGCGACTGCGCAGAAAGGCGCTCAAAAAGGCGTCTTATTGATCGCCAGTGAAAGCGAAAATATTTGTGCCACCTGTCAGTTCTGGGGTGCAAAACGACGGATTTCTCGCGATGGCAAGCATGTCGCCGTTAAAAGCCTGGGATGGTGCAACAACCGTAAAAGTCCAAACTTCGGTAATATCACTGGCCCCCAGACAGGCCCCATGAAGGTCTGGGAGAAGTGGGAAGCCATTGGCAGCTGAGCTTCCAGAGCAGCTTCTGGTGGCGGGTAATTGAAACTGAGAGTGAAAGTCTAATTTTCGTTTTTATCAGTACCGACTAACACTGAATCGCTCTACCTGCCGGCGGGTAGAAGCAGTCAGAAATACCGATGAGAAGCCCCGGTGAAATATCTCGATGAGAGAGCTGTCGGACGTTTCGAGTGATCGCTGCCGCGATACGGCTCGCGCGTCAGCACGCAACGCCAAACCAGCGTAATAAAACAATAATCGCTATCGGGTCTTAAGTTACTACAGTTACTACTTTGGCGGCGACTCGATACCGGCAACAGCGGTTGTTTCCATATAGCCAAATATTCTCTGCAAGGGTGCGTGCCGGCCATTAACAATATCCCCGTCGACAAGCTAAACTCTACCCGTTTGAAACGTTTTAGATGCTAAAGGTATGACGGGAGGGGAACTGGCCGTGCAAATTGCGCGGCCTTGTTATGTTTGATTTCCGGTTGATCGCTCAAAAGGGTCGTGTCTGATGGAGTGGCAGGCCTACTTCGCAATTCTGCTGACCTTTGCAACATTGCTGACCCTGGTTTTCACTCGTGTCAGCCCGCACCTGGCAATGATGGGCGCGCTGGCGTTGCTAAGTGCCAGTGGTGTGCTGACCGCGTCGGAGGCGCTGGCGGGTTTCAGTAACAGTGGCCTGGCTACGGTGGCGGCGATGTTTATTGTTGCTACCGGCATCTACTCCACCGGCGGCATAGATATGCTGGTGAATCGCTGGCTGGGGCAGCCGAAAACGATTCGCGGCGCTCAATTGCGGCTTTGCCTGCCGGTGGTTTTGCTCAGCGGATTTCTCAATAACACGCCGGTAGTGGCGACGCTGATTCCTGCAGTTTCAGCCTGGGCGCGAAAATTGGGTTTTGCTTCCTCCAAGTTGATGATTCCGCTCAGTTACGCGGCCATTATGGGCGGCACACTGACACTCATCGGCACCAGCACCAATCTCGTGGTGAATAGCCTTTATCAGGAAATTACTGGACGCCCCGGCTTTTCGCTGTTCGCTATCGGCATGATAGGCCTTCCCGCCTCGCTGGTTGGGCTCGGATTCGTTCTCTGGTTGTTCCCCCGGTGGCTGCCCGATCGCAGGGGCGACCAGCCCTTCGGCGATGTTCGCGAGTTCACTCTGGAAGTGGCGGTGGCCCACGACGGGCCGCTGGTAGGGAAAACCGTCGAGGAAGCCGGCCTGCGCCAGCTGGTAAAGATATATCTGGTGGAAATCATCCGCGAGGACGCGGTGATTACCGCGGTGCCCTCGGAAGAACACCTGCATGGCGGCGACCGCCTGGTGTTTGCCGGTAACACCGAAGCGATCTCCGATTTGCTGCGCATTCGCGGCATCGTCCCTGTCAGCGGAGAAGAACGGCCGGCATTGAGTCAGGAGCGTGAGGAGCGCCGTCTGATCGAGGCCGCGCTCTCGCCCCATTCCGATTGTGTTGGCAAGACTATTCGCGACTCCAGGTTTCGCGATCGTTACGGGGCGGTGATTCTTGCCGTGGCGCGCGGCGGGGAGCGCGTGTCGGGTAATCAGGGCACTATACGGTTGCGGGCGGGGGATACCCTGTTACTGGAGGCGCGTCCGGCGTTTGTCACGCGCCAGCGCTACAACAAGGATTTTCTGATTATCAATGATCTCGAGCAGGAGCAACCGCGCCACGATCGAGCCTATCTGGCCTGGGGTATTCTGCTGGCCGTAGTCGTCGCCGCGACGACTGAGATGCTCAGCATGCTCAACGCCGCGCTGCTCGGTGCAGGTGCCATGCTGGCGACCGGATGCTGTTCTCTGAACCAGGCTCACAAGAGTCTGGATTTTAACGTGTTGATTACCATAGGTGCGTCTTTCGCGCTGGGCGCAGCGCTGGCTAAAACCGGTGTCGCCGGCGAGATTGCCAACGGTGTATTACTCGCCAGCATGGGTAAAGCCTGGCTGGCCCTGGTGCTGGCCTACGCCACGGTGTCGCTGCTGACCGAGTTGATCAATAACAATGCCGCAGCCATTTTGATGCTGCCTATTGTGCTTGAAATCAGCCGAAAGGCGGGGTTACCCGCCGAGCCCTTTGTGTTTGCTGTGATGATGGCGGCCTCTGCCAGTTTCGCCACACCCATTGGCTACCAGACCAACCTGATGGTGTTTGCACCCGGGGGCTATCGTGCTCGGGACTTCCTCAGGGTTGGTGCGCCGATGAATATTGTGATCGGGGTGGTTTCCCTGTCGGTGATTCTGTTGATCTGGCCACTGGCCTGAACACCGGGTTGGTCATAGCCATGGCGCGGATTCGAGCATTTTAACCGTGTTATCGATCTGCTCCCGGCGCTGGGTTTTCGCTACAATCGCGCCTGTGCAATTGAGCGGAGCCGGTGACTAAAATGGCGCAGTACGTCTACACCATGAATCGGGTGGGCAAGATTGTCCCGCCCAAGCGTGAAATCCTGAAAGATATATCCCTGTCCTTTTTTCCAGGCGCAAAAATCGGTGTGCTGGGACTGAACGGAGCCGGTAAATCGACGCTGCTGAAAATCATGGCCGGCATCGATACCGACATCGTCGGCGAGGCGCGACCCTTGCCGGGAATCAAGGTCGGGTTTCTGCCCCAGGAGCCGCAGCTCGACCCCGACAAAGATGTGCGCGGCAACGTCGAGGACGGTGTGCGCGAAGCGGTCGATGCACTCAAGGAGCTGGACGCAGTTTACGCCGCCTATGCAGAACCGGAGGCCGATTTCGACGCTTTGGCTAAGCGCCAGGGCGAGCTGGAGAACATTATCCAGGTCTGGGACGCGCACAATCTGGATCACAAACTGGATGTGGCGGCGGATGCCCTGAGGTTGCCACCCTGGGATGCGGCCATCGAGAATCTTTCCGGGGGAGAAAAGCGCCGCGTTGCGTTGTGCCGGCTGTTGTTGTCGCGCCCGGACATGATTCTGCTGGACGAACCCACCAACCATCTCGATGCCGAATCCGTATTCTGGCTCGAGCAGTTTCTGCACGAGTTCGAAGGCACCGTGGTGGCAGTCACCCACGACCGTTACTTTCTGGATAACGTCGCCGGTTGGATTCTCGAACTCGACCGGGGGCATGGTATTCCCTACGAAGGTAACTACACCACCTGGCTGGAGGCGAAGGAAGCGCGCCTGGAGCAAGAGAAGCGCACGGAAGCGGCGCACCAGAAAGCCATCAAGCAGGAACTCGAATGGGTACGGAAAAATCCGAAAGCCCGTCAGGCAAAAAACAAGGCGCGTTTACAGCGGTTCGAGGAAATGAACAGCCGGGAGTTTCAAACGCGCAACGAAACCAACGAAATCTATATTCCGCCTGGGCCGCGCCTGGGCGATAAAGTGATCGAGCTGGAGCATGTCAGCAAGGGTTTTGGCGACCACCTGCTGATAGATGACCTGAGCCTGAGCATTCCCAAGGGCGCCATTGTTGGCATTGTCGGCGGCAATGGCGCCGGTAAGTCGACCCTGTTTCGCATGATTGCCGGTACCGAACAGCCCGACCAGGGTAGTGTCAGCCTGGGCGATACGGTGCAACTGGCCTTTGTCGAGCAGAGCCGGGAAAACCTGGAAGACAATAAATCCGTGTGGGAGGCAGTTTCCGGCGGCCAGGATATCCTGCGTATCGGCGATTACGAGGTGAATTCCCGGTCCTATGTCGGGCGTTTCAACTTCAAGGGTACCGACCAGCAAAAGCGTGTCGGTGATCTTTCCGGGGGTGAACGTGGCCGCCTGCATCTGGCGAATACGCTCAAGCAGGGCGCCAATGTATTACTTCTCGACGAGCCCTCGAACGATCTCGATGTCGAGACGCTGCGCGCACTTGAGGAGGCGATTCTCGCCTTTCCGGGTTGCGTATTGGTGATTTCCCATGATCGCTGGTTTCTCGATCGCATCGCCACCCACATCATCGCCTTTGAAGGCGACAGTGAGGTGGTCTTTTTCGAAGGTAATTTCAGCGATTATCACGAGGATTTCGTTGCACGCAAGGGTGCCAACGCTCAGCCCAGGCGGGTGAAATACAAGCCGCTCAAGCATTAACAACGCGCGCCGCAGCATGGGTCAGGCCTCTTGGCTGAATGTGGTTTGCCAACGCCATCACAAAACAAGTTGTCCTTATGTCAACCTGTGACAGGCAAGCGCGTTATAAAGCTCCGCAACTCTGAGAAAAAGATGGAGCGTTAATCATGAAACAGGTTTTATTCCCCGCGGTAATCGCCGCTGCTTTGGCCCAGCCCGTCTTTGCCGATGCGGGAGATCGTATTGAGGCGCGTCTGGATCATCGGGGCGATCGCATCGAAGACCGACTCGATCATCGGGGTGATCGCATCAACGAAAAACTGGACCACCGCGGTGAGCGTATAAACGATCGGCTTGACCGGGCCGCCGATCGGGCCGAAGCCCAGGGAAAAGATCGCCTGGCGGCGCGACTCGATCGCAAAGGGGATCGAGTTGAGCGTCGTCTGGATCGAAAGGGTGATCGTATTGACCGTCACCTGGACCGCAAAGGCCAGCGCATTGACCGCAGGCTTGATCGTAAAGGTCAGCGTGTTGATCGGCGCCTGGATCGGCGCCACTAGGGTCCGATGGCGGCGCAGAGTGCGCGCTGCCTATCAATTTCCTGCTCGCTTTCTTCCACAGTCTTACCCACCCCTTGTAAGGCACGTTTCAAGTAACGTGCAAACGATGTCGGCCGTTTGCAAGAGCGGCCGGCTTTTTTTGATTTAAAGAAATCCGTGTAAATCCCGATACGTTAACTGTGCGCTGGTTTATTGTTGCCGTCCGCTAAAGGTTCTAAGCTGGGCGTCGGTTGGTTTGCCGGAGAATAACCGTTGAAAACAACAAGTTTTATCGTTCTGGGCATCGCTGTGCTGATCACGGGTTACCTGGTGATGCTCTACAACAACCTGGTGGCTATAAAACACCGCGTTGCCAAGGCCTGGTCCAATATCGATGTTTTGCTCAAGCAGCGTCACGACGAGCTGCCCAAACTGGTGGAGACCTGCAAGCAATACATGCAGTACGAGCAGGAAACCCTGGATCGCGTGATTTCCGCACGGGCCTCCGTTGCCGCAGCGCGTGAAGACGAGGATATCGACGCCCTCGGCGTTGCGGAAACACAATTGCGCTCGGGACTGGGTCGCCTGTTCGCCTTGGCGGAAGATTATCCGGAATTAAAAGCCGATGAATCTTTCGCGCACTTACAGGGAAGAATCACCGATCTCGAAAACGGGATTGCCGATCGGCGCGAGTTGTACAACGATGCAGTGAACATCAACAACACCCGTATTGAACAGTTTCCCGATATTTTTATTGCCCGCTTTTTTAATTTCGAAGCCAAGAAACTTCTCAAGTTTTCGGAAACAGAAACTGCTGACGTCAACGTGGCGGCGCTGTTTAATCAATAGCGTTTGGATTCCCGGCTGTCGCCAAATCTGGCGAGGGCTTTGACGTGCGTTACCTGAACGCCATGAACCATGCTCGATAGTTTGTTTTGCGCGCCGTGTATTGTTGCGTTGCCATTTTTCCAGTTCCTGTTGGTTGCGCTCGGCCTCGCTGGCGCGGCGATCTGTAGTTTATTTTCCGCGCGGGGCAGTTTTAAGAAAGCTCGGCTGATCGAAGACATGCCGACATCTCGAATCCGTTCCGCCAGTCAGGGCTACACTGAACTGATTGGCCTGGCCAGGCGCTCGGGCGAGCAGGTTTTGTCTCCGCTGTCGGCGACAAGCTGTCTTTGGTGGCGCTACAAGATAGAAAAATATCAGCGAGTGGGGCGCTCTAGCGGGTGGGTGACCATTGAATCCGGCGTCAGCGACCAGGCTTTTTTGATCGAAGACGAAACCGGACAATGCCTTGTCTTGCCTAAAGGCGCCAGTCTCACCACGCTTCACAAGCGCCAGTGGCGTGGGCGTCATCGACGACCAAACAAACTCCCGGGGCCGCACCCCGGTCTGGCCTGGCTTAATGTGGCTACCGTCGGAATGGGTTCAACCTATCGGTATACCGAGTATACGATTCAGGAAGACGATCCCCTGTATATTCTCGGGCATTTTGAGTCTGCCGAGGACGGCAAGCGGTTGCTTTCGGCCGACAGGATTGCCGGCGATGTTTTGCGTGCCTGGAAGCGAGATTTTACCGGTCTGCTGGAGAAGCACGATAGCGACGGCGACGGCGAATTCAACGCAGCCGAGTGGCGGGATGTGCGCAAGGCGGCCCGGCGGGAAGCCCTAAAAAAACAGCGGGAGTTATCGGCGACGCCGCGCCGTCACCGCATCAGAAAAGGCGACGACGGCAGCCTGCCGTTTATTATCAGTAGTCATGAACAGGCTAGCTTGAGTCGTAAATTTCGCTATCGCGCGCTGGCGTTTGGTGTTGGCTTTCTCGGATTTGGCTGCTGGGCAACCTGGTATATCGGGGCGCGTGGCTGGTAATTCCCTGGTAGAGGGTTTGGCGCGCGTTACCTACCGGCGGATTAGTCGAATCAATACGTTGAGTTTACGTGATTCCGGCTCTACTTCCTGCCAACGTTTTTCGGCGCTATGTCGGTCGGGGAAACGGCCAAAAGTGACCACGTACCACACGGTATCGTATTTTTTCTGGGCATCAACGCTTGTATCAGGATAGGAAAGACCGTTTTGTTCGACAAATTTTCGAGCATTATCCAGACTACTGAACACGCCTAACTGTACGGTATAGGCGTGATGGTCTGCCGTTACTCCGGATGCGTTTGCCGGTGCCGACTGTACGGGTCGAGGCGGTGGCGGCGGGGGTTTTATGGCCGTTTGTGCTTTGGACTCGCGCCAATCTTCGAAGGCTACCTCTGGTTCCGGCGGCGGCCCGCTGCGGTCTAGTTTTATCGGCTCAGTGGGGGTTGCTGGCCGTGACTCAGCATCAACTTTGTCCAAATCCGGCAGTTGCTGCCGCCACGGTCGTGGATAGTTTTCCTCGCCACTGATTGTTCGAGTGTCATAGGAATAACTTTCCGAGACCTTGGGCGCTCGTTCGGACTGCGAGGTCTCCGGCTCGCGGCTTTCCGCGAGGCTCGGCGCGAGCACGCAAACAGTGCTTGCCGCCAGTGCGGCCATGACCAGCAGTAAACGGTTGCCTTTTTGTTTCTGCCACCGACGTTCCCGCGCGGTGCCCCCGTGCACTGCCGGGTTCTTCCGGGCCGGCTCTGTGGTTGCGGCTGGTTTCCAGTTAGTCAAAGTACTGGCGTCACGCATCTACTCGTGCTCAAAGTGTGAGTACGGTTCTCGTTTAGATGCCCAGGTCGGAGAGCATCCGGGTGATTCTTCGAAGAGTGGCGGCGAAACGCGGGTGGTCGGATTCGAGCCGGGTAACCGCCTGCATCAGGCGTTCACTCAAATGTTCGGGCTCGTCAGCATCCGGTTCACCCTCTGTAACGTGGCTAATGATATCGGTCAGGACCGAACCAACGATGTCGTGATCCTCGGGACCCAGATTTGCGGCTGTTTCCAATTGTTTGCGTGCTTCTTCGATATGCGCCAGCAGTTGTTCATTGCTCATATTGTCAGTTTTCCTCAGCAGTGCGCGAGCCTAAATCAAGTATACCGTGATCATCGCCAGAGACTATCCCAATTATTTGCGACGGTATTGAGTCGGCACAACCAGCGGTGGGATTTGTGTATCATTAGGCCGACAGCGTGCAAAGAATGATAATTGAGAGTGCGCTGTAATCTTGATCAGGGGGAAAATATGGCCTTTCTAAAGTGCGGGCAGCGCAAGCTGACCGTTTTTCTTGTGTTTTTCGCAGCTGTGGCGGCTTCGATCAATGCCCATGCCGATGAGCTGAATAGTGCTAATACGGCATGGATATTGACCTCGACCGCGCTGGTGCTGTTCATGACCATCCCGGGCCTTTCGCTGTTTTACGCTGGGCTGGTACGTTCAAAAAACGTGCTGTCGGTTGTTATGCAGTGTTTTGCCATCACCTGCGGTGCGTCGCTGCTCTGGATGGCTGTGGGATACAGTCTCGCCTTCACTGATGGTGGCGGCTTTAATGCGTTTATCGGCGGCAGCGAACAGTTCATGTTTGCCGCCCTGAGCGAAGAGTCCCTTAGTGGCGACATTCCAGAAAGCGTTTTTGCTATGTTTCAGATGACCTTTGCCATTATCACGCCGGCATTGATCGTCGGGGCGTTTGCCGAGCGCATGAAGTTTTCCGCCATGCTTTTATTCAGCATGGTCTGGTTGCTGCTGGTCTATGTGCCGGTTACCCACTGGGTGTGGGGCGGTGGCTGGCTGGGTGAAATGGGCCTGCTGGATTTTGCCGGCGGCACGGTTGTTCACGTCACCGCCGGCGTCGGCGCGCTGGTGGCGGCGCTGGTAATGGGAAATCGCAACGGTTTTGGCACCCAGGCACTGCCGCCGCACAACCTGACCCTATCTGTTGCCGGTGCCGGCATGCTTTGGGTTGGCTGGTTCGGTTTTAACGCGGGTTCTGCGCTGGCTGCTAACGGCGATGCTGGGATGGCGATGCTGGTCACCCATATTTCCGCTGCCACGGGCTCCCTGGCCTGGATGATGATGGAATGGATTCGCCACGGTAAGCCCTCGGTGCTGGGTATTGTCACCGGCATGGTCGCCGGGTTGGGCACGATTACGCCGGCTTCGGGTTTTGTCGGCCCCGGTGGTGCTCTGGTCATTGGCTTTAGCGCCGGTGTTATCTGTTATTTTGCAACGCAAGCGATCAAGCAGAAATTCAAAATCGACGACTCCCTCGATGTGTTTCCCGTGCACGGCGTCGGCGGTATTCTCGGCACTTTACTGGCCGGTGTTTTTGCTTCGAGTGAACTTGGCCTGTTTAGCGGACAGGGCCTTGCCGAAGGGGTGACCATAGGCCAGCAGCTCCAGGTGCAGGCGATAGGCGTAATCGCAACTCTTGTCTACACGGCTGTGATGAGCTTTATTTTGCTGAAAGTCGTGGGCGCCACTCTGGGCTTGCGCGTCGATGACGAGCAGGAGACTATGGGGCTCGACCTGTCGCAGCACGACGAGCGCGGTTACGATTTATAAGGCTTATATCCTGTCGCGTTATCGGCGAACGGATTAGCAGGCAGCTTCGGGGCCATTGCTCCGAAACTGCCTCGATACCGTCCTGAGGCGGCTCCAAAACTGCCCAGAGCCGCTCCGGATTGGCCTCCGAATTAAGGGCCTGTCGGTTTAATGCGGTCGTTGAATGATGGATCAGGCTTAGCGTGAGGCCGCCCGCTCCGGTGCCTCGCAGTTGTATCCTGAACGCTTTAATCTGGATTCGAGAAAAAACAGTAGCGCGCCGTAAACAAGTGTCGCCGACAGCGTGTTGTGGAAAAACGGCAGGGCGGCGCCGAGACAGGCCGCCAACCCCGAAGGCGTAGCGGGATAAAAACCGCTGATGAGCCACATGCCAAAGTTGCTGATCAGGAAAAAGACAAGGGATCCCGTTACGCCGGCGACCGCCAGCTTCCAGGGCCGGCGGTTGTGTCCCAAAACCATGCCGATGAGTACGACGGCCGCCATGCCGGTATAGGTAAACAGCATGGTCTGGTGAAAGCCGATGATCAGGTCGGCGAGTAACATGGCTGCCATGGGCACCATGAAAGCCAGTTTTCGATCCCGAAGTGCGGCGCCGCCAAACAGGGCTACAGCCACCACGGGAGCGAAGTTGGGCGGATGCGGGATCAACCGCGTCAGCGCTACTGCCGCTATCGCCGCTATTAATACCCACATTCCGTAGTTTGTTTTTGCCGGGTTAGTCATGTCGGTTAACCGTTTACTCCAGTCGATAGGTCAAGCTTACCATCAGATTGCGCTCGGGTGAGGGGTACAGGGCGCGGGTGCCAAAGAAAGTGGCGAACTCTACGTACTCTTTTGCGGTGATGTTATTCAGTCGCGCGGTGAGTTGCCAATCGCCCCATGTGTATGTGCCAACCAGGTTGGCGATAGTGTAACCGCCCAGGTCGCCGCCATTATTCGCCAGATCGAGTGCCTGTGGCCCGGTGTATAGCATCTCGCCGGTGATGCGACTATGCGGTGAAACCGATATGCTGATATGCCCTTTAGCCAGCTCCCGCGCGACCCCTGGGATACGGTTATTGTCGTAGGCGCCGTCGACAAATTCTGCGTCCAGGTAGGTGTAGATCAGGCCGCCGGACCAGCGCCCGGCGCCTGGCCAGTTTAGCGAGAGTGTGGCACCGCGGCGCCGAGTGTCATCAAAATTGGTATTGGCCCCGAAAAAACCCAGCGCGGGGTCAAAACCGATTTCATCGCGATTGTCCTGTTGAAAAAGGCTCAGGGCGCTGTCCAGGTGCAACCCGCGACGCTCGATACCGAGTTCCCAGGCGACGCCGCGTTGCAAATCCAGGCGCGCGACATTGCCGAAAAAGTCGACGGTTTCGTCGGCCAGGGGGAAACGGAAGGTCTCATCCCGGTTCAAATATAGACGCCAGTGAGCATCCTGCCAGACCAGGCCGGCCTGATGCGCCGTAGCTTGTTGCCGGTATTCGATATCGAAAGGACTGACTTCGGTTTTCAGACGCGCGTGGCGCAATCCACCCTGCAGACTGAGTGCGTCGGTTAAGCGGTATAACACCTGCAGGTATTGAGCGCTTTTTCGATTTTCGTGTGCGCTGCCGCTGGGTCCGAAACCGAAGTCAATGGTGAAATCGTATTCGACGCGCTCAATGTCAGTGCCGAGTGTCAGGCGCCATTTGTCGAGTTCAATCACGAGCCTTGGGTCGAAGGTTTTGACGCGACGGCTTTGCAAGGTAGTGGTATTGCCAAAACTCGAACTGGCGTCGATGACTACATCTTCGTCGCGGTCGCTGTAAGCCGCGATTAATCGCGTCACTTCGTTGATCTGGTGATCGATACTAAGACGGGCTGTGCGGTTATCCGATGCGTAGTCATTGAAGCTGGTACCGGCCTGCCGACGATCTGCGACGACGTCCGCCACAGATAGCGCGCCGGTCAGCAAGTACTCGTTGTCGCTTTGACGCGCTTCGACACTGACATCGCCGGAATCGTAAGCAAAGCCGCCTACGATGCTGTAACTTTCGTAATTAACGCGCGCCTCATCCCGATAGCCGTCGCCCCGTTCCAGCGCGCTGTTAATGCGGTAGTACCAACCGCTGGCGTGATCGCCGTGGTAATTCGCAGAATAAGTCTCGTTATCGTAACTACCGCGTCCAACCATCAGACTTCCGCCGGCATCTCCCCGGCGGTGGGTGATTATGTTGACCACGCCGCCGATGGCCTGATCGCCGAACAGGGCGCCGGCGCCGCCGTTGAGTATCTCGATATGTGCGATATCAGACATGGCAACCGCAGTCAGGTCCTGGCCACCCAGATCTGAATTGTTCAGCTTGCGTCCGTCTACCAGAATCAGCGCATTGGCCGCGGCGCTATAGCCCCTGAGCGTCAATCTGGTGTCGCGGCCGTTGCCCTGGCTGTCTCGCACCTGGACCGAGCCGTAATGTCGCAGCAGCTCGGCAACGTTTTGCGCGCCGCTACCAGCGATGGTTTTGGCATCGATGACGTTAACCTGATTGGCCACCTCGCCGATGTAGTAGGGCGAGCGGGTGGCAGTGACAACGATGACTTCATTATCGGTAGTGGCACTGGAATTGGTGTCGACGGGTTCCGCCATGGTGGCAAAAACAGTCAATATCGACAGTAAAAGTGACAGACTTGCCGCGGTTTGCGGCCGCAGAACCCGCCTCGGTTTGATTTGAGATCGCGACAGTTGAATACGCCGCCCCGGTGTCTGGCTACGGCGATTAAAAACGGGAAGAAAATACATCGATTGCCCCCTTTGCAACACTGAGTGAGTTCGGGGCAGGGTGCCGTGAGGTGTGCAAAAGTGGTCTCTCGACCAGTCAGCGTAACGACAGCTCTGCCCTGTTTGGCGCGTTGTCGATACGGGCTCCACTCAAAGGCGGGATGCAGGTGGCCGCAGTGGTGACACAATTTAAAGAAAACCAGGGGCCAGCCAGGCTCGTCCGACAGTTCACCCGACCGTCGGTGTGCAACGCTATCGCGACAGGTCTCCTGGCTCCCGGGTGGTCAATGACAGCCGCCTTCCCGCCGTGTGGCAGTGGCTTGTGGCTGCATCTCGCCGGATACAGTTGCGGGGACAGCTTCAGTTGGCGGTCGACAGTTATGGTGCAATCGACCGCGTTGAATTCCCTCGTGGCCCTTTCGGGATCGCGATGGCAGGCATTATGCAGCTTTGGCGTGGCCACGCCAAGTAAGTGACGGGCAACGACAGCTTGATGAATATAAGAGGCGTACGTTGATGGGGTTGCTGTAGTCAGTCGCCTGGCGCGTTGGCGGTATCGCGATTCGAAGCATCGGCGGGAATCCGTGTGTCATTTGCCCCTGACGCCAGATTATTAGATGCTAGGCTAAATCAGGAGGTTAATGTGATAAATCCAAGTAGTTCGTTTCCAGTATTCATAGTTACTGATCTTGATTCAGCGAAGGTGTTCTACTCGACGTATTTTGGGTTTGGCGTTGCTTTTGAAAACGAATGGTACCTTCATCTGGTATCAGAATCCGGTGTGCAAGTTGGTTTTCTTCTGCCCAATCAACCCACACAGCCAGAGATTTTTCATCGAGTATACGATGGCAATGGGGCCATATTCAGCCTTGAAGTGGAAGACGCAGATGAGGCATTTACCGAAGCAAGAGCAAAAGCGCTGAATATTTCGTTAGAGCTTCGTTCCGAGGATTGGGGGCAACGTCATTTCTGCGTAAAAGATCCCAATGGACTTCACTTGGATATTGTTCAGGCCATAGAGCCGACAGAGGAATACCGACAGGGTTATGACGCAGAATAGAAAGCTCATAGAGCTAAAAAATATCGGCAGGAAGATTGCCGGTATGTTGTTACCTGTATTCGTTCGAGGGTACATCGTGCGATAAGCACTGGAATGCTATCGGTAAAAAACAAAAGAGAGCTAATCAAGAGCAAACTGGATAACAACCAGGTCAGATCTG
>DJFY01000055.1:0-19981 GCA_002431545.1 Cellvibrionales bacterium UBA5860 | reverse complement strand
CAGGTCAGATCTGACCTGCCCGGAATAAATAGCACTGCTTGGCTCTGCTTTGGGTTGGTTAAATGCGAGGGATTAAGTTAGACACCCGAGTGGATTCTCGGGCTGAACTCGCAGTACCAGCGCGAGAACAGCATGATAATAATCGTTACGTTATAACATATATTCATGACGGTTTTGTAAGCGTGCCAGGGCTTTGCCGTTAGCGACTCAAAATGGCGACTTATTGGCTCAGACCAAAGCTTCCAGCGCTTCTGGAATCTTGCGCACGCCAACCACCTCCATGCCGGAAATGGTCTGCCTCGGCATATTGCCATGGGGCACAATGGCCCGGCGAAAACCGTGTTTGGCGGCCTCCCGTATACGATCCTGCCCATTGGGTACCGGGCGGATTTCACCGGCCAGCCCCACTTCGCCGAAGACGACGGTATCTTCGGCCAGAGCCTTGTTGCGAAAGCTCGAGACGACGGCTGCGAGCACCGCAAGATCGGCGCTGGTCTCGATGACTTTCACGCCCCCCACCACATTCACGAAGACATCCTGGTCGCCAACCATGATGCCGCCGTGGCGATGCAAGACGGCCAGTAACATCGCCAGGCGGTTGTGTTCCATGCCGACGGTAACGCGGCGTGGATTACCCAGGTGGCTGTCGTCCACCAGGGCCTGGAGCTCCACCAGCAACGGTCGCGTGCCTTCCCAGATCACCATGACAACGCTACCTGAGGCAATGTCCTCGCCGCGTTGCAGAAATATAGCGGAGGGGTTGGCGACCTCGCGCAAGCCTTGCTCGGTCATGGCAAATACGCCGAGTTCGTTAATGGCGCCAAAACGATTCTTGAGACTGCGTAGTGTACGAAAACGACTGTCGTGCCCGCCCTCGAGCATCAGTGAGCAGTCAATCATGTGCTCCAGCACTTTTGGGCCAGCGAGAGCGCCTTCCTTGGTCACGTGGCCGACCAGGAACAATACCGTACCCGTCTGTTTGGCGTAGCGCACGAGTTGTGCGGCGGTTTCCCGCACCTGAGACACACTGCCAGGCGCCGATGTCACGTCATCGCAATGCATCACCTGAATGGAGTCGACCACGAGCAGGCTCGGGGTAACGGATCGAGCGGTTGCGCAGATGTTTTCCACCGACGTTTCTGCTAACACGCGCAACTGGTCGGTAGGCAAGTTCAGACGGCGGGCACGCATGGCGATCTGTTGCGGCGATTCTTCCCCGGTGACGTAGAGCGCCGGGTGGCTTTGCGCTAACTGACAAAGCAATTGCAGCAACAGGGTGCTCTTGCCTGCGCCCGGCTCGCCGCCGATAACGATACAAGATCCGGGCACAAGGCCGCCGCCGAGAACCAGATCGAGCTCACCGATTCCGCTGCTGATTCTGGGTGTTTCGTGAACGCTGATTTCCGAAAGCACAGTGACGTCGCCTCCGGCCGCGCCTGCGAAACCGGAACGGCTGTCCGAGCGTCGCGCAGTCGCCGACCCCAGACGGACCTCGCTAAGGGTGTTCCAGGCGCCACACTCGCTGCACTGCCCCTGCCATTTGCCGTAGTCCGCACCGCAGTCGTTACAGACGAAAGCCGTTGTTTTCTTTTTGGCCACAATGATTAATTCAGAGTTTATGTCGTACTTTAGTATGAAAGGTTTGTGCCGGCAGCTTCGAGCCGGTAAATATGGCGCGTATCCTAGCTTGGTGTCGGCCTGGTAACAATCGGTCACCAATAGCACCATGCGGAAGCTGTGGCCTTCGCCGGAGGCGCTTAGCAAGTCCCGGGGAATCTGCTAGAGTGCCGACATGTCTCTTATCCCGGAACGTCCCCTGCTGTTTTACCCGCAAGTTGCGGCTACGCTGGGATTAGAGGGCGCGGTTATGCTGCAGACGTTACAGGCGCTCATCGACCTGGGCATCACGGAAACCGAAAACGGCAAACGCTGGTTGCGTCTTCCTGGCGCCAAGCTCCTCGAATTGCTGCCTTTCTGGAGCGAAGAAGATATTCACCGCATAGTTTTACAGCTGCGTGAACAGGGTGTGGTTTTAACTGAAACGGATTTCGACGCCAGTCAGTATTTTCGGGTGGCTTTTGATGAAACGGTGGAAGATCATGTTGCCGATAGTCACGCATCGCCGCCCGCACCTTTAACGGGTTCAGATTATTCCGAAGACACGTTTGTAACAGAAGCGACCACCTCCGGGGAGTATGTGAAGCCCGCCGGCGTCGATGCCAATGGTGTTCACTCCATGTCCATGCGGTGGACACCTGAGAAGGACCTGCTGGAGCAACTGGCTCAATACGGCGTGCCCCGCGCTTTTGCACTCGAGCAGGTGGACGAGTTTGTCGCCTACTGGTCTGAACGTAATGAAGCTCGATATCACTGGGGCGGAAAATACTTGAAGCACGTGCTGCGTCAGTGGCGCGACCAACAAACGCAGCAATATCAGAGAAGCCAGAAAGTGGCGATGGCCGGCAATTGGCAGCCTTCGCCGGATGCTATGGAAATTCTGGTGGAGCGCGCCGGCATCAGCGCCAACTTTGTCGAAGACTGTGTTGCTGAATTCATTCTTTACTGGCAGGACCGAGGGACAGTTTGCAGTACGTGGAATTCGAAATTTATTCAACACGTCAAACGCCAGTGGGCGCGCCTGACCCATGCCCTGAATAATGATGTCGACCCGCGACCGATAGCTTCCGACTGGCGTCCAGACGAATCAGTTTTTGATATATTAGCGATGGCCAATATCGACCGTCAGTTTGCCGAAGGCCTGCTTCCGGAATTCGTACTCTACTGGCTGGACGATGGTCAGGCGATGAGTTCATGGAACTCGAAATATTTACAGTACGTAAAACGACAATGGGCCCATCATTCGGGTCGGGATGCAGACTCTAATTCGGCGATTCCACATGAAACCAGGCAAAGAACTGCTCGACTCGGCAGTACGAGAAATCGAGACATCGCCGCAGAACTCAGCGACCGCAGCTGGGCCGGTGGATGACACTGCCCGAATAGATACCATCAACCAGATTTTTGCGCTGTTTCGTATTAACTATCACAATCAGTTTTACAGCGCCTTTACCGACACCGCGCTACTCAATCAGGCCAAGCGCCTGTGGCTGGAGTCGCTGCGGTACTACTCCACGGAGTGTCTGCTGAAGGCAGCGCGCCAGGTTATCGAGCAGTCTGAATACCTTCCCACGCTGAATAAAATGATTGAGGCCTGTAATGCACAGAGTGGCGAAACCGGTTTGCCCAGTGCGCGGGAGGCTTTTATAGAGGCGTGCATGGCGCCGACGCCGCGTACAGCGCACTCATGGACCCACCCCGCGGTTTATCATGCCGGGGCCCAGACCGGCTGGTACGAACTCGAAACCAGGCCCGAATATGTGACCTGGCCACGCTTTGAAAAACATTACGATGCCCTGCGGCGTCGGGTTTTGAAAGGTGAAGAACTGGTTGTCGACGATGAGTGCGCTACCATCGAGCAAAAAGAGCAATCGCCTCTGGACAAGAGCGAAGGTCTTGCCAGGATACAGGCTCTGCGCGGCGATCTGGATTTGTGAAGCCGAACACCGTGTGTTGATTCGGCAAGCAAACCTTCGACGAAACTCGCGAGTTGCCGGCGTCGGGCCATGATGCAGGAAATCATCAAGCAACTGAGTACGATTTGCGGGCCGGAGCGCGTGCTGACAGCAGCGGCGGATCTGCGACATTTTGGTGGCGATCGGTCTACTGCTTTTACTCCGGAACCGACAGCTGTCGTGCTGCCAAAAACAATTGATGAAGTCAGCGCCATTGTTCGGTATGCCAATGGCGCGAAGCTGGCACTGGTACCCTCGGGCGGCCGCACTGGTCTGAGTGGGGGCGCTGTCGCAAGGGCTGCGGAGGTGGTTGTCGCGCTCGACCGCATGGACCAAATTCTCGAATTTGACGCGCTCGAAGGCGTGGTGCGCTGCCAGGCGGGTGTGATCACAAAAAATCTTCAGGACTTCGCCCGCGATCTGAACCTGTGCTATCCCGTCGATTTTGCTGCTACCGGGTCGAGCCAGATCGGTGGCAATATCGCCACGAACGCCGGTGGCATCAATGTTATTCGCTATGGCATGACCCGGGACCGGGTGCGTGGGCTCACCGTAGTGACCGGCGCCGGCGATGTCCTCGAGCTCAACAAGGGGCTGTTAAAAAACAATACGGGATACGACCTGCGCCACCTGTTCATCGGTTCCGAAGGTACGCTGGGTATAATTTGCGAGGCGGAGTTGTCACTGGTGCGTGGCCCGGGCCACCGCAGGGTGCAACTTCTGGGTGTGCCCGATATGTCCGCCTGTCTTGAAGTGCTGCGTTTCTACAGACAGCGATTCGCGCTCAGTGCATTTGAATTCTTCTCTGACGTCGCGCTGGCCAAAGTGCGCGAGAAAACCGGCTACCCCTTGCCTCTATCGACGCCAGCACCCTTTTACGCGCTCGTCGAAATCGAGACCGAAATAGAGGGCGACGAGGCCTTCCTCGAAGCTTTGCTCCAGGCTTTCGAAACCTGTTGTGGACAAGGGTGGGTGACCGATGCAGTGCTCGCCGAGAATATTTCCCAGGCCCAGGGATTATGGCGCTACCGCGAGGATATTTCCGAGACACTCGCGAAGTTCAGGCCTTACAAACAGGATCTTTCGGTGCGTGTATCGCGGTTACCTGAATTTATTCGCGATGTCGAAAGAGTTGTTGCACGCCATTTTTCTAATCTCGAGGTGGTCTGGTACGGTCATATCGGCGACGGCAACCTGCATTTGAATATCCTGAAGCCGAAAGCACTGGAAGCTGATTCCTTTATGGAATGTTGTTACCGGGCGGGTCGCGATATTGCAGAAGTTGTTTCCGCCCATGGCGGCAGTGTGTCGGCCGAACACGGTATCGGGCTGCTGAAAAAAGACTGGTTGCCTTATTCTCGAAGTGATTCGGAGATTACGCTTATGCGGGGGATCAAGGCTATGTTTGATCCCAACAACATCATGAATCCGGATAAAATTTTCTGATTTTCGACACCGGGTATGTGTCCGCAATGATGTCGGTTTGAGTCGATTTTTTTACCGCTACCCGGTTTTTATGTATTCAAGGCGAAATAAACATGGCATATGCACACCGGTTTATCGATGGGGCGCCGTGCTCGCTGCCGCGAGGCAAGGCGATCTGCGTCGGTCTCAACTACGCTGATCACGTTCAGGAGATGCATAGTCAGCGTACCGCTGAGCCCATGCTATTTATCAAACCTCCGACGGCCCTCGTGGCGTTGGCGAGCCCGCTGATGATTCCCGCAGGCCTGGGGTCTGTGCACTACGAGACCGAGCTGGCGCTGCTTGTTGGCGCGCCGCTCACCGGGTGCGGGGAACAGGACGTGTTGCCCGCGATCGCGGGCGTGGGCGTGGCCCTCGATCTGACCTTGCGGGATTTACAGAACGAACTCAAGCAAGCGGGCCAGCCCTGGGAAAAAGCCAAAGGTTGGGATGGGTCCTGCGCCTTGTCGCCTTTTCTTAAGCCGGGTCAGGTTGGCGACCTGCAGAATCTTCGCCTCAGGCTGGAAAGCAATGGCGAGCGCCGGCAAGACGGCAACACCCGGCAAATGATCACACCGGTTGTGCCCCTGATTAGCTACATGACGCGTTTTTTTACGCTGGAGCCGGGTGATGTTGTCCTGACTGGCACGCCACAGGGCGTGGGGCCACTGACTCCGGGGGATCGTCTTGTCGTGGAGCTGGCAGACTTGATAAGACTGGAAGTAAGCGAAGTACGGGCGCGAGATGTCACCTGAGCGGAGAAGAACTGACTGGCCACAAGTTAGCCGGGACGACCACTGCGCCAGGCCCGTATAATCACATCAATGCCACGGCTCAAGCCGCGTCCGCGGGGGCCGAATAATCGCGCCCCACGGCGGCGCGTTCACAGTGGCGATGCCCTGGTGACCGGATAGACGCCCTGATGACCGGATAATTGCAGGCTCAAGAACTCATTCAAAAATGATAAGAGGTACGTCATGACTGATACAGCAGTAGAAGACCACACGCTCGATTTGCCGCCCAGTAGGCGCACGGGTGCATTCGATTACGAAACGGTGATTATCGGTTCCGGCCTGTGTGGCCTCGGCGCCGGGATACGCATGATCAAGGAGGGCTTGGGTGATTTCGTCATTCTGGAAAAAGCCGACGATGTCGGCGGCACCTGGCGCGACAATACCTATCCGGGTCTTTGTGTCGATATTCCCTCCCTGAGTTACTCTTTTTCCTTCGAGCAGAATCCCAATTGGTCCAGTCTCTATGCGCCGGGGCCTGAGATGAAGGCCTATGTCGACCACTGCGCGCAGAAATACGGTATTCGCCCGCACATGCGTTATAACCAGGAAGTTGTCGAGTCGGTGTATGACGAAGAGACGAACCTCTGGACCACACGAACGACCACCGGCGAAACCTATATCTCCCGTTATCTGGTCAGCGCCACAGGTTTTCTCACCTTGCCCAAGATGCCGGATATCAAAGGCATCGAAAACTTCAAGGGTAAAAAAATGCACACCGGGCGCTGGGATCACAGTTATGATCTGACCGGCAAACGCGTCGGCTTTATCGGCACTGGGGCCACCGGCATTCAGGCGGTACCGGAAATCGTCGACAAGGTGGAATCAATCGATGTCTACCAGCGCACCCCGATCTGGCTGTTGCCAAAAAAGGAAATGCCTTTCAGTCCGCGTCTGCAGAAGATTTTTGCTCGCGTGCCTGGCGCGCAAAGGACAGCGCGTTTGCTGACGATTTTTTTCACTGACATCGTCATGATCAACTTGTTGATCTTCAACAAATATTTTGGCTTTGCCGGCAAAAAGCTCGAAGATATCTGTATCAAGCACATTCGCGATCAGGTCGATGATCCCGAGATTCAGGAGGCGTTGACCCCGAAGTACGACTTCGGTTGTAAACGGCCCAGTTTTACCAGCAAGTTCTACCCCGTGTTTAACCGGGACAACGCCAACCTGGTGACCGACCCCATCGACCATATTACAGAAAACGCCATGGTTACCCAGGACGGGACAGTACGTGAAATCGACACGCTGATTTGTGCCACCGGCTTTGAGGTTTTCCAGAAAGGCAGCGTGCCGACCTTTAAAGTCGTTGGCCGCAACAACGTCGATTTGAGTGACTTCTGGGAAGAAAACCGCTACCAGGCCTTTCAAGGGGCGACTGTGCCGGGTTTTCCCAATTTCTTTTTGATGTTCGGCCCCTACAGCGTCTGTACAGCCTCGTGGTTCGGTATGGTCGATACCCAGTCCAAGCATTTGGTGCGTTGCCTGAAAGCGGCGCAAAAACGCAATGCCAATTACATCGAAGTTAAAAAATCCTCAAATGATAAGGACTTCCAGAAAATACAAAAGCGCACGCACCTGACAATTTTCCGAGTGGGCGATTGCGCTAAATCGAACAGCTATTACTTTGACCGTCACGGCGACAGCCCGACCCTGCGCCCGACGCTGGGTTTCGTGCAGTGGTTGAACAGTCGTTTCTTTAGCCTCAATCACTACAATTTCGATACCCGCTAGCCGTTACATCGGGACGCCGTATCGGGTGTCGATGTGCGCCGTGCGTTCAGACCGGCGAATTACTTGCAGAAACCCCGGGTTGGCACCGGGGTTTTTTATATTCAGCCCGTAGTGTGTTCGCTAGTGTGGCGTGATTCTGCACGGCACTAGTGTTACGCGACCCCCTTGGGTTTTTGCTGTTTCATAAATCCGAACATGTATCCAGCGATTCGCCGCATTTGAATCTCGTCGGCGCCCTCGGTAATACGGTAGCGGCGGTGGTGCCGATAAATATGTTCGAAAGGCTTGTGGCGGGAATACCCCAGGCCACCGTGGACCTGCATCGCCTGGTCGGCAGCATCGCAGCACAGGCGGTTGGCGGTGTAGTTACACATCGATACCCGGTCGGAGACCGAGAAAGCGCCGTAGGTATCCATCTGCCAGGCGGTTTGCCGGATCAATGCGCGCAGCATTTCAGCGCGGGTCTGTAATTCCACCAGCGGAAACTGTACACCCTGATTCGTCGCCAGGGCCTTGCCGAAGGGTTTGCGTTCTTTGGCGTAGGCCACCGCTTCGTTGATGCAGAATTGAGCCGCCCCGAGGCTGGATGCTGCCTGGCGAATGCGGTTCTGGTTAAAAAAATGCTGCACCACCTGCAGACCCCGGCCCTCGCCGCCTAGAATGGCGGTATTCGGTACGCCGACGTTTTTCAGTGATACCCGGCCGTGGTCGGTGGGCATATTAAAGGTCCACAGCATTTCCTCGATATTCAGGCCCTCGGCATCCATGGGTACCAGAAATGCTGTGATGCCTTCGGCGTCTCCCGCCTGGCCGCTGGTGCGCGCCAGGATCAGGTCATAGGGTGAGGTGTGGATTCCGGTGTTCCAGGTTTTTTCCCCGTTGATAATCCAGATATCGCCCTCGCGGCGGGCAGTGGTTTCCATATGGGTGGCATCGGAACCGTGTGCCGGTTCGGTGATACCCCAGGCAAAGCCTTTCTTGCGCGCCAGCATGTCGTCGATCCATTCGGCCTTTTGCTCTTCTGTGCCGTAGATAATCATCAACGCGGTGCTGACGGTATTGCCGACGATGGCGTGTTCGTTTTGTAAGTCGTTGTGCAGACCCAGTCCGCGCGCGGCGAGGTGGTCGCGAATTATCGCCATGCCCAAGTTAGTGCCGTCCTGACCGCCGTATTCTTTCGGCAGGGCGTAACGGTAGTGCCCGGCCTCGTCGGCGAGGCGTTTGGCTTCCTCAAGCAGCGCTTCCCAGTCCTCATTGGGCAGGCCACCGCGTTCCCAGTCGGTACGGGCATCCTCGCGTCGGTGGTCAAAGAAGCGGATATTGTCGTCCCTGGCTTCAAGGGGTTTGATCACGCGATCGATAAATTCATCGAGATCCTGGAGGTAATGCTGGATGTCGTCGGGGATATCGAAATTCATATTGACGCCTTGTTGTATTCTGTTTCGTAATTGGTATGGGCAGTATAGGCCCAATCGATAGGCCTTGTGGCGCGTCGTTGCTACCCGGTACCGAGCCGGTCGATTGTCGCGATTGCCGTGCCACGCTAAGCGGACTATTTTGCAATGACTACGCAAATTTAGATGGACGGCAACCAAACATGCATGGATTTAGGAAACAGCTGCGCGAGGCGCACTTACTCAAAGGCACGATATTGTCACTGGCTTCGCTTGAAGTGGCTGAGATTCTGGTCCAGGCGGGCTATGACTGGTTGTTTATCGATGCCGAACACGCGCCGCTTTCGCACGCTGATATTCAGCGTCTGATTCTCGCGGCTGGCAATGTGCCCTGCCTGGTACGCGTGGCGGGGCAGGAAGAGGCGGAAATCAAGAAAGCGCTCGATGCCGGTGCCGCGGGCGTTATCGTGCCCCAGGTCAACGACGCGGAGCAGGCCGCTCAGGCGGTCGCCTGCTCGCGCTATCCGCCGCTCGGTCATCGTGGCGTCGGCATCTCGCGCGCCCAGGATTACGGCTTCCGTCTGCAGGAATATGTCGACCGCGCCAATGACGACATTGCCGTTCTGGTACAGGCCGAACACTATCGCGCGGTGGAGCAGATTGAGGCGATCGCGCAAACACCGGGGCTCGACGGTATTTTTGTTGGTCCCTACGATTTATCTGCCAGCCTGGGCAAGACGGGGCAGGTTGAGGATGCAGCGGTGCAACAAGCCATTGATCGTGTTGGTGCCTCGGCGCGGGCGGCGGGCAAGGCGCTGGGTATTTTCTGCGCAACCAGCGCGGCCGCTCAACCCTATATCAAAGCGGGGTATAGGTTAATCGCGGCTGGTTCAGATACTCTGTTCCTCGGGCGCGCCGCGCGCACGGCCCTTGAAGAGCTTGCTGGCGATGCCTGCCGCGAAACAGCGTAGGTTGTGAGCGATGAGAACGTCCGCCCATGAGCAGGGCGAAGATGGGTTCTCAAAGAAGAATTCTCCCGGGTAAAGCGGCGAGTGCGACTTATTGGACCCGCTGATCCAGTTCGCCCGAACTGTAGCGATCGAACATGCACTCGAGACTGATCGGGACGATTTTTGAGGCGTTGCCGGCGGTGCCAAAGGCCTCATAGCGGGCCAGGCAGATTTCTTTCATGGCAATCGTCGCCTTGCCCAGATATTTTCTCGGGTCAAATTCCGAAGGGTTTTCCGCCATAAAGCGGCGGATGGCGCCGGTGGATGCGAGCCGCAGGTCGGTGTCGATATTGACCTTGCGCACGCCGTGCCGGATACCTTCGACGATTTCCTCGACCGGCACGCCGTAGGTTTCAGGGATGTCGCCGCCGTATTCGTTGATGATCGCGAGCCAGTCCTGCGGCACTGACGACGAACCGTGCATCACCAGGTGGGTGTTGGGAATGCGTGCGTGAATCGCCCTGACGCGATCAATGGCGAGAATATCCCCGGTCGGTGGGCGGGTGAACTTGTAAGCCCCGTGCGACGTTCCGATCGCGATCGCCAGGGCGTCGACGCCGGTTCTGGCAACAAAGTCGGCGGCCTCGTCCGGATCGGTCAAAAGCTGATCGTGACTGAGTGTGCCCTCGGCGCCGACACCGTCTTCCTCTCCTGCTTCGCCAGTCTCAAGGGACCCCAGGCATCCCAATTCACCCTCGACAGAGACACCACAGGCATGGGCCATGTCGACAACTCGGCGCGTAACGTCGACGTTGTAGTCGTAACTGGCCGGTGTTTTACCGTCTTCCTCAAGGGAGCCGTCCATCATTACCGAAGAAAAACCAAGTTGAATAGAGCGCTGACAAACCGCGGCGCTGGTGCCGTGATCCTGGTGCATCACCACTGGAATTTCTGGAAACTCCTCTATCGCGGCGAGAATCAGGTGACGCAAAAAAGGCGCGCCGGCATATTTGCGTGCGCCCGCCGAGGCCTGGACGATTACCGGAGAGTCAGTCTCTCGTGCGGCCTCCATAATGGCGCGCATTTGCTCCAGATTATTGACGTTGAAAGCGGGCACGCCGTAGTCATTTTCCGCAGCGTGGTCGAGCAATTGTCGCATACTGATTAAAGCCATCGTTTTCCTTCCTCTTTGCTAGCGGCTGTTGCTGTATGGGGCGAGTGTCGTTCGGGTACAGGCCCGGCTTCAGGCTTGTGCCCGCGCTTCCAGAATCGCTACCGCAGGCAGCGTCTTGCCTTCGACATATTCGAGAAAGGCACCGCCTCCAGTGGAAATATACGATATTCGCCCGCCCACCTGATATTTGTCCACGGCTGCCAGGGTGTCGCCGCCGCCGGCGATGGAAAATGCCGGGCTGTTGGCGATCGCTTCAGCCAACACGCGTGTACCCTCGCCAAACTGGTCGTATTCGAATACGCCAACCGGACCATTCCAGATGATAGTACCGGCGTTTTGCAAAGTCGTGGCGAAGTTTTTCGCGGTTTCCGGTCCGATGTCGAGAATCATGTCATCGGTGCCGACCGCATCAACCGACTTTACTTCGGCTGTTGCCGACGCGCTGAGTTCCCTGGCGACCACCACGTCTACCGGCAGGGGAATGTGGCATTTTTCCATTAATGCTCGAGATTCAGCCAGCAGATCTGGCTCGTGCAAAGATCGCCCTATAGCCTTGCCGCTGGCGGCAAGAAAAGTGTTGGCAATGCCGCCTCCCAGGATCAACTGGTCGACCTTGTCCGCCAGCGAACCGAGTATGGTGAGTTTGGTTGATACCTTGGCGCCGCCGACGATAGCGGCCATGGGGCGTGCGGGGTCGCTAAGCGCCTGTTCCAGGGCGGCCAGTTCTCCCGCCAGCAGGGGGCCGGCGCAGGCCACCGGGGCGAAACGCGCCACGCCATGCGTCGAGGCCTGGGCGCGGTGGGCGGTGCCAAAGGCGTCCATGACAAAAATGTCGCACAGGTTCGCGTAAGACCGCGCCAGTTGCTCGTCGTCTTTTTTTTCGCCGGGATTAAAGCGAACGTTTTCCAGCAGGGCGACTTCTCCATCGGCAAGTTTGACACCCTGGCGCCAGTCGCTGATCAGGGGTACCGAAACACCGAGCAGGTTGCTTAGGTGCTCGGCGACAGGCCGCAGACTGAACTGCGTATCGGTAACGCCCTCTTCCGGCCTTCCCAGGTGAGACATGAGCAGTACACGGGCACCGGCGTCGCGCGCCCGACGAATGCCGGGCAAGGCCGCGCGAATACGTGTGTCCGAGGTGACCTTGCCATCTTTGACGGGCACGTTGAGATCCTCGCGAATCAGCACGCGCTTGCCGGCGAGATCCAGATCATTCATCAGTAACAGAGACATAACAACAAATAGTCCGGGTTAGGTTGCGTTGAGACTGCGCCAGTAGAGCAGGATATCCAGCATGCGATTGGCGTAACCCCATTCATTATCGAACCACAGCAGCACCTTGACCAGTCGTTTGCCACCGACACGGGTTTGACTGGCATCGACAGTGGCCGACCGGGGATCGTGATTGAAGTCGCAGGATGCCAGTGGCTCCTCCGTATAGCCGAGGATGTCGTGCAGCGTGCCGTTAACCGCGTCTGCCAGCAGCGCATTGACTTCGGCGACGTGGGTATCTCTCTGGACCTGGATAGACAGGTCGATGGCAGAAACGTTTTGCGTCGGCACCCGCATGGCCTGGGCTTCGAAGCGCCCGGCAAGCTCGGGTAACACGCGATCGATGCCGCGTGCGAGGCGGGTATCGATCGGTATGATCGACTGAAAGGCCGCCCGCGTCTTACGTAGATCCGTATGGTGATAGGAGTCCAGCACCGGCTGGTCGTTCATGGCCGAGTGGATCGTGGTGATCACGCCGGCGTCTATCCCCAGGGTGTCGTGCAGGGTCTTTATCACGGGAACGACGCAATTGGTCGTACACGAAGCGGCAGAGACAATTCGGTCGCTTGACTGCAGGTCCTGGTGATTTACGCCGTAAACCACTGTTGTGTCGATGTCGGGGTCGGCGGGCTGGGAAAACAGCACGCGTCCCGCCCCGGCGTGGAGATGTTGCGTAGCGCCGGCACGCGAGCTGAAGCTGCCGCTGCACTCGAGCGCAAAGTCGATAGCCAGCTCGCGCCAGGGCAGACTTGCGGCATCGGAATGGTGACTCACCGCCACTTCCCGATCCCCGATCCTTAACACGCCGTCGGCGCTGCCGACGACTGCGGGGAACCGGCCGTGGGTAGAGTCGTAGCGGGTCAGATACACAATGGTGTCGAGCCCGGCCAGCTCGTTAATGGCGACCAGGTTGAGTTGATCTTGCAATCGACGTTCCCACAGCGCCCGAACCACGCTTCGACCTATACGCCCGAAGCCGTTGATGGCGATGCGCGTGGTCATCAGTCCAGCAGGGCCCTCGCCCGCGCAGTAACGTTGTCGATGGTGAAACCGAAGTGAGCCATCAGTTGTGCGCCGGGTGCGGACTTGCCAAAATCCGACATGGCGATGATGTCGCCGTCGAGTCCTACATACTTGTACCAGAAATCTCCCTGTAAAGCTTCGATGGCAACGCGGTGGCGCACCGCCGGCGGCAGTACAGTGTCCCGGTAGTCGGGTGCCTGGGCGTCAAACACTTCGGTGCAGGGTATCGAAACCACGCGGACCCGGCGACCGGCCTGTGCCAGCTGCTCTGCTGCGGCGACGGCCAGCTGAACTTCGGAGCCGGTGGCGATGAGGATCAATTCCGGCTCGCCGGTACAATCGCGCAGAATATAGCCACCGCGTGAAATCGCGGCTACCTGATCCCCGTCGCGCGGCTGGTGTGGTAAAGACTGGCGTGTAAATATCAACGCGCTGGGGCCATCCTGACGCTCAATGGCCGTTTTCCATGCCACGGCGGATTCCACGGTGTCACAGGGGCGCCAGGTATGGATGTGGGGCGTGGTACGCAAGCTCGCCAGGTGTTCGATCGGCTGATGGGTGGGGCCGTCTTCGCCGAGGCCGATGGAATCGTGAGTAAAAACAAATATGGATTGTTGCCTCATCAGGGCGGCCATGCGCACCGCGTTGCGGCAGTAATCCATAAACACCAGAAAAGTGGCACCGTAGTTGACAAAGCCGCCGTGGAGAGCGATGCCGTTCATCATTGCCGCCATGCCGAACTCGCGTACACCGTAGTACAGATAGTTGCCGGCGGCGTCGGCCGCAGTCACCCCCTTGCTGCCCTGCCAGATGGTGTTGTTCGATCCGGCCAGGTCGGCAGAACCGCCAAGCAGTTCGGGCAAGGCAGGGCCGTAGGCATCGAGGCAGTTTTGCGAGGCCTTGCGCGTCGCGATTGATTCGCCGCTAGCCTGACAGGTTTCGATATAAGCATTCGCGTGGGCTGTAAAATTCTCGGGCAGACGCTTGTCGAATCGACGCTCGAGCTCGGCCGCCAGTTCCGGAAAGGCGGTGGCGTATTCTGTTAGCCGCTGGCGCCATTGGGCTTCCGCGGCAGCGCCCCGATCGCGCGCGTTCCAGGCCGTGCCAATCGCTTCGGGGATAACAAATGGCGGGCTGGACCAGCCCAGGGTTTTTCTCGCGGATTCAATCTCTTCGGCGCCCAGGGGCGCGCCATGACAGCCTTCGGTGCCCTGTTTACCGGGAGCACCGAAACCGATAATGGTTTTGCAACAAATCAGTGTCGGCTTACCGGTTTCTGCACGTGCCGATTCGATACTGGCTTTGATGGCGCCAGCGTCGTGACCGTCCACGTTCCGCAGCACCT
Organism: Cellvibrionales bacterium UBA5860; assembly: GCA_002431545.1. Classification (GTDB taxonomy): domain Bacteria; phylum Pseudomonadota; class Gammaproteobacteria; order Pseudomonadales; family Porticoccaceae; genus HB2-32-21. Next base: position 5,262 of record DJFY01000055.1, on the reverse strand, counting down.
GCCAGCCGTAGGCTTCAAATCGTGCCGGAGTGTCGTCGGTGAACCAGCCCTCGACTTCGCCGTCGATAGAAATACCGTTGTCATCATAGAAAGCGATCAATTTCCCCAGCTGGTGGGTGCCGGCCAGCGAGCAGACTTCGTGGGAAATACCTTCCATGAGGCAACCGTCGCCGACGAAGACGTAGGTGTGGTGATCGACGATGTCATATCCCGGTCGGTTGAAAGTTGCGGCGAGGATTTTTTCCGCCAACGCCATACCTACGGCATTGCCGAGGCCCTGTCCCAATGGCCCGGTGGTCGTTTCGACGCCGGGTGCTTCGCCGAATTCCGGATGGCCCGCGGTGACGGCATGTAGTTGGCGAAAGTTCTTTATATCGTCGATACTCAGGTCGTAACCCGAGAGATGCAGTAAAGAATACAGCAGCATGGAACCGTGGCCGTTGGAGAGTACAAAGCGGTCGCGGTTGGGCCAGTTAGGGTTGTTCGGGTTGTGTCGAAGAAAGCCGTTCCACAGGGTTTCAGCGATGTCCGCCATGCCCATGGGCGCGCCCGGATGACCGCTATTAGCCTGCTGCACGGCATCCATACTGAGGGCGCGGACGGCGTTTGCTAGATCGCGTGCTGACGGCATGGGAATTGCTCCTGGGGGCGAGGAAAAAAAGACGCGTATTCTCCCCTACAACTGCATGTCAGTAAAGGTATCGGTATCTGTGAGTTAAGGGTATCGGTGTACCAGTACGGGTTTAAGCGGGGCAGCTCGAGCAAGCCGGTCCAGCCTTTGACCTATAAGATATGCCTAAAAGTTATTTTGATACATAAAAATTTTTTGATGTGGGGCTGGAAAGTCTGTACCCTAGCGCTCCATGAAAGCTCAGACTAGCTCAGCGGCGCCGGCCATCGCCATGGACAAGGCGGTATCGGTGCTGAAGGCGGCGGGCGATAGCCAGCGGGCATTAATCCTCCGTATTCTCTCCCACGACGCGTTCGGCGTGCTGGAATTGTCGCGTATTTTTGATGTCCGGCAGCCGGCGATGAGTCACCATTTGAAGATTTTGTCCCAGGCCGGCCTGGTGATTTATCGCCGGGAGGGCACCTGTATATTTTATCGGCGGGGGTTTTACGAGCAAGATGGCTTTGATCAGCTGCGTCAACAGATATTTGCGCAGTTGGATAAGTCCCCGGTCCCGGCAGAGATCGAGGCGCGCATCGAGGCCGTCCATTCGGAGAGGGCAGAAACGTCACGGGTTTTCTTTCGCGAAAATGCGGAACGTTTTCGCGAACAGCAGGATCTCATCGCCAGTTATGTCCAGTACGGCGATACGGTACTGACCATGATCGATGATCTGAATCTGCCGGCGTCCGGTCACGCCCTGGAAATCGGCCCTGGTGAAGGTCAGCTGTTACCGGAGCTGGCGGCGCGCTTCCAGTCGGTCACCGCCTTGGACAATTCAGCTGAGATGCTGGCCGCCAGCGAGCGTTTTGCAGCCGGTAAGGGTAGCGGCAATATCAGGTTTGTCTGCGAAGATATCGCTGATGGTCAACAAAAAATCCGTGCCAGCCTTGTGACCGCCAATATGGTCCTGCATCACCTGGCGCGCCCCGGCGACGTAATTCGGCGCATATACGGGATGCTGGGTGACAGCGGGGCGCTGGTGGTGACCGAGCTGTGTCAGCACGACCAGGACTGGGCGCACTCTGCCTGCGGCGACTTGTGGCTGGGGTTTTGCCCTGAGGAACTGGCGTCATGGGCGACCGGCGCCGGGTTTGTCGAAGGCAAAAGCCAGTACCTGGCCCAGCGGAACGGTTTTCGTATCCAACTACGACAATTTCTGAAGACATCGGGTTAACTTTACTTTTCAGTACGGGAAGGCGTATGAGTCAATACAGTGTTTTTACCTCCGAATCGGTTTCCGAGGGGCATCCGGACAAGATGGCCGACCAGATTTCCGATGCTATCGTCGATGCCATGATTCAGGACGACCCGGAATCCAGGGTCGCGGTGGAAACCATGGTTAAAACCGGCGTTGCAATCGTCGCGGGAGAGGTGCGAACCAGGACTTATGTCGACCTCGAAGAGATCGTTCGGCAGGTAATACTGGACATTGGTTACGACAGTTCGAGAGTAGGTTTTGACGGCGCGTCCTGCGCGGTGATTAACGCCATCGGAAAGCAGTCAATGGATATCGCGATGGGCGTTGACGAAGGCGAAGACAAGGAGCAGGGTGCCGGTGATCAGGGACTGATGTTTGGTTATGCCACCAGCGAAACCGAGGTGCTGATGCCAGCGCCAATTTATTATTCACATCGTTTGGTCGAACGGCAGGCTTACCTGCGCAAACACGGCGTGTTGCCCTGGCTGCGCCCAGACGCGAAAAGCCAGGTTACCCTGCGCTACGCCGATGGTGTGCCAGTGGCGATAGAGGCCGTGGTGCTGTCAACTCAGCATGATCCCGATATCACGCAAAGTGATTTGCGCGAGGCGGTACTCGAGGAGATCATCAAGCCGGTGTTGCCGGCTGAGTGGCTGCATGGCGATACCCTCTACCACATCAACCCGACCGGCCAGTTTGTTATCGGTGGTCCGATGGGGGATTGCGGCCTGACCGGCCGCAAAATTATTGTCGACACCTATGGCGGAATGGCGCACCACGGGGGCGGCGCCTTTTCCGGTAAAGATCCGTCCAAAGTGGACCGCTCCGCCGCCTATGCCGGTCGCTATGTGGCGAAAAATATCGTCGCCGCCGGTCTTGCGGACCGATGTGAGATTCAAGTGTCGTACGCTATTGGCGTCGCCGAGCCGACTTCAATCAGTGTCAACACCTACGGCACCGGTAAATGCCCCGACGACAGGATCGTGGCGCTGATAAAGGAACATTTCGACCTGCGTCCCGCCGGTCTGGTTGCCATGCTTGATCTCAAGCGCCCGATATACCGGGACACTGCGGCTTATGGTCACTTCGGTCGGGAAGAGCCGAACTTCACCTGGGAAAAAACCGACAAGGCCGAAGCCCTCAAGGCCGCCCTGTAAGCTGACAGAGAATAATCGAGGATTTATTCATGACGAGCACAGCCAATGCGCCCGAGTTGCGGGCCGACTACAAAGTCGCCGATATGTCGCTGGCGGACTGGGGGCGCCGAGAAATAGAAATAGCCGAAACCGAAATGCCGGCACTGATGGCGATTCGGGAAAAGTACCGGGCGCTACAGCCCCTCAAAGGTGCCAAAATCCTGGGTTGCATACACATGACTATCCAGACAGCAGTGCTGATAGAAACACTGGAGGCCCTGGGCGCTGAAGTCCGGTGGTCCTCGTGCAATATATTTTCGACGCAGGATCACGCGGCAGCGGCGATTGCGCGCAGCGGTGTCGCCGTTTACGCCTGGAAAGGCGAAACAGAAGAAGAATACGACTGGTGTATCGAGCAGACAATCATCAAGAATGGTCGTCCCTGGGACGCCAATATGGTACTGGATGATGGCGGTGACCTGACCGCGATGCTGCACGATAAATACCCCGAGGTGCTTGGCGCGGTGCACGGTATCACCGAGGAGACCACCACCGGTGTACATCGCCTGCACGACATGTTGGAGAAGGGCGAACTCCGCGTGCCTGCGATTAATGTCAACGACTCGGTGACCAAATCGAAAAACGACAATAAGTACGGCTGTCGGCACAGTCTCAACGACGCGGTAAAAAGGGCGACTGACCATCTGCTCGCCGGCAAAAAAGCGCTGGTTATCGGCTACGGCGATGTCGGCAAAGGTTCGGCCCAGTCGCTGCGCCAGGAAGGGATGATCGTCAAGATCAGCGAGATCGATCCGATTTGCGCCATGCAGGCCTGTATGGACGGTTTTGAGGTGGTGTCGCCCTATAACAATGGCGTTAACGACGGTACCGCGGGCTGCATCGACCAGTCCCTGTTGGCCCAAATCGACCTTGTGGTCACCGCGACGGGCAATTACAACGTCTGTGACCAACATATGCTCGCGGCATTAAAGAGTGGCGCCGTAGTGTGTAACATCGGCCATTTCGACAACGAAATCGATACCGCGTACACCCGGAAAAACTGGTGTTGGGAAGAGGTAAAGCCCCAGGTACACAAGGTATATCGGGCTGCCGACAAGGCAGCCGCCGACAACGACCATATTTTGCTGCTGAGTGAGGGACGACTGGTCAACCTGGGTAATGCCACAGGACACCCGAGCCGGGTGATGGATGGCTCCTTCGCCAACCAGGTGCTGGCGCAGATCCATTTGTATAAACAAAAGTTCGCCGATCGCTCACCGGAGGAGAAAAAACTTCTGTTGTCGGTCGAGGTGCTGCCGAAACATCTCGATGAAGAAGTGGCGGCGCACATGGTGCGCGGCTTTGGCGGTGTGACAACGCGGCTCACCCGAGAACAGGCGGACTATATCAACGTGACCGTCGATGGGCCGTTCAAGCCCGCCAGCTACCGTTACTGAGCGCCGCGAGGATCGTTGTGACGGAGCGAAACTGGCAGTTAAGTTTCGAGTTTTTCCCGCCGAAAACCGAACAGGGGGTCGCCAATCTGGGGCATACTCGCAAGCAGCTGGCGCAATATGCCCCGACATTCTTTTCGGTGACCTACGGTGCGGGTGGCTCGACGCGCGCTAACACCCAAAGCACTGTCCTGGATATCACCGCTGCGGCGCTGGATGTGGCGCCGCATTTATCCTTTGGCGGCGACACCGAGCAGGCGGTAATGACGCTGCTGGACAGTTACCGGGAGGCCGGCATCAGGCGTCTCGTCGCCCTGCGTGGCGATCTGCCCTCGGGCATGGGTGGTGCCATGCAACTGGTTCACGCCAACGAATTGGTGCGGTTTATTCGCGAGCGATTCGGTGATTTGTTCACCTTGCACGTGGCGGCATATCCCGAGATTCATCCCGAGGCTCGCGGTTACGATGACGACGTGCATTGGTTGGCCGAGAAATTCAAGGCCGGCGCCGATCAGGCGATTACCCAGTACTTTTACAATGTCGACGCCTACTGGTATTTTCTCGAACGCTGTCGCGCCGAGGGCATCGAGCAACCTGTTGTGCCCGGCGTGATGCCCATTACCAATTACCGCAATCTGGCGCGCTTCTCGGCGAATTGCGGTGCCGAAATACCGCGCTGGTTGCAGCGTCGACTGGAACAATACGGCGACGATGCCGAGTCCCTCAGGCGCTTCGGTTGCGAAGTCGTGAGCCAGTTATGTGAAAAACTACTCGATGGCGGCGCGCCGGGCCTGCATTTCT
>DJFY01000100.1:16181-16304 GCA_002431545.1 Cellvibrionales bacterium UBA5860 | reverse complement strand
CCATGCGCAATGTCTTGCGTGGCTTAAAAAGCTGATTTGGACGCTCTCCGTCGGCCATAAAAAACCCGGGCTGGTCCCGGGATTTTTATGGTTTGCAGCTCAACCGCCCTCAAACATTTTCAC
>DJFY01000100.1:6190-15954 GCA_002431545.1 Cellvibrionales bacterium UBA5860 | reverse complement strand
TCGAAATATTCCCGCCAACCGGTGAGCTTGCCCGCGTCGTTAAATTCCAGCATCCCGAGAACTGGCAAGCTTTTCCGTTTACCCTTTTGGGTCCAGCCGTCGACGCGCTCGGTGACGACGCTGTCCCCGGCCACAACGAGTTTTATTAAATCGAAGGTCATATCCTCTCCGGTTTTCAGAAAGCCAGCGACAGCTTTACGAATATTGGCGATGCCTTCCACGGGCTTATAGGGAATGTTGTGGTAGATCGCATCATCGGCAAAAAAATCGACGATGGCTTCTTCGTCCGCCTGCTCCCAGGCCTTGAAAAATGCCCTGGTCAGTCGTTCGTTTCTGTCCTGTAAAGTTAGATCTCCGGCGACGCGCTTTGCGGTTGCTGTCATTGTCCGCTCCTTTAAGTATCGGTTGTCTGTAATTCAAGGTCACTCCCAGTATAGTCGGGCTATTCCGATACGCCTCTCCAGCAGGCCTCAATCAGAGTGGCAAATTAACGACAATCAACTAGCTTTAAGGCAGGTTTTAATCAGGGGAAGCAAGATATGAGTACACGTAAGCTAGAGGTCCTAGCCGACGGTTTTACCTTTCTGGAAGGGCCGCGTTGGCGTAATGGCCAGTTGTGGGTTTCCGACGTCAACGGTAAGAAAGTTTACACCATCGCTTCGGACGGCAGTTGCCAACTGATGGCAGAAGTGCCGGAGCGCCCCTCGGGCATCGGTTTTCTGCAAGACGGCACTCCGCTCGTCGTATCCATGCATGACCGTTGCCTGAAACGCATCGAGGGCGGACAACTCACTTTGCATGCCGACATCAGCCACCTGGTCGAGGGCGAGATCAATGACATGGTAGTCGACAGCAAAGGCAATGCCTATGTGGGCAGCATGGGCTACGACCTGTTTCGCGGAGAGGAATTCAAACCGGGGGCGCTGGTTCTGGTAAAGCCGGACGGCTCGGCCCGGGAAGTCGCCAACGAATTACATTTCCCCAACGGTCCTGTGGTCACCCCCGACGGCCACACCCTGGTCGTTGCCGAGAGCTGGGGCAAGCGCCTGACAGCGTTCGATATAGCGGACGACGGTACATTGAGTGGACGGCGCGTATTTGCCGACCTCGGCGACTACACCCCCGATGGGATCACCCTCGACGCCGAGGGCGGCATCTGGTTGGCGGCTTTCGCCAACGACTGCTACGTGCGTGTGCTGGACGGTGGCGAAGTCACCGACATTATCAGACTGAATGACCGCCGCGCTGTGGCTTGCACCCTGGGTGGCGAAGATATGAAAACCCTGCACTGCCTGACTTTCGACGGCAAAATGTCTGATATTGGCAAAGGTAAGCAAGGCGCGCAGATTGAAATTACCCGCGTCGATATACCGGGTGCCGGTTCGCCCTGAGAGCCGAAGGTATCCGCCAGCGCACATCCGAAAACCGGACAGGCATATTACCTGCGCCCGGCCACAAACAAGTTGTACAATAGGCACCGCCCGAAGTACGCGTAATGCCAGGATCGGATTACCGCTCGGGCGACGGTGCCTGACGCGGCGCACAAACGTCACGGACGTGCAGAACGCAATCCAGGCAGACCGGCACCGCGCCGGTTGAAGGTCATATCAGCAGTGAGCAATTGGGGGACGGATTGACGGCCATTCTGGGCATTTCCGCTTATTATCACGACAGCGCCGCCGCGCTGGTTGTCGACGGTAAAATTACCGCCGCCGCGCAGGAAGAACGATTTACACGCAAAAAGCACGATCCGGCCTTTCCACGCCACGCTGCAGCATACTGTCTGCGGGAAGCTTCGCTTTCCCTCGCAGACATCGATCATATCGTTTTCTACGACAAGCCCCTGATCAAATTCGAGCGCTTACTCGAAACCTATCTGTCCTACGCGCCTCGGGGTTTTCGCTCCTTCCTGACGGCTATCCCCGTGTGGCTCAAAGAAAAACTCTACCTGAAGAAAACACTTAAACGGGAATTCGCCGATCTCGGCCAGATGCCGGAAAAAGATCTGCCGGCCCTGATGTTTACCGAACACCACCAGGCGCACGCCGCTTCGGCGTTTTTCCCCAGCCCTTACGATCGGGCTGCCGTGCTATGTCTCGATGGGGTCGGCGAATGGGCAACGAGCTCAGTGTGGCTGGGCGATGGCCATCAACTGACACCACAGTGGGAAATCGACTTCCCCCATTCCCTTGGTCTACTCTACTCGGCCTTTACCTATTACACGGGCTTCAAGGTCAACTCCGGCGAATACAAACTGATGGGGCTGGCACCCTACGGGGAGCCCCGTTACGTCGACCGTATTCTGGATAATCTTATCGATATCAAGGAAGACGGCAGTTTTCGGCTCGACATGCGCTTCTTTAACTACGCCGCCGGCCTGACCATGACTGGCGAGGCCTTTCATCGCCTGTTTGATGGGCCACCGCGAGCTGCCGAGAGCGAAATCACCCAAAAAGAAATGGACATGGCGCGCTCGATACAAGTGGTGACCGAAGAAATCGTGCTCAAGCTGGCGCGCGCCGTGCATCGGGAATTACAGGTCGATAACCTATGCCTGGCCGGCGGCGTCGCCCTGAACTGCGTCGCCAACGGACGGCTGCTGCGCGAAGGTCCGTTCGACAATATCTGGGTGCAACCGGCTGCCGGCGATGCCGGTGGCGCTCTCGGCGCTGCCCTGGCCATCTGGCACGAATACCTCGAGCAACCCCGACAACCGGATCCCGAAAAACTGGACGCCATGGCCGGCAGTTATCTCGGCCCGCGTTACAGCGAGAATGACATCACACGATATCTCGACTCGGTAAACGCGGTGTACGAGATTCTCCCGGACGCTGAACTCATGCCCCGCCTGGCGCGTATCATGGCCGATGAAAACGTCATCGGCTGGTTTCAGGGGCGCATGGAATTCGGACCTCGCGCGCTCTGTGCACGCTCGATCATTGGCGACCCACGCAGCCCGAAAATGCAGTCGACCATGAATCTGAAAATAAAATACCGGGAGTCGTTTCGCCCCTTTGCTCCGGTAGTCAAGGCGGACAAACTGGGCGAGTGGTTTGAACATGCTTCTCCCAGTCCCTACATGCTGATGGTGGCACCCGTTGCTGCACAGCGCAGACTGACCATGACACCGGAACAGGAAAAACTTTTCGGCATCGAAAAACTCAACATCCCCCGCTCGGAAATTCCCGCGGTCACGCATGTAGATTACTCTGCGCGGCTGCAAACCGCGCACCCGGAAACCAATCCGCGGTTCTGCCATCTGCTCGACGAGTTCGATAAGCTCACCGGGTGCCCGGTCAGTGTCAATACCTCTTTCAATGTGCGCGGCGAGCCTATCGTCAATACGCCGGAGGATGCCTACCGTTGCTTTATGCGTACCGAAATGGACTATCTGGTGATGGAGAACGTGATCCTCGAAAAAAACCGCCAGCCCGAGTGGCAGGATGCCACCGACTGGCGCCAGGAATTCGAGCTGGACTGAGACATGGCAAGAACCGATTCACCAGCTTCGACACCCGGCGAGTCAGAACTTAAAAAATTCGGCATCGTGACCGGTGCCCTGATAATTCTGTTGATCGGCGGGCTAATACCCTGGCTCTGGAATCTGGATATCATGGCCTGGCAACGCGTCACCGCGCCCATCGGCGGTGTTCTCATCCTCTGGGCGCTGGTCTGGCCGCGCGGCCTGAAGCTGGTCTACACCCCCTGGATGGCGCTCGCAGAAAAAATCGGCTGGTTCAATACCCGCCTGATTCTGTTCCTGATATTTTACGGCGTGGTACTACCCATCGGTTTGCTGATGCGGCTACTGGGCAAGGATCCGTTGGCACGTAAATACGACCCACGCGCGACGAGTTATCGCATCGAAAATATACCTCAAGACAAAGATCACATGGAGACCCCCTACTGATGTGGGAGCTGATGAAAGACTTCGCCGGTTTTATGGGCAAACGCAAAAAATTCTGGCTGGCGCCCATTATCCTGGTCATGGTTCTACTTGGGGTGCTCGTGGTATTCGGCCAGGGTTCAGCAGTCGCGCCATTTATCTACACCCTGTTCTAACCCCTCCATCTCGAAACGCCCGGTTTTAGGCCCTGGTCCAAACTGCCCTTGCCTGGAGGCTACGCCAGCTTCATGGCCAGGCGCCCTGGCACCAGGGCATCAGTCGAAATAACCGGCTACCGAGGTGACATAAAAACACCCTTACAAGCGCTCCTGAATATCAACCGTCGTTTTCAAGGCGTTCGCCCTCGCCTGCACATGCTGCTGAATAGCATCCGCGACGACTGCATTCCCTAACGGCGTCCAGTGTTGATCATAGGTGAAGTAAGTTTGTTGGCCCGCCGCGGTCGCGCGTTGTAACGGTGCCGTCAGGCTCAGGCAATCGAAGCCCCGCTGCTGGCAGAAAGCCGTAAACACCTGTTCCTGAGCGTCAATGTTGGCAAAAAACTGTGTCTTAAATTGCTCGGCAGGCGGCAAGTCGGGGTTTTTAAAGCCTGCAAAATTACGCAGTTGATCGGCGGGGATAACGCCCTCGACAAGTGGCATCACAACGTGGGGTTTGCTCGGCGCGTAAACCAGTAACAAATGGAACGCCCTTTCCCGCGCCAGCTCTTGCATCTTGTCGAGGATTCCCGCCACATCGCGCCAGTTGGACGACGCGGAAAATTGCGCCGTCGAGGTGTTGAGATATAACAGCCGCTTTGGCTGAAAAGCGTAATATCGGGCTTCCTGCCCCCCGGCAGCGACAGCTACGGGCATCCAGCCTACTGTCTGCGCATACCCGGGCACGGGGCGGTCCGCGCCCGCCGTTTCCAGAACCTCGCGGGAAAACCGCTTGAGACCACGAGTCACCGGTGACGCCTTCGACCACAGCTTGAGCTGCCGCGCCAGCGTCTGCTCTTTTGCGCCATCGCCGCGTTTAAAGGGTTTGAAATCGTTACCTTCGTAAAGCATGAACACGACCAGTTCGGGGTTGAACTGAGTCCCAAGCACAGAAAAGTTATTGAGATAGGTCTGCGGATTGGAGCCGGACACACCTAAGTTGTATATATCCCGTCCCAGCGACTGCGCCAACAGGACACTCCAGCCCTGGTTGTCGGAAACGTGTGAACCGGCAACAAAGGAGTCGCCCACGGCGACGATGGGATAACTGTCGCGAACCTGGCGATTGCGAAAGCCATTCCGATCCGTCGTCAGTTCGATATCGATGTCTGGATATCCCGGCGGCGGATCGGGATAGGAGCGATGTTGCTCCGGCACATCCCGATTGACGAACTCGAAGAACTGGTCGGGCGGCCGGTGGCGAACCATACCTTCAAGCTCGATCGTGTGACCGCGCACCGCAGTCTCTACGTAGCGCGCCTCGCCGAGCAACCAACCACTGCCGACAACCACCAGGACGATGGTCAGAATTGTGGAAAAAAATGTCAACGCGAATACGCCCAGCGTTTCACGTAGCGACCTGATGCGAGAAAAGGCCAGCAGCGACACACCGGCCAGCATCATTGAAACCACCAGCAAGGCACCGAAATGACCTTGAGAATAACGCCCAAGGAGAACCGGGCGCTGGCGTACGATCAATTCGATCACATCACTGCCGGGAAGCCACAGTACCACCGCGAGAAGGAGACAGAACAAGCCGAAAACCCATCGTCCTCTTCGATAATCAGGCTTTTGCTGAGTTGTCATTGTGATCCTCTGGTACTGAGCGCTGGGTCCGCGCTGTTCGCTATCTAAGGGCTTGCCCCAGCGGCTTATTCCCGGCCCTCATGCCCGCGCTTATTCTCGCCCGTCAAAGTAGTCGAGAATACGTCGAATGTGCCGTTTATCTCGGCAGGTCAGTTTTTTCCGGCCACGATAATACAGATAAAATTTCAGCCGCTGGCTGCGCGACAAGTGAGATTTCGCCACTTTATCCAGACATGCCAGATCCTTGATTTTGCGCGCCTCCAGGAACGGCGGCGGTAAATAGGCGCCACCTGGGCAATCGATTAGATAAACCTGAGGCTCTGCCCCGTCCCGCACCAGGATATTGCGCCACTTAAGATCGCCATGGGCAAAAAATCGATCGTGCATGACACGCGTAAAGCGCGCAACTTGCCGCATGATCCGGTCAACCCAACGCCGGTCAGACAGGTTTTCGTGCCGCATTTGCGCCATCGTGAACAAGTCTGTCGTCCTGTTCAGGGCCTCAGTAACCAGTACACCGCGCGAAAAAAAACCAGCTCGACGCTCGACGCCATAGACCGCTACCGCAGGAACGGGAATCCCCCAGCGTCGAAATCGCTGCAAATTCAGCCATTCCACACGAACCCGCGAGGGACCAAAAATGCGACGCAGATATTTGCCCGCGCTGATATAGCGCTTGACATAGTAACCGTGACCCTCGATCTCGAGGTACACCAGGTCGCTGATAGAGTCCTTACTGATCGCGGGCAAATCCAGCTTGAAAATATCACTCAGAGCCCGGCACGTGCCACCTACACGTTCGCCATGCGCTCCGTAGAGCATCCACGTCAAACCCAGTTCTCCTGTAAATCGGCCGGCTCAGCGTTTCGGACTACTTGCCGGTTCGGGCAGCGCATCAACAAGGCCGCTAAACGACAATGGCTGGACGCAGCGCGCAACCCACATTGTCGCATCGATGAAATAGCGTCAAATGCGACAAGGAAACACGCTTGACCAGAAACAGAATACCGAGAGGCCGAAAACCTCTACCGATACCGGTCGAACGGGGTCTGATCCGGCCGGCATCGCTAGTGTTTTCTTGGTTTAGCTTTTTTTGGTTTAGCTGCCAGCGGCATTGGGTATCAACAGCCAATCTGGCAGGTCACAATCTTAGGGAGAACCAGCTTAGGGAGAGCCGGCGCCGGCAACATCAACCTGCGCTGTCTCAATCTTGGCATTGCGAGCTCCCTTGGGAATATCGTCGAGATCGCCATCGTATATCAGACAGAACAAAGTTTTACCATCGTCGCCGCCGAGGTTACAAGCCACTGCCCGCTTACCTCCGGTATCGATTTTCGCGGATATCTCGCCGCCATCGTGAACCCGGATAAACTCCCCCTGCTCAAAGGCGGATACCCAAACCGCACCTTCCACATCAAGACAAATACCATCGGGGGTGTAATCACCCAAATCAGCAAACACCCTGCGATTACTGAGCGTACCATCCTCGGCCCGGTCAAAAGCGGTGACCTTGTTAACGAAGGTCTCAGCGATAATCAGAGTTTTGCCATCCGGTGTAATCGCCGCACCATTGGGGAAATGGATATCGTCAGCAACAGTTTTTATCGTGCCATCCGCCTTGACCAAAGTCAGGGTCGCGGGCTTGGGATCTTCGTGGGCAAAGACATCATAGCCGAAGGTGCCTACGTATATATCGCCATTAGAGGCGCACACGGAATCATTGATATCGTAGGCCAGATCTGCTGACAGGTCAGCGTACTCCGTTAACTCACCACCATGCCAGCGCATCAGCTTGCGATCGGCCATGGAGACAATCACCAGTGAGCCATCCGGCATAAAGTTCAGCCCGGAGGGACGGTTGGGAAGCTCAACAACAGCTTCCTTGGTGCCGTCCGGGCTGACAGCGTAAACCGTTGTACCAAACATATCGGACAGCCAGAGCCGGCCATCATGCCAGCGGGGCCCTTCTAGAAACACGAAGTCATCGGCTAAAAGTGAGGTTGTATATTCTTTCATTACTTTGTTACTCCACCCTGTTGAATATCTGAAATACAACGGCCCATGGGTGCTAACCTCACGGGCCGTTTTCAGTTCATTGCTTCAAGCAATTTCCTGGCGCATATTTAGTCGTACATGATGACCGAACGGGCACCTTCGCCACGACTCATGGCATCGAAGGCGTCGTTAACGTCCTCGAGCCGAATGCGATTGGTGATCATGGCATCGAGCTTGAGATCACCCTTCATGAACAGATCGACGAACTTGGGAATGTCCTTGGACGGCACTGAGGTGCCGTAGGCGGAACCCTTGAAATGCTTTTCACCAAAGAAGCCCAGCACCGGCAGATCGATTTCGGTGTCGGGCGAGGGCACGCCGACGATAACCGCCGTACCGGTAGCCCGCGGCATGGACCAGGCCTGCTCGATAGTCTCCTTCAAGCCCAGCGCCTCGAAGGCAAAATGCACCCCGCCACGGCTCAGCGCGCGCACCTCCTTGATCGCGTTGACCGCTGTGGGATCGATGGTGTGAGTGGCGCCCATGCTCATCGCCAGCTCGCGCTTCTGGGCTACGGGGTCAATGGCAATGATCATGGTGGCACCGGCAATGCGAGCGCCCTGGATAATGGAAAGCCCTACTCCGCCGCAGCCGATTACCGCACAGCTGTCACCGGGATTGATCTTCACAGTGTTCAGGGCGGCGCCCACACCGGTGGTAACGCCACAACCGATAAGGCACACGGTATCCAGCGGCGCATTGTTGTCGACCTTGATGGCATTACCTGCAGGGATCACCGCCCGCTCGGAAAAGGTGCCGACACCAACCAACTGGCGAATCGCCTGGCCCTTCGAGTTCTTTAGTCGCGTGCTGCCGTCCGGCAGACAACCCTGCCAGATGACCTTACCCATCTCGACACACATGAACGGCTTGCGCTCCAGGCAGAACATGCAGTTGCCACAGGCAGGGGTCAGCGCGGCGATGACGTGGTCTCCCGGTTTGAGCTCGGTGACACCGGGACCAACCTCTTCCACCACGCCAGCGCCTTCGTGGCCCAGCACCGAGGGGATCTCACTTTCGATAACGCCATAGCGGAAGGAATAATCGCTGTGACAGATACCGCTCGCGGTGTATTTGATCAATATCTCATTGGCCTTCGGGCCTTCCAACTCCAGTTCCTCGATGACGAGCGGAGAACCGATTTCGTACAGTACTGCTGCTTTGGTTTTCATAAAATTCTCTCCCGGCCGATTTTAAGTCGGCGTGCAATTTGGTCTGTTATTCGGAAATTAGCCGTAAACGATCACGGAACGTGCGCCTTCGCCGCGCCCCATCTCTTCGAATGCACGGTTAATATCCACAAGCCCGATCTGCTGGGTGATCATTTCATCGAGCTTCAGCTGTCCCGACTTGTACAGATCCACAAAACGGGGAATGTCGCGCTTGGGCGTCGACGAACCATAACAGGAGCCCTGGATTTCGTATTCGGCCAGGAGACCGGCAGCAGGGATCTTCACCGACTGGTCGAGCGACGCCACACCCACGATGATGGCCTTGCCGGTAGGTCTGAGCATGCCCCAGGTCTGGGCCATGGTTTCCACCCGGCCCAGGGCCTCAAACGCATAATGAACACCGACACCGCCGGTGATTTCCTTGACTTTGGCTTCGGCGTCTTCCTCAAACGGGTTGATGGTATGGGTAGCGCCCAGCTCGATCGCCAATTCGCGCTTCTCTTCCATCGGATCGATGGCGATGATAATGCTGGCGCCCGCGATGCGCGCGCCCTGCAGGATGGAAAGCCCGACCCCGCCACAGCCGATAATGGCACATGATTCGCCCCACTGAACCTTGGCGGTATTCAGCGCAGCACCCGTACCAGTGGTTACGCCACAGCCGATCAGGCAGGTTTTGTCGAGCGGGGTGTCATCGGCAACCTTGATCGCCGAGCCGGCGGGCATGACCATGTATTCGCCAAAGGAACCGACACCACAAAGGGCGTAGACGTCTTCACCACTGGCAGTCTTGTGCCGGGTGGTGCCGTCAAGCTGCGTGCAGTCCGTCAGTAACTTACTCATCTG
>DJFY01000100.1:3808-5835 GCA_002431545.1 Cellvibrionales bacterium UBA5860 | reverse complement strand
TTGACGTTGGTGACGCCGGGACCAACCTCTTCGACAATGCCCGCCCCTTCGTGGCCCAACACCACAGGAAAAGGCGCACGCAGAATGCCGTGGGCTACAGAATAGTCACTGTGACAGATACCACTGGCGATGGTTTTTACCAGTACCTCACCCTCTTTTGGCGGCTCGAGCTCCAGCTCTTCGATTTCAAATGGTTGATCGACCCCGCGCAATACGGCCGCTTTGATTTTCATAGTCTTCCTCCCACCCCAATATGCTTTAGGAATTGCTTAGAATTGAACCCGCGCCATACTACACAAAGTCAACTGGCGCTGGAAAGCCGGGCAGTGCCGGCCGGCGACTTAACATATCAAGTCGCCATGTAACCACCATCGACAGGCAAGGCGTGTCCGGTGATATAACTCGCCGAATCCGAACACAGGTAGACCGCCGCATCGCCGATCTCAGAGGCTTCCCCGAGTCGTTTCACGGGTTGTGCGGCAATCATCGCCTCGCCCACCTTCGGGCTTTCGTCGAAAATACGCTGCAACATTGGCGTGCGAATCGGCCCGGGGCACACCGCGTTGACGCGAATCTTTTTGGTCGCATAGTCGAGTGCGGCCGACTTGGTCAGGCCAACAACGGCATGTTTGGCCGCCGAGTACTGCCCAAGATTCTTGACGCCGATCAAGCCAGCGTCCGAGGCGGTATTGACGATAGCGCCGCCGTTTTCCTGCTGCAACATCTGCTTGATCTGATACTTCATGCAGAGAAACACGCCGAGAATATTCACTTTGTAGTTGAGCATGAAGTTCTCTTCGGAGGCGTCGGCCAGTTTGCAGGATTCGCCCTCGACACCGGCGTTGTTAAAGGCGCAGTCCACCGAACCGAAATTGACGACCGCCGTGTTGACCAAAGCTTCACAGTCAGCCGCCTGAGAAACATCGCATTTAACAAACACTGCCTTACCGCCCGCCTGTTCGATCAGGCGCACGGTCTCCTCGCCTCCCTCGATATTGATATCTCCGACAACCACGCTAGCGCCCTCCCGGGCAAAAATTTCGCAGGCTGCGCGGCCGATACCACTGCCGCCACCTGTCACTACCGCTACTTTACCTGCCACAATGCCACTCATTTCAATCTCCTTAGATTAGGGTTAAACGATCTTCAGCCGGCACAGCTTCGCGCTGACCGGCTCAATTCAGTTTCGCTACGACTCGCGATGATCCGGCTCCAGATGCTCGGGATTGGTGACCCGCACCTTGTCGATGACCTGACGCAAGGCAAAGTCAAACGCCGGCTGCCAGTCATCATCGTATTGGCCGTCGCGCACGTTTCGGCAAAAGTCTCGGTATAGCGCCGCCACCGTACCGCTGCTACCCGTCAATTGGCACAGCGCTGCCTCTTGCCATCGGTTCTGGTCTGCATCCAGTTGCAATTCGCGCCGGACGACCTCAGCCAGAAAGCCGGCGCACAGGGCGTCATAGCGTTCCGCACCCTCGCTGCGCGCGGCTACGTCGTCGGCAAATTCCTTCAGTGTGATGAGTATCTCCTCGATACTGGGGCTATCCTGACTCACGCCGCTCCTCGCAATCGGTACTGACTGAGCTACCGGTTACCGGTAGCGACCATCGATCATCATCAGCATATCGTATTCGATCATCGCCGTATTGCGCCCACAACAGGCAAAGGGCAAAGAGCGACGCACGCCACTGGTGTGTCCATCGACCTGCATCATGTTGATGACCGCCCAGCGCAAGGTGGCGAACACCTCCCACCACCTGACCGCGTCGTCATCGACCGGCGCGCCGCCATTGGCTTCATAGGCCGCATAGAGTTCAGCACGCTGCCCCATGCCGCCCACGGGCTTGTCGACTTGCCCGTAACGCCACGATCGCATGCACAGCCAGCCAAATTCTTCCAAGGCCGGCCCCAAATGGGCACATTCCCAATCGAGCACGGCGACAATCCCCGCAGGTCCGAGCATCAGATTACCGTTGCGAAACTCTCCATGCAGAAACCGCCGCGGCGTGGCGGGGGGGGGGGGG
>DJFY01000100.1:0-3627 GCA_002431545.1 Cellvibrionales bacterium UBA5860 | reverse complement strand
CCAATCGAGCACGGCGACAATCCCCGCAGGTCCGAGCATCAGATTACCGTTGCGAAACTCTCCATGCAGAAACCGCCGCGGCGTGGCGGGCGGACGATGTCGTTCGAGCCACCGTATGCCGACATCCAGTCCGGGATGATACTCGCCATAGCTGTCGTAGCGCATGATCTGTGCTGACAACGGGTCGCGGCTGTCGGCGGTGGTTTCTAGAAAGCCGACTTCGCTGGGCTCGATATTGTGCAGGCGGGCCAGGATCTCTCCGCTCTGGGCGGCGAATCTGGTGCGAGCAGACTCGAACCGGCTGTCTACGAGCAATCGCTTAGGCAGGGTTTCCCCGCCGACAAAACCAACGACAAAGCCATTATCGAGTTGGTCTTCCGGCGTCAACTCGAACTCCGGTGCCGGCACCGGCAGCCCATGGCGATGCACCACCTGCAAAATGCGGTACTGGAAATCGGTAGAGATAAAGGGCGAGACTTCAGACTTCAGTGTCTCCTGACGCAGTACGAGACGTTTTCGGGTCTGACCATCGATCAGGTCGAACAGTACCGTGCGGTTGGAGGCACCAAAGGTCGCCACCTCGATGTTTTCAACACTGGCGGCATTGCCATAACGTCGCTTAACGGCGACGTTCAGTCTGGCGGCGATATTCCTGACCAGCGACGGGTCGACGACGCCTGTCATGGCATGCCCACTAGCGCGCCAATCGGTAAAAAAATACGCGCGCTATTGCCCCGACCGGTGGCGATAAGCGCCAGTTTGCCGGCGAGCGCGCGGCCAGCTTCACAGCGGGTATCCCACAGGCTCGCCGTCTTCTATGAATTCTATGTACTCGGTGATACCGATGCCCGGCCTGCCATCGTCCCACTGCCAGTCGGTAAAGGCCTCGACGATGCGGCACTCAAGTTCCCGGTCGCCCACCTGTCGATGATTGCGCAGGGGAGCCACTGTGCGAACGGTGCCCTCCATTCTCACCTTGCGTTTATCGGTGCGAATACCCAGTTGCACCGTCATCGGGTCCTTGTTGTCGTCCCATTGGGTCATCACATCCATATCCAGAACTGGCTCGTATTTATTGTCGAACAAGAGAACACCGCGTCGATGGGTGTTACCCTCGCGGTCGACTCGCTTAAGCATCATCAATGCCCGATCGTCACCATAATTAATAACGAATAACCGATAGTAGTAGATATTGGTCCAATATCGGGGACCCCAGGAATGATCCCGCCAGCCGTGACCGTCCAGTTGCCAGCGCTCTTCGCCGACGACGATATCTCCGGTGGTCCGCGTGTGCTGGTTGAAATGGCCCAGGGAAAAATCACGCCCGTACATGGTCTCGGCGTCAGGGTCGGTCGGTTCACCGCCATTCATTGGCGAAATACCCTCGAGCTGCAGATTAAAACTGCAGGGCACGCGGGGTGCGGTTTTGAACATTGCCTTGGGCGTGCGCAAAATCTGGGGATCGGACAACACCATTGCCTCCCCCTCATACGTCATGGTGACCCGCTTAAAAGGCTCTAGTACCTGGTAGCTCAGTCCAGCAGCGGCGTGTTTGTCGTTGGAGGCTATCTCGGGCCTGAGAAACTGACAGGCAACCCGACCGTCCGGCAGGTAGATACATACCGACACCTCCGCGTGGCCTTCGTTGATGCGATTCCCGACTCGAGACCAGAGGCCCACTTTTTGCCGCATGTCCCAGCCATTGACATACACGCTCTCGTTAAAATTGCTTTCCGGCCCGGGTGTATGGCTGTACTCATCAGCCGTATCCAGTCGGTAATCAACCATCGCTCACTCCTTGGAGAATCAAATTTCTCGCCGCCCGCCCATCATCGGCGCATTCGCAGGCGGCAAACTATAACCCAAAGGCTAGAGCCAGTGGCTAGACATTGCCAAATCTCTATTCATATCCGGACCAACACGCTGGGACCCGGCGCGGCACAACGTCCGTTTCCAGGTATCCGTATCAGGGCAGTAAGGATAAAACGCCCCAACGCTGAAATTGTGCTTTGTAGCCTGGCCAAGGAGAGCGCCACATCGATCGCGCATGCACCTGCCACAGCGAGGGTACCCGCGGGTCGGAATTGAACCGAACGCACCATCCGCCCCTAATCGAACACCTCCTGATCTAGAGTATATCCACGACCGATGTAGGGCGTAATAGCGGCGTTCTTAGCAGCTCCCACGGCAAACCCCAACGCCAAACATCGCCACTCTCGTATGTTACCAGCCGGTAAAATAGAGTTCCTTTTTTAGGAAAAAAATGAGAGTATTGCCACCCTCTTTACATAACCAGGATTCGCACCCGGTTAACGCCGGCAGTGGATAGCACCGGACAGGCCTTTATTTTAACCGGCCGGCTCCAAACGCTAGCACGCAGCAGCTCCGCACGATCAGCCTTCAAGCCAAATGTGTGGGATTTGATATCGATCAAAGTTCGCGTTGCGGGTGCTCGACAAAAAATCGCTATTCCTGGCACACAGCATTCTAATTTAGGGGAAACGCGGTGGAAATATTTGATCTCTCGGGGAAAGTAGCCATCGTCACCGGTGGCAATGGTGGCCTGGGTCTGGGTATTGCACGCGGCCTGGCATCGGCGGGAGCGGCCGTCGCCATTGTCGGGCGCAATGCCGATAAACTGAAATCAGCCGTTGCCGATCTCGAAGCCGGGGGTGCCAAAGTCCTGCCGGTGCAAGCTGACGTTTCCGACGAAGACGATGTCAACCGAATGGTGGCGGAAACTGTCGAACGTTTCGGCCGGGTCGACATTCTCTTTAATAACGCCGCCATCAGCTGGGGCATTCGCCCAGAAGAAATGACGCTCGAAGAGTGGAACAAATTTCTCGCGATCGACCTCACCTCCTGTTTCCTCACCAGCAAGGCCTGCTATCCAGAATTCCTCAAGGTCGGCGGCGGCAAGATCATCAACATCGGCTCGATCATCACCAAGCTCGGCCACCCCAAGCTGATTCAGTACGCCGCCGCCAAGGGCGGCATGGATCATATGACCCAAAGCCTGGCTCGCGCATGGGGCCCTCAGAACATTCAGGTCAACGCCGTGCTACCCGGGCTGGTGGACTCGGAAATGATGCCCGTCGGTCTACCCGAAGAACAATCCCCCATCATCAAGTACGCCATCAAAAAATCGGCCTGTAATCGCCATGGCACGCCGGATGACTTCGCCGGCATCTCCATCCTGTTATCCAGCCCCGCATCGGACTTTATTACCGGGTCCATTATCGTTGTCGACGGGGGACTGTCCCTCGCCATCTGACCGGGGTTAACAGCTAGCGCACAGAAGGATCAGAAAATGAAATGTTTTGATTTAACCGGCAAGGTTGCGATTATTACCGGCGGCAACGGAGGGCTCGGCCTGGGTATCGCCAAGGGTCTGGCGTCCGAAGGATGCGCCGTCGCCCTGGTCGGCCGCAACCAGGAAAAAATCGACACCGCCGTCGCCGAAATTGAGGCTCTCGGTGCTAAAGCCCTGGGGGTCAAGGCCGATGTCTCCAGCGAGGACGACGTCAACCGCATGGTCAAGGAGACCGCCGATCATTTCGGCCGTGTCGATATCCTCTTTAACAACGCCGCCATCAGCTGGGGCATTCCTCCAGAAAAAATGACCCT
>DJFY01000121.1 GCA_002431545.1 Cellvibrionales bacterium UBA5860 | reverse complement strand
TTTATATATCCGGGTTTTTGCTTTTCGGCGACTAAGCTCTTGTTACGCGGTGACTAAGCTCTTGCTACGTGGTGACTAAATAGGTATCGCCCTTGAGCGGACAGGCCGGGAAGTAGCCGACGATCCCCTTTCTTTAAACCAAGCCGGGGATTTGCTTTGTCCTGGATTGTATTTAGCGCCAGATTTGCAGTTAGTCGAAGAGTTGCTTAAGCGCGGAAAGTGACTGCTGGCCTTTGAGCCTGGCGGTTTCTTGGGAGAGTTTCTCGCCAAATCCCTCTTTTTCGATATCTTCTGCGGGTAACTCGTCGATAAACCGGCTCGGGCTGGTTTTCAGGACTTCGCCAAATTGCTTGCGTTTCGCTGCCAAAGTCAGGGTCAACGTGCGTCGGGCGCGAGTGATGCCGACGTAGGCCAGGCGGCGTTCTTCTTCAATATCGCCGCTTTCGATGCTATTGCGGTGGGGCAATAGGTCCTCTTCCATGCCTATCAGATAGACATGAGCGAACTCCAGCCCCTTGGCGGCGTGCAGGGTCATCAGTTGCACTTTGTCGTCCGCAGATTCCTCGCTCTGACGGTCGAGTAGATCGAGCAAGAGCAGTTTGCTGATGGCTTCTTCGACTCCCGCGACTTCATCCAGCGCGTTGTCCTGCTGAGTCTTTTTTAGCATTCGAGTCAGTTGCTCCAGCAGCAATTCGACGTTTTTCATGCGATGTTCCGCAACCGCTGAACTGCTGGCGTTCTGATGCAGCCAGTCCTCGTAGTTAATATCCTCAATCATGCTGCGAATCACATCGACGGAATTGCGTGCCGCGCAGCGCGCCGCCGTGGTGCTGAACCAGGAGTGGAAGGTTTCCAGATGGCCCGCTTGAGCGGGAGTCAGGCTTTGCCGTATGCCCAGTTCACCTGCGGCGTTCAGCAGTGAAGTTTCCCGCTCATTGGCGTAGGTAGCGAGTTTTTCCAGGGTAGTGGGGCCAATCTGCCGCCGAGGTGTGTTGATGATTCTCAGGAATGCGTTGTCGTCATCCGGATTAACCAGTAAACGGAGATAGGCCATGATGTCCTTGATCTCAGTGCGTGCGAAAAAGGACGTGCCGCCGCTTAGCTGGTAGGGAATGCCCTGGGTTTGCAGCTTCATTTCGAGAAGCCTGGCCTGGTGATTGCTGCGGTAAAGCACGGCGAAATCGCGCAGGTGGCACTGCCGCTGCAAGCGCTGCTGAATAATTTCGTTGATGACCCGTTCGCACTCCTGCTCGTCGTTTTCGCAGGAGATCAACCTTATAGGCTCGCCGAGCCCGAGGTCGCTCCACAGTGTTTTCTCAAACAGATGAGCGTTATTTGCGATAAGGTGATTCGCAGTGCGCAGAATCCTGGCGGTTGAGCGGTAGTTTTGCTCCAGTTTGATGACTTCGAGCAAGGGGAAATCCGTGTTCAGGCGAGCCAGGTTTTCGGGTTCCGCGCCGCGCCACGAGTAGATTGACTGATCGTCGTCACCGACCGCAGTGAAGTTCTGGCGAACAGCCGTGAGCAGCTTAACCAGCGCGTACTGGGCAAGATTAGTATCCTGGTATTCGTCGATCAGCAGGTAGTGAATGCGCTGTTGCCACTTGGCGAGGATCTCGGCATGGGTCTCGAAGAGCGTCACCGGCAGATAAATGAGGTCGTCGAAGTCTACGGCGTTGTAGGTTTTCATCGCCTCCTGATAGCGATGATAGACGTGAGCGATACCTAGCTCTGCGTTATTCTCTGCGCGAGAGATCGCGTTTGCAGGGCTGCTTAGAGCGTTTTTCCAGCGTGAGATCTGATGCTGCACCAGGTCGAGGTGGTCCGCATTCAGGTCGCCATCGCGGAGCATCAGGTCTTTGAGCAGGTTTCGGCTGTCTTCGCCGTCGAAGATGGAAAATCCTGCCCTGAATCCGAGGGTGCGCAGTTCGCGGCGAATGATATTGAGACCTAGCGTGTGAAAGGTGGATACCGTCAAGCCCCGGGCCTGTTCGCCTTTTACCAGTTTCCCGACGCGCGCCTTCATTTCCCGCGCCGCTTTGTTGGTAAACGTTACCGCAGCAATACGCCGGGCGGGGATGCCACAGTGTTCAACGAGATAGGCAATCTTTTGTGTGATGACGCTGGTCTTGCCGCTGCCGGCACCAGCGAGAACGAGCAGGGGGCCGTTGATATGGCGGACTGCCGCTTGCTGCTGGCTGTTGAGTTGTTGCACCGTGTCTGAAGCCCTGTCGCCAGTATTGAACAAAGGCGCGGGATTGTAGCAGCAACCGCCGCATTGTTTGCTAGCGTTGTAGTGTCGTGAGTGATTAATCAATACGCACTACAATAACCGGATTTGCGCACCGGGCGCGCTGACTGCTGTAAGGAGAATCGAGAGGTGGGGAAAGAATCCGAAAAAACTATTGCCGAGCGTTGTGCCGAGCGCGTACTGGGCAAAGACCGGGTGATGGAAAACCTGGGCATTGAATTGCAGTCCGTCCAGGACGGCGCTGCCGTGCTGTCGATGACTGTCGGTGCCGAGATGCTGAACTCACAGGGCAATTGCCATGGTGGCATGATATTTACGCTGGCGGATGCGGCCTTTGCCTTCGCCTGTATCTCCTGTAACCAGGCGGGTATCGGGGCCTACGCTGCGATGGATTTTATTCGCCCGGCGGCGGAGGGCGATATCCTGACCGCCCGCTCTTCAGTCCGGCATCGCGGCTCCACCGTGAGTCTCGTCGAGGTGCTTGTCGAAAATCAGGATGGGCGTCCGATCGCCCAGTTGCACGGGCGCTCCCACAATTTCGGGCGGCCTTTTCTCGACGAATCGGACGGCCAGGCTGTGACATGATAAGCCCCGTGTTTTTGCTATGTAGGAGTCCCCGATGAAAAAACTGTGGCAGCCTTCGGAGGCATTTCGGCAGCACTCCAATATGACGGCTTACATGCAATGGTTGAAGGATGAACGAGGACTTGCATTTGACGACTACGATGCGCTCTACCATTGGTCAGTGACCGAGCTGGAAGCGTTTTGGCAAAGCATCTGGGACTATTACCGTATCGAGTCCAGCACACCGTGCACGACCGTGTTGTCGTCGCATGACATGCCGGGCGCCCGGTGGTTTGTCGGCGCCCGGCTTAATTTTGCCGAACATATCTTTCGTGCTCGCGACGACGGGCGTCCAGCGCTACTCGCGGAAAGCGAGCAGCGCGACCTGTACCAAGTTAGCTGGGCGTCGCTGGAAAAGGATGTGGCGCGGCTTTCCCGCTACCTGCGCGAACTTGGTGTCGAGTCGGGTGACAGGGTGGTCGGCTTTCTACCAAATGTTCCCGAGGCGGTCGTGGCTTTTCTGGCGGCCAACTCGATTGGCGCAGTATGGTCCAGTTGCTCGCCGGACTTTGGCACCAACAGTGTCGTCGATCGCTTTCAGCAGATCTCGCCAAAGGTTTTGTTTGCTGTTAACGGCTATTCCTACGGCGGCAAGTGCATCGATCGACGCGAAGAACTGGCCCTGTTGCGCGGCGCCCTGCCGAGTCTCGAGCGTGTAGTGCTGATGGATTTTTTCGCTGCCGAACTGGCCGTTGAAGATACCGCAGGTGCAGATACTGAAAATTTCCAAATCACCGGCTACGACGGTGTCGACCTCTGGTCGCAGGCGCTCGATAACGACGCCGAGACTATAGAGTTCACGCGAGTGGCTTTTGAGCACCCCATATGGATTCTCTATTCCTCGGGTACCACGGGTATTCCCAAGGCTATCACGCATAGTCATGGCGGCATTCTGCTCGAGCACTACAAGCACATGGCGCTACACTGCGATATTAAGCCGGGCGACCGTTTTTTCTGGTTCTCTACCACCGGCTGGGTGATGTGGAATATCGGTGTTGCCTCCCTTCTGGCCGGTGCCACCCTGACCCTATACGACGGCAATCCTGCCTATCCGACCCAGGACCGACTGTGGTCCCTCGCCGAGCGCGCGCAGCTTACCCAGTTCGGCGGTGGCGCCGCCTATTACATCGCATGCATGAAAGCCGGGATGCGGCCGGGCAAGGACTTCGATCTCAGTGCCTTGAAAGCCGTCGGCTCCACGGGTTCGCCCTTGCCGGAGGAGGGCTTTGAGTGGGTGTATGCGGCGATAAAGGCGGATGTCTGGCTGATCTCCATAAGCGGCGGTACCGATATTGCTTCGGCCTTTGTCGGCTGCGCGCCCTTGTTGCCGGTTTACACTGGAGAAATTCAGTGCCGCATGTTGGGAGTCGACGTGCGGGCCCTCGACGACGCGGGGCAGGCTCTGGTTGGCGAGGTCGGGGAAATGGTGATCTGTGAGCCGATGCCATCGATGCCGATCTATTTCTGGAACGATCCGGATGACAAACGCTATCGGGAGAGCTATTTCGAGGACTACCCGGGCCGTTGGCGCCACGGCGACTGGATGCGCCTCTCGGAGGCGGGCACGATACAGATTCTCGGGCGTTCCGACTCGACCCTCAATCGGGGCGGCGTCCGTATCGGCACCAGCGAGGTATACCGGGGCGTGGAAAAAGTTGCGGCAGTAGCCGACAGCCTGGTGGTCAGTCTGGAACTGTCCGGCGGGCGTCACTACATGCCCTTGTTTGTGCAATTGCAACCGGGGCTGGTACTCAACGACGACATCGTGCAGCAAATCAGGCAGTCGCTGCGCGAAGACTTTACGCCGCGGCACGTGCCTGATGAGATATTGCAGATTGAAGAGGTGCCCTACACCATGACGGGTAAAAAGCTGGAAACGCCGGTCAAGAAGATTCTGATGGGTTTTGACATCGATAA
Organism: Cellvibrionales bacterium UBA5860; assembly: GCA_002431545.1. Lineage (GTDB taxonomy): Bacteria > Pseudomonadota > Gammaproteobacteria > Pseudomonadales > Porticoccaceae > HB2-32-21. The sequence goes on along the minus strand of DJFY01000121.1, from coordinate 698 downwards.
ATCGGTCAACCGGGATGCCATGCGTAATCCAAAAGCTATTGATTACTTTATCGATTTAGCCAGCACGACGACACAGATGTGACGAGAGGCGATCGTGAGCTTAAACTTAATATTTGATATTAAAAATAACTCAGAACATATTGAGTTTAAAGACATAATGGATTTTATAAGTGAGCATTACGCGTATCGAGAAACGGCATTCAGTAACGGCGTCGGGGAAGATATCGTGATCAATAAGCCCGGCGAAAACGCGGGTTCCTGTCGAATCTTTGCCTTTGCGCAACTCAATGCCTTGAGTAAAGAGGAAACTTTGGCCTGTTTTGGTCGCTACTACCGCGACGATGTGCTTGGTAATCCCGAAGGCAGGGATCACGCCAATATCAGGACGTTTATGCGCTATGGCTGGCCGGGCATTAAGTTTGAAGGTGTCCCGCTAACGGCCAAATCGCTAAGCGAAGCAGGCGTTGTGCGCTGAAAAGCCGTAAGGCGGTCAGCGGACACGACAGGTAACGGAAGAAATGGCATAGCAAGTCGGTATTGACTTTAATAGGGCCGGCGTTGGCGCTCCCTTTTGGGGGTTTGACTGCAATGCCGCCCGGTTCTGATGGCCACTACCAGGCGACCGGTGGCGATCGCGCGCTTTACTCAAGCCGCGTAGGGATTGGACGAACCCAAACCTTCATCTGCCGGATTGCTCA
>DJFY01000125.1:11783-22458 GCA_002431545.1 Cellvibrionales bacterium UBA5860 | reverse complement strand
GCCTCTATTGCTGCGGTGCGGACCGGCACGCCTTCCTCGCGTCGCGCGCGAATGAATTCGATCAACAGAATGGAATTGCGCACGACGATGCCGGAAAGCGCAATCAAGCCGACAGTGGAGGGCATGGAGAACGTCGAGTCCATGATCCAATGGCCGACAATGATCCCGGAAAAACTCAGGGGCACCGGCACCAGCACCACCAGTGGAATTCTGAAGTTACTGAACTGGCCGACGACCAGCATGTATATGCCGAGCAGCGCCATGCCGAAGGCAACGCTTAAATCAGAGAAGGTTTCGTTGGTGACATCCCACTCTCCCATCCACAACAAGGTCGGTGTGCTTTCGTCTTCCGGCTGGCCGGAGAAGCGCACCACCGGCGCCTCACCGTTGGGCCATTGCATTTCTTCGAGGATTTTTTTGACTGCGTTCATGGCATATACGGGCGCGTCTTTGGGCTCTCCGCGCAGGCCTGCGGTGACCAGGTCGGCAAAGCGGCCATCCCTGCGATAAATAGCGTAGGAGGCACGCTCGCGCTCTATTCGAACGACGTCCCCGAGTTCCCGTAGCTCTCCGGTCAAGGTGGCAATGGGGGTGGCCAGCAGACGCTCGCTTAAAAACAGGGATGATTTGGGCAGCTCGAGTACGATAGGAATCGGGTCGTGGCCCTCGCCTCGATGGGAATAACCTAACTGCGAACCGCTGAGGAGGGCGGACAGGGTGTCGTAGACTGCGCCTTCCTCGATTTGATGGAACTCGAGATTTTCCTGGTCGATGGCGATGCGCAGACGCTGAGGTGGCTCGCCAAATGAATCGTCGCTCTCGGCGAGCTCAGGGACCTGGTCTATCGCCTCGCGAATTTTGCGGGCCGTGGCGCGTCGGGTCTCGGCATCGGGACCGTAAACTTCGGCCACGATAATGTAAGGAGCAGGTGGGCCGGGCGGCGCCTCGACCAGCTCAATGGAGGTGTTCTCCGGCATGGCCAGTTGTTTGAGCCGTTCCCGAACCTCCATAGCGATGATGTGGCTTTTGCGATCTCTTTCCCACTTTGGTGTGAGACGCAGGCGCAGGTCACCCTGTTCCGGCAGGTTGCGCATATAGTCCTGCCGGACCAGACCGTAAAAGTGATAGGGTCCGGCCACGCCGGCATAAACCTGAATACTTTGCACCTCGGGTATGTCGGCAACCAGGCGGGCCGCATCGACCACAACCCGCTCTGTCGCTTCAAGTGTGGAGCCCTCCGGTAAATCAAACAGCACCTGTATATCCTGCTTGTCATCGAAAGGCATGATCTTGAAGATGACCAGTTTGTAGTAGGGCATCAGAAAGGTCAGTAGAGTCAATATCACGACGCCGAAAAGGGACCACCTGGCGCGTCGAGGTGTCGCCAGAAAATGCGCGGCAAAACGTCTATAGGCCGAGCCAAAGGCGCCGCCCTGGGCAGCTTCCCGATCTTCCCGCTCGTTGTCGGCTTGCGCGGTCGCGTTCGCCTCCTGACCGCCGTGGCGCAGTTTCAACATCGCCCAGGGGACGACGATGACCGCCATAAACAAGGAAAATATCATGGCAGCAGAGGCGGAGATGGGGATAGGTTTCATGAACGGGCCGTTAAAACCGGTGCTATACAGCATCGGCAACAGCGCGGCGACCACAGTGAAAGTGGCGATGATGGTGGGGTTGCCAACTTCTGCGACGGCATCGATAGTGGCCTGTCGCCAGCTGCGTCCGTTGAGCATTTTCCAGTGTCGGGAGATGTTTTCGATGACGACGATGGCGTCATCCGCGAGCACTGCAATCGCGAAAATCAGGCCGAACATAGTCAGGCGGTTGAGGGTGATGTCCAGCAACCAACAGGTGAAGAAAGTCAGCAAAATCGTGGCCGGAATCACCATCAATACCACGATTCCTTCACGCCAACCGAGAAACAGCCCCATGATGACGACGATTGCCGCAGTAGCTAGGACCAGATGAAACATTAGTTCGTTGGCTTTGTGGCGGGCGGTTTCGCCGAAATCGCGCGTCACTTCGACCTGGACTTCATCGGGGATGAGATCGCCTCTGACCCGTTCGAGGCGCTCGAGCACGCCTTCGCTGATGAGTACGCCGTTTGCACCCTTGCGTTTGGCAACGGCAAGGCTGACAGCAGGCATTTGGTGGAACGCTGGTTCATCGCCGCCGTCTTGGTCGCGGGTGATATGCCAGACGCGATGCTCGTCCAGACTGGGTCCCACGGTGATTTTCGCAACATCGCGCACGTAGACAGGGCGACCGTCGTGGGCGGTGAGCAACAACAGGCCGATATCTGTTTGTCCCTGGAGCGTTTGTCCGGCGATGACCGGCATGGCTCGATCATCGATGCGTAAACTGCCGGTGCGGAATGAGCGATTGGCATTGCGCACTTTGTCGACCAGTTGCGTTAGCGTTATACCGTAGAGCGCCAGCATCTCGGGGTCGGGTTCGATGCGTATTTCGCTCGGGTGCCCACCAACGATATAGGTCAGACCCACATCTTCGACCTTGATCAGCTCGTGCTTCAGTTCCTCTGCGAGGTCGTGCAGCATATCGGTCGTCCAGCGTCCGGCGTTACCGGGTTTTGGCGACAGAGTCAGCACGATGACGGCAACATCGTCGATACTGCGTCCGACGACGAGTGGCTCCGGAATATTATCGGGCATGCGATGGCGGTTGGCGTCAATCGCGTCATTGACGCGGGCGATGGCCGAATCGTCGTCGTGTCCGGTGTCAAAGCGCACGGTGATGGCAATGCCGTCGTCACGGGTCATCGAATAAATATGCGCGACGTTGTCAATGCCCTTGAGGATATCCTCAAAAGGTTTGGTCACCAGTTCGACAACTTCTTCCGCCTTCAGCCCCGGCGCGTCGACAAAGACATCGACAAAGGGCACGGTAATTTGGGGTTCCTCCTCGCGCGGCATGGCCGCCAGTGCCAGCGCACCGAGTACTACGGAAACGATGAGAAAAAGCGGCGTTAGAGCCGATTGAATGAATGCCTGGGCGAAGCGCCCGGCGATGCCTAGGCGCATGCTCAGGCGCCAGCGCTGACAGCGTCGCCGGCAGGCGTTGGGTGTTTGATCAGGACATCGCCGTTGCGCAGTCCCGACAGTATTTCAATGCCGTCCGAGACCGGTAATCCTGGCTGAACAACGACCTCGGTGCCGTCGTTCAAATGCACATAGCTCAGTCCGTAGCGGCGATGGATATAGGCTTCGGGAATTACGTAAGCCATGCGCTGGTCGGTCGACACCCAGACGCGGACACGTTCGCCGACAAAGAAGTCGCCCAGGTTGGCCACGGCGACGTCGGCTACGACGCGGCCGTTATCGAGCTCCGGGTAGACCTGTACCAGTTTGCCTTTTCGGCGCGAGGCGTCGTCCGCACTGCTGTCTTCGAGCATGCCGCGGCCGCCGACGAGCACGGTATCACCAACTTTGATAAAGCGGGCATGGCGTTCCGGCAAGAGGAGCCGAAGGATGTAGCTTTCCGCTGCGATCTCGGCGATGGCTTCGCCCGGCAGTACAACTGTGCCCTGAGTGACGTTTACCGAGAGTACTCGACCGCTGGCCGGGGCGAGCACTTCGCCCTCGATTTGCGCCTGTCTGATAACGGATTGATCGGATTTAAGTGCAGCGATATCTGCCGTAACCACATCGACCTGGGTTTGCGCTTCATCCAGTTTCGATTTACTGATTTTGCCCAGGGAATGTAGCTTGTCGATCCGGCCCAGTGTGATTTGCGCCAGTTGTAGTTGGGCCTGTAGCGAGCGCAGCTTGGATTCCAGCGCCGCAATTTGCAGTTTCTGTTTCTGGTCGCGGACGACGGCCAGGCGTTGGCCAGCCTCGACCATGTCGCCCTCGTCCACTGCGAGTTCGACCAGCGTGCCCCCGATACGTGCGCGGGCCTGGGTGATGTCTACGGTCCGGACCACCGCAAAAAGTGATTTGAGGTCATAGACCGGTTGTTGCCTGACGACGTATTCCTGCCCGAGTAGCGGGGCCGAAAAAGTCGAGAAAAATGTAAAGACCATGCCGGAAATTGCGGCAAATATTCCAGTGTTTGTGAGTTTTATAACATGCAGGAAGTATCGTAAAACAGCATTTAACATGGGTGACAACTTATTCTCGGATAATGTCATGGCCACGGCATTTATGTATGGGCCTTAACATAAAGGCTTTATTTTCTGGCAGCCTGTTTTCGTTTTATAGCGCGACGCAAAGCCGCTCGAATCGGTAGTTGCACGGCCAGCGGAGATTCTAACTGAAAAACGATGGTCGGGGTAATTGTCTGCTGGTCAGAGTAAATACCCGTCTTTATTTCTTGTAAAGGCGAAACGAAAACACACGGCTTCACCTCATGATGAAGGATCTCTGTATACCGGTAAATATTCCCTGCAGGTATAACTTCTAGCCTTATAAAAATCGTCAAACAGTACCTGTCCCGTCACGCAGTAAAGGTGGCGTAAGTAAGCCCTGATGATTGCGCAGGCGTGTGTCGGAGTTCGGTGCCTGAAACTTACGTTTTAGAATACGCGCCACTAGACGGGCGTAGTGCCGACATCTATGCTGATGGCTATTTATTAACGGGATTAGAAAAAGGGGGCTCCGGATGGAGGCAACAGAGAAAGCGCAATACATTATTTACGAAACACCCGAAGAGGGCATTGCCCGCATCGTACTCAACCGGCCCGAAACGGCGAATGCTCAGGATACCCGCTTTCTGTACGAGCTCAATGACGCGTTTGACAGGGCGGCACATGATGACGACATACGTGTCATTATTCTTGCCGCCAACGGCAAGCACTTTTCTTCTGGCCACGATTTGGCCGAGAAAAACTGGTATGAAAATATGTACGACTACGATACGGTCGGGCCATTGTGCGGGTTTACCTGCGAGGGTGCCGAAGCGCAGATGAGTCGGGAAGAGGAAATCTATCAGGGATTCAGCGAACGCTGGCGAAATATTCCCAAGCCCACTATCGCCGCAGTTCAGGGCAAATGTATCGCCGGCGGTCTTATGCTGGCCTGGCCCTGTGATCTGATTATTGCCACTGAAGATGCCAGTTTCACAGATCCTACCGTGAGTTTTGGCGTTTGCGGGATCGAGTACTTCACCCATTTCTGGGATGTCGGCGCCCGCAAAGCCAAGGAAATGTTATTCACATCCGATGCAGTCAGTGCCGAGGACGCCCTGCGTCTGGGCATGGTCAACCAGATTGTGCCTCGAGACGAGTTAGAGGAGGCCACTATGGCGATGGCGCGCAAGATCGCCGCCAAATCGCGTTTTGCCCTCAAGGTTACGAAAAAGGCGATCAACGCCTGTCAGGATGCCGGAGGCCGCAAGGTCGCTATGGATAATGCTTTTCACTTGCACCAACTGGCGCATACCCACTGGTTAAAGCTCTACGACTTTCTGATGGATCCCACGGGCCTGCCTGAGGCGACGCAAAAAGCCCTTGGTTTTGCCAAGTCGCCTGAGGACTGAGCCCGGTAAATCCGAGATCTTTCACGGCTAATCGGCGCTAAATTTTCTCGAATTCCGGCCTCAAACGACAATGTTGGCGCAGATTCGATTCTAGCGCCGGTTCAGTCAGGGATGTCGAATACCAGACGACCGACTTTTTCCTGGGCAGCGATTCGTTTGCGCACCGCGGTTTTGATACTTAGCGGGCGCTCCTGTGGAAAGCGGCCTTCGAGTAGACGGGGTCGGAGATAGAACTCCTCTGGTTTATCGATCAAAGATTGGCTTTGCAGGGGGTATTTTAACCAGCGGCGGCGCATGAAGTCGGGAGTAAACAACGCTCCTTCGTCCGCTTGCCAGTCATGCACCATGTGGGCGTCGTGGAGGCTGTAGCTGATCAGGTCCTGCTGCACATCGTAGTACACCGTGATCCGGTTGGCGTAACCCTGACCTTCCGGCAGATGCCTGTTTTCCAACTGCGCCATGCGTACCTGGATGGTTTTGAGTTCACCGTTTTCGTCGTATTGTTCTATCCGTATCGGATAAAAATAATATTGATCGACCCAATATATCAGCTTCGATATTTTGTAGTCGGGTAGCCATTGTCGATTTGGTTCAGCCACCACAACGAAGGTATTTACGCCCTTTTCCTGCGTGTAGAAAGGATAGCGCTCGCCCATGATTCTGAGCGTTTGCGTATCGCTTTCATAAAATTTCCCGTTGGGCTCTGCCAGTGTGATGGATTTTCGCGTTGTCGGAAAACGCACGGTATCGTAAAGCGTATCCGCACCAATCAAGCGCCAGTTAAACTCCCAGGCCTCGCGCCCGGCGATATCGTCGAATGACTGCACGCTGTCGGGAAACTGGGATTCGCGCCTCGGCGGTGGTTGCCGGCGCACGCGCCGCAGGTTGGGCGAGTACACGAAATAATCGATTTTTGTCGGGTTTTCCAGATCTGTCCGGCGCATCGCCCAAATTTCCTGAAGCCCCGAGTTTTTTGGCGGATAGGTGTAAAAGTACAGTTGTCGGGAGTGGATATCTCCGGGCGCTGTCGACAGATGGCCTTGCACGCCGGGCTCTTTTAACTGATCTACCATGCCGACGGTGACGCCCTGAGTAAGATAACCAGCTTTGGTGATAATGCCGAAGGCATCTGCAATGACATGGGACCAACGGGCCATGTGACTGAAGTCCATAAGCCGGTAACCCATCTCCTCGGCAGTGTAAGGCGCTTCGAAAGGGAATGCCTCTGCGGGAAGATAACTGGTGTTGCTGTCCCTGGGAGTGCTATCGCGCAAATCGATGCGCTGTCGCTCCCAGGCTGTCAGGTCAGTCATTAAACGCCAGCTTCCCGTGGCCGTCTCATCCGCGATAACACACTGATGGTTCAACGCTGCCAGGGTAAAAATGGCTGCGAAACGTCTAAAAAACCGGGGCACCGTAACAAAGATTTTAGCGTGATTCATATCATTACCCGGCCTTTCGCCATAAATAATCTTGACTAGGGTTCGAAATTCAAAACTCATAAAGAATTTCAATCCCGATATTGTCCCAGAGGTGATATTGGCCAAATAGATCATCTCGATCACCGCCGCTGTAGTCGGTATAAATCAGGCTGCCCTTGATGTATTGAGAGAACTCATATGTGGCAACCAGTTTTGTCTTGGTGCCCTGATAGTTTTTATTGGGGCCGCTTAGGTAGGGGCTGATCGTCGCATTGAGTTTTAAGCGGTCGCGTGTACGCCGTACCGGGCGCTCGATAAAAAAGACGGGAATAAAATTCCATTCGTCGCCGATGGCGCCACCAAAACCCGCGCCTAGTCCTTCGCGCCAGTCAAAAGTGTAGTAAAAGGAAGGCTGAAAAATTACCGTGATTTTATCGGGAAAAGCGAATTCGAATGCCAGAGCGGCGCGGACGGTATCGTGCTGGCTGATGGCGTCCCCGCTGGCGCCGGCCCTGATCGTGCCCTGCTGCAGAAAGTCGACGAAATGCGCATCGCGTGTATATAACGCTTCGGCACGAAATACGATGGGCAGGGTGCCGATCACAGGCACATTAGAAGCGACCCAGGCATAGTCAGAAGTAATTCCGAAGTGATGCAGACGCTCGTGGGAGGGTTCGACAATTAAATGGTCGCCGCTAGCGTCGGTAAATCGGCCGGTGACGAAAGGCACGGGATCCCGCTCCCAGGCATAGTAATAAATCAAGCCCCAGGTCAGAGCCCCGCTGGCAACATCCAGTCTGAGTGCAAACTGGTGGTCCCGAAAACGATTCCAGGCTGGCTTATGTGTGGCCAGTATGCGATCGCCGGCTGCGTTGCTCCGGCCCGCGAGCAGGGCAGAATTTTCTCGCGCAATCTGATCTGCGGGTGGTAGCAGGGGAGATGACCAGGGTGCGCCGTATATGGGGTTGAGATTAGCCTCGAAATCCGGAATCCACAGCGCGTTCAGAGAAAAATTGTCAAAGTAATAGGTGATATTGGCCATCCACATTGGCAGCCTGCGGTTTTCATAGTCACTGGATTCCAGTTGAACCGATTCGCGCAGGTCCATCGAGTTGATAACGTCGATGAACTGGCCGTCCATCTTGCCCCATGCTACTTGTTGCTTGCCGAGGACGGCATCGAACTTGGTGGTGCGGTAGGCGAAGTAAAACTCTCTGGCAATGTACTTGGTCTCATTGTATCTGCGAAACCTGGTGTCGCTGGCATCGGCGTACAGTGCGTTGTCGGCGTTTATGTCGTAGGCCAGATCGTATAACAGATGATTAATGCTGGTGAGTTCCAGGTTGGGTGAAAATCGGTACGAGGCGGCAAGTTCGAGGAGGCTCTGTGCTTGAAGCACACGGTAGTCGCGATCGCGAAAACCAATACTATCGCTATCGGAAGTAAGCGCATCGAACCAGTGACTAAACGAACCGGTAAGCGCCAGACCGGGAAGCTTTCGCTCCAGCGGCTTAATAAAGTGGCGACCGGCGGGGTCGAAGGTAGCGAGTTTTCGCTCGAACTCGGCCAGCGATGTACTGGCGTGCGCTTGAGGTACGTGCGCTTGAGGTAGAAGTAACGTAAAACACAGGTAGGCAAGTACCGAAAAACTACGCCGGTAGAACCTCATATTTCCCCCAAATGCAGACTACAGCGATTTCACCTGTACTGTGGTACGTGACACGGCGTTCCGAGCGCACAGGTAAAGCTAGATTCTTATGGTTGCTGATAATAAAACGGGCGCGTTACCGCAATGTCCACCGGCGTCTTAATCAGGATGAGCAACTGAAATCAGTGAGGCAGTATAAATTATTATTTATATATGAACAAAATGCCGCTCGACGGCCGAGGTCCTGCGGTCAAAGCCAGATCGATTTGCGGCTAATGGGAATGGTGTTGGTTCATCGAACTTGAAATCGAAACAGGTGTCCTTAAATCTGGAAAAAGTATTTTACGGTCTTTTAGGACGTGGTAAGACGGGTGGGACTGCACTCGCCGGTGACGATTTTTGGTTAACTTTGTCGCCCAGTTCGTATTGCCGAGAGTTTGTTTATGCGCCGCTTTTTACGAACTGGTTTTTCGAGCTGGTTTTCCGAACGATACAGAAGGTGTGTAATGTAGCGCGTTTACCTGAGCGACTGATAACGCCGTTGACCGCCATCAGGATCGTTCGGGAATTCCTGGGTGTTGATGGCTTGAATAAACCTCGCGCAGAAGTACGCACTTAAGCGTTTTGATTTCTTCACCGGGGTGAACTCAATTTTATCTGGCAACGGAGTTTTTAATGAGAAAGGGTAACAGGATTAGAGCTTTTGTCTTCGTCACGTTCATGACGCTCCTGCAGGGTCCGGGCTTACATGCGGCCCTGCCAGCGTACGATGGTGACGGCAAGGCCTTGCCTTCCTTGGCCCCTATGCTGAAACGCGTTAACCCGGCTGTGGTGAATATTTCTACATTCTCGACTCAGCAGTATAGTTACAACCCCTTGCTGAATGACCCGTTTTTCCGGCATTTTTTTAACCTGCCGGATCCGCGGCAGATGGAGCGACAGCGCCCGAAAAAAAGACAGCAGAGCGCCGGTTCCGGTGTCATTGTTGATGCTGGCCGGGGTGTCGTCATGACGAATTATCATGTTGTAAAGGGTGCGGACGAGGTGCAGGTATCGCTTATCGACGGCCGCAGTTATCGGGCTGAAATGATTGGTTCTGATCCGGAGCTCGATATCGCGATACTTAGAATCGACGAGGATAATCTTGCCGAAGTGGCCTTGGCCGATTCAAATGAATTGGAGGTCGGCGATTTCGTGGTCGCGATAGGCAACCCGTTTGGCCTCGGGCAGACGGTGACGACGGGAGTTGTCAGCGCACTTGGCCGCACAGGCCTGGGTATAGATGGTTATGAGAATTTTATTCAGACGGATGCCTCCATCAATCCTGGAAATTCAGGCGGCGCGCTGGTCAATCTGAAAGGCGAGCTGGTAGGGATTAATACCGCGATCATCGCGCCTGCCGGCGGCAACGTGGGCATCGGTTTCGCGATTCCTGTCAATATGGCTCGCGCCAGCATGGAGCAGATTCTCGAGCACGGTAAAGTTAAGCGGGGTCAGTTAGGCATCGGCATACAGGATATCACCCCGGAACTACGACGCGCCTTTGAGCTTGAGAACGGCGTCTTGGGTGTACTGATAACGGACGTCGCGGATGGCTCGCCCGCCGATGAGTCGGGTATCAAGCCCGGGGATATTGTCCTCGAAGTCGACGGGCAATCGACCCAAACTACAGGCCAGTTACGCAGTGAAATTGGCGTCAAACCGGTTGGCGAAAAAGTTTCTCTGACCGTGCTGCGCAAGAAAAAAATTCGTAAGATTACTGTAGAGGTAGGCGAACCTCAGGGCATTGCTGCTTTCCAAAGCGAATTGCATCCGCTTCTCAAAGGCGTGAGCTTTGAAAGCCATCCGGATGGCGCGGGTGTGAATGTGGTCGCGCTGTCTCCCAATTCCGCGGCCGCTTACGCCGGTCTGCGTCCAGGCGACATCATAATTGGCGCCAACAGGCGGCGGGTAGGAGATATCGATTCGTTTCGAGCAGCTCTGGAGCTCAGTCAAGCTTCCGTGTTGCTACATGTATCGCGCGATCGTACTTCGTTTTATATCGTGATTCGTTAACTGACGAGGCGCTACTCGACACGGTACTGTGTTACCCAAGATCAGGGCGATGTGC
>DJFY01000125.1:6984-11549 GCA_002431545.1 Cellvibrionales bacterium UBA5860 | reverse complement strand
GTACTGTTTTACCCAATACCGGGGCGATGTGCCGCTCTGGAGGTCGAGCATAACTGCTGCAAAATAATAATCTTGAAACGCGCTGCTTATTTCTCGCGTTCAGGGGTGCGATAGCAGGAGCCTGGGTTCAGGCTTGTCCAACGTTTACCTGACGACGTCGCCGTCGTCAGGTTTTTGGTGACTATTGAATTTCCAGCCCCTGTAGCCGGCCGTCTTCCCGCCATTTTTCCAGTAAATTAAAAAATTCCGGGGCGCCGCCACCGTATTGGTTACTGAAAAAGCCTTCGCCATCGGCTTTGCCTTCTTGATTGTAATAACCCGGCGTGCACTCGGCGTAAAAGCGCTTGCCCAGATGGGCGAGCTTTTTGATGGTTGCGACCCAGTCTTCCTCTGCGGCTGTCGATGTTTCCACAGTCCGTGCACCGCGGTCGATACACTGTTTGAGAACATATGCCAGATGCTTGGCTTGCTCGTTAAGTGCGTGCGGAATGCTGGTAGTGAAACCGGTCTGGGTCAGACCCATGGAAAAACAATTGGGAAAACCCCGCGTGTACAGGCCATGGAACGTGCGCAGGCCGTCGGCCCACTTGTCGCTGAGTTTGAGGCCATCGCGTCCGCTTAGATCGTAACCCGATTGACGTGTGTAGTTGGTGCCAACTTCAAAACCAGTCGCGAAAATCAGACAATCGACCTCGTACTCCTGGCCATTAACCACTACGCCGGTTTCGGTGATACGCTCGACACCCTTACCCTCGGTATCGACGAGCGTGACATTGGGGCGGTTATAGGTTTGCAGGTATTCGTCGTGAAAACCGGGTCGTTTACAAAACTGGCGGTACCAGGGTTTTAGGGCCTCCGCAGTTTTGGGGTCCTCGACAAGACTGTCGACGCGGGCCCGAACCTGATTCATTTTTTTAAAGTCGGCGATCTCCATGCGCACGGCGACTTCCGCGGGGCTCATATCCGGATTCAGTTTGCGTTGATTGGGCCCGGAGAGATCGTGAAATATCTCTGTCCAGCCGTCCGCCACCATATCTTCGTCGACTTCGCCGCCAGAGGTCAGGACGTTGAAGTTGTCCATGCGTTCCTGCTGCCAACCGGGGTTCAGGTTTTTCACCCATTCGGGGTCGGTGGGGCGATTGGCGCGGACATCCACGGAGGACGGTGTACGCTGAAACACATAAAGGTGTTTTGCGCTTTCTCCCAGGTGCGGAATACATTGCAGGGCTGTCGCTCCCGTGCCAATGATGCCGACGCGCTTATCTTTTAATTTATCCAGGCCGCCCTTAGAGCTGCCCCCTGTGTATTCGTAATCCCAGCGGCTGGTGTGAAAGGTGTGCCCCGTGAACGTGTCGATGCCGGGGATTCCCGGAAGTTTCGGGCGGTTTAGCGGTCCATTGGACATTACCACGTAGTGTGCTTTCATCCGATCGCCGCGATTGGTCTCTACGATCCAGCGGGCTGAGGATTCGTCCCAGGTCATTGCGGTGATTTCGGTTTGCAGGCAGGCGTTATCGTAGAGGTCGTAATGCCGCGCGATGGCCTTGCTGTGTTCCAGAATTTCCGGCGCGTAGGAATATTTTTCCTTGGGGACGTAGCCAAGTTCCTCGCACAGTGGCAGATACACATAAGATTCGACGTCACACTGGGCCCCCGGATAGCGATTCCAGTACCAGGTGCCACCGAAATCGCCGCCTTTTTCAATGATGCGAATATCATTGATGCCGGCTTCGCGCAGTCGAGCACCTGCGAGTAGGCCACCAAAACCGCCGCCGACAATAATAACCTCGACTTCGTCGGTCAGCGGTTCGCGTGCGATCTCATCCTCGATATAGGGGTCGTCGACGTATTTTGAAAAATCCCCGGTCACCTCCTGATACTGGCTGGCGCCTTCCGGGCGAATGCGCTTGTCGCGTTCTTCCAGATACTTCTGTCGTAGCGCCTCGGGATCAAAGTCGAGATCTGATGTATCGATAATCGAATACCTACTGGCTGTCATGTTTTACCTCAAAGCAAATAGTTGCGTGTATTAGCGTAATCTGTGGTGGCAATAATAGTCAGTTGCGGCCCCGTTTTACAGGCTCTATGCACAGCTTGTCTCCTGCGGGTGACGGCTGGCTGCTAGCCAAAGTGCAGTGCGTTGCAGTGGTGTTGAGCGCGCAGGCTTCGAGCCTCCTGGGCGCGGGGCGAAAAAAAAGGCGGCCCCAGGGCCGCCGTTTGCGTATGTGGCCGAAAGTCTCAGCTGATGTCCAACCCTTGTAGGTTGCCTGCCTCTCGCCACTCCTTAAGGATCTGGAAGAACTTGACAGCGCCACCGCCGTATTGACCCGAGATGAACCCATTCTTATTGGCTTTGCCGCCTTCGTTGTTGTAGTACCCCGGTGTGCACTGGGCGAGCATGCGCTCGGTTTTATCGCCGTAGCTGTCACAGGTCGCGCACCACTCATCCTCCGCTTCCTGGGTCGCTTCGACGACCTGTGCGCCTCGTTTGCGTGCTTCGCTGACGATATATGCCATCTGGCTGGCCTGCTCGTCGAGCATGTGTGTCGCGTTGGGTGTGACGCCAGTCTGGGTGAAACCCAGAACGAAGCAATTGGGGAAATCGTGAGTGGTGAGGCCGTGGTGAGTGCGCAATCCATCGGCCCACTTTTCGCTCAAGCGGGTGCCGTTTTTGCCAATCAGATCATAGCCGGACTGGCGGGTGTAGCTGGTGCCGACCTCGAAGCCGGTGGAGAAGATCAGGCAATCCACCTCGTATTCCACCCCCTGGACTACGACGCCTTTTTCGGTGATTTCGTCGACGCCCTGACCCTCGGTATCGACCAGCGTTACGCTGGGCCGATTGTAGGTTTGCAGGTATTCATCGTGGAAGCAGGGGCGCTTGCAGAACTGGCGATAATAGGCTTTTAGTTTGTCTGCGGTTTCCTTGTCTTCGACGATAGTCTCGGCCCGGTCGCGAATTTCCTGCATTTTTTTAAAATCAGCCAGTTCAAAAACTTCGTCTTTTTGTTCTTCGGTGAGCTCATCCACATTGCCGGTGACAATGCCGCCCACATTGCGGAAGATGTCGGTCCAGCCATCACCGACCATGTCGTCGTCGGCGTAACCGCCACCCAGGGTCTCGTTAAAATTGACGACCCGGCGTTTGTGCCAGCCCGGTTTTAATTTGGCTTTCCATTCCGGGTCGGTGGGCGCGTTGTGGCGCGCGTCAACCGAAGAAGGGGTGCGTTGGAAGACGTAGAGATGCTTGGCATCCTCACCCAGATGCGGGATACACTGAATGGCCGTGGCGCCGGTGCCGATAATGCCGACGCGTTTGTCATTCAGCTTGTCCATGCCGCCATCCGGGCTGCCGCCAGTGTAATCGTAATCCCATCGGCTGGTGTGGAAGGTGTGGCCCTTGAATTTTTCGATACCGGGAATGCCGGGTAACTTGGGTCGAGTCAGCGGACCGTTAGCCATGGCGATGTACTGGGCTTTCATGGCATCGCCGCGATTGGTGTGAATAATCCAGCGTTTGCTGTTGTCGTCCCATTCGATTTCCGTAACTTCGGTTTGAAAGCAGGTATCCCGATACAAATCGTAGTGTTTGGCAATATTGATGCTGTGTTCAAGTAGCTCTGGCGCATGGGCATAGCGCTCAGTGGGTACGTAATTGAGCTCGTCGAGCAGAGGCATATAGACATAGGCTTCGATGTCACATTGGGCGCCGGGATAGCGGTTCCAGTACCAAGTGCCACCAAAGTCGCCGGCCCGGTCAATGACACGAATGCTCTCGACACCGACCTCCCGTAGTCGCGCGCCAGCCAGTAGCCCGCCATAGCCACCGCCAATAATAGCGAACTCGACTTCATCGGTGAGCGGCTCGCGCTCGATGGGCTTGGCGTAGTGATCGATCATATAGTCTTCAAGCTTGCCCTTGGCGTCACGATATTGGCCAAAACCCTCCTTCCGAATGCGTCTGTCGCGCTCGAAGGCATACTTTTGGCGCAAGGCTTCCGGGTCGAATCCGAGTTCACTCGGATCAGTTGAGTAAGGTTTAGTTGCAGTCATTTTTGTCTCCTATAAAACGTTTAAAAACAAGAGTATAAGTATTATATTTCATGTGATCTTTAAGCCTTGAAGTTGTCCGTCGGCGCGCCAGTCCTCGAGTATTTTAAAGAAGGCGACCGGTCCGCCGCCGTATTGGCCTGCGAGGAATCCGTTGCCGTTGTTGCCTTTACCTTCGTTGTTGTAATAGCCGGGTGTGCATTCAGCATAGAATTTTTCGCCGATCCGGGACAAGCGCAGGATTTCCTCCACCCAGGCGTCTTCGGCTGCCTGGGTGGCTTCCATGGTCGCGACATTGTTGACTACCCCGTGTTTTATCACGTAGGCAATATGTTTGGCCTGCTCATTCAGGGTGTGGGGTACATTGGCAGTGTAGCCGGTTTGGGTAAAGCCGATGAAGTAACAGTTGGGGAAACTGTGACTGTGTACGCCGTGGTAGGTGGCTAGCTGCTGCGCCCACTTTTGCCTTAGCGAGGTGGCATCGCGGCCGACCACGTCGTAGCCCGACTGGCTGG
>DJFY01000125.1:5206-6716 GCA_002431545.1 Cellvibrionales bacterium UBA5860 | reverse complement strand
GTAGTTGGTGCCCACCTCGAATCCGGTAGCGAAGATCAGACAGTCGACCTCGTATTCTTTGCCGTTAACCACGACACCGGTTTCGGTGACACGTTCTACGCCCTGGCCAAGGCTGTCCACCAGTTGCACGGAAGGTCGGTTGAAGGTTTCCAGATAGTCGTCGTTAAAGCATGGTCGCTTGCAGAACTGTCGATACCAGGGCTTGAGTGCTTCTGCTGTGGTTTCGTCTTTGACGATATTCTCTGCACGGGCTCTGATTTGCTCCATTTTCTGGAAATCGGCAATTTCCATCGCCACCTCTTGTTCTTCGGAGGACATTTCCTTGTCATCGCTCGCCGCCAGTATGGTCTGCAGATTGCGAAAAATGTCGGTCCAGCCGTCGCCCACCAGATCTTTCTCCTGATAGCCTCCGGTGGCGATGATGTTGAAATTATCCATGCGCTCCTGGTGCCAGCCCGGTTTGAGATTGCTCGCCCATGCCGGGTCGGTAGGTGCGTTGCCGCGGGCATCGACAGAGGAGGGCGTGCGCTGGAACACATACAATTGTTTGGCGGCCGCGCCCAGGTGGGGAATGCACTGTACCGCTGTCGCGCCGGTGCCGATGATACCGACGCGTTTGTCGGCCAGTTTATCGAGGCCGCCTTTGCTGCTGCCGCCGGTATAGTTATAGTCCCATCGGCTGGTGTGGAAGGTGTGGCCTTTGAATGTGTCGATACCTGGGATTCCGGGTAATTTTGGCCGGGTCAACAGGCCGTTTGCCATGGCGACGTACTGCGCTCGCATACGATCGCCGTGGTTGGTCGAGATGATCCAGCGCGAGACCGATTCGTCCCAGCGGATCTCGGTGACTTCGGTTTGTAGGCAGGCGTTGCTGTAGAGATCGAATTTGCGGGCGATTTTCAGGCTGTAATCGAGGATCTCCGGTTGAAAGGAGTATTTCTCCTTTGGGATATAGCCCATCTCTTCCAGAAGGGGCAGATAGATATAGGCTTCCACATCGCACTGAGCGCCTGGATAACGATTCCAGTACCAGGTGCCGCCGAAATCGCCTGCCTTGTCAATGATTCGAATATCGTCAATGCCGGCCTGTTTCAGGCGCACGCCAGTCAGCATGCCGCCGAATCCGCCACCAATAATAGCAACCTGTATCTCGTCGGACAGCGGTTCTCTATTAAAATCGGGTTCTACGTAAGGGTCGTCGATATAGTCGGAAAAGTCGCCGGTAGGCTGTTGATATTGAGACAGGCCCTCCTTGCGGATCCGCTTGTCCCGCTCTTCCTGGTATCTGGATCGCAGCACTGCCGGGTCGAACCCCAGTTTCGATGGATCCCATGGTTGATTGCTGGTCTGAGTCATCGTTAAACACCCCGTATCTTTATGGTTTGAGTAGAGGAAAATTATTAGGTAGGAGAGAAAAGGAAATAAAACTTTTACCGGTATGCGGTGCGCCAGGTTTTTTGTTTAATATGAAGTCTGCTGCGCGCGATATGGCATGGAGAAGCTCGCTAAA
>DJFY01000125.1:3731-4884 GCA_002431545.1 Cellvibrionales bacterium UBA5860 | reverse complement strand
TGCCTTAATTTACCCCCGTCGCTTCTCCGAGTACCGGGCCTATTTCATCATTTATTACGAGATCGGCAAGCTCGTCCAGGTCGGTGCTGTCGCGGTTGATGATCACCAGCCTTGCGCCGTGCCGCTGGGCGATGACCGGAAACCCTGCCGCAGGATGTACTACCAAGGACGATCCGACGACGAGAAACAAATCGCAATCGATGCTTGCGGCCTGTGCTTTTAACATGGCGTCCTGAGGCATAGCTTGACCAAATGAAATAGTGGCGCTTTTGACCAGGCCATCGCAGTGGTCGCATACCGGTAAGCTTTCGTCGCGTTGAAAGTTAGCCTTGATCAGCAATAGATCGTAGCGCTGTCCGCAGTCCAGGCAGTGCGCGTAGGTGGCGTTGCCGTGCAGCTCAATAATCTGATCGTCCGGCACGCCCGAACGCTGATGGAGACCGTCGACATTCTGGGTAATGACCGTGTTGACGATTTTGTTAGCCACCAGATGCGCCACGGCCCGATGGCCTCGATTAGGCTCGGCTTGTTGTATGTCCCGGTCAAAATTAAATTTCAAACGCCAGGACTCCCGGCGAGCCTCCTCGCTGCGAACGAAGTCGCTAAATTCGATAGGTTTGTGCTTGCTCCAGATGCCGCCTGGACTACGGAAATCCGGAATGCCGGATTCAGTGCTGATGCCGGCGCCGGTAAAAACCACCGCGCGTTGCGTATTCTCGAGTAAGGTCTTGAGCTGGGTCACTTCTGTCATGGTTGTCGTCTAGCGTTTGCTCGCTACCCTTTGAATGGCCGCTGTCTGGTTATATGGCACAAGCAAGCCAAGGCGTTTTAACAGATCCTAAAACAATAGTCGCTGATGCGCTTTTGGGCAACGTTGCGTCAAACTGTACGTTCCGCGTCAGCTTGCTTAACCAGATGCTCCCAACCATGTGCTGTTCACCAAAGGCTCTCTAGTGAATACGCTCCATTTCAGAGCGCTTAGTGGCTCTATCCGCTAACCCGGTCTTGGGCGGGAGCTGTATTCGGCGCCGGTAAAAACCACCGTGCTCGCTAGTGATTTGGTCAAGACCTGGATGCGCACAGTAGAAAAGTCTGGCTGAGTGGCAGGCCAGGAACACGGCGTAACAGTCTTGCGTGGCGCATGCCCGGAAAG
>DJFY01000125.1:0-3394 GCA_002431545.1 Cellvibrionales bacterium UBA5860 | reverse complement strand
AGCTCGATAAATATATCCATATAAAATTAAGGAGCGCACATTATGACAACACCTGGCGAACACTTATTGACAGGTATTCGAATACTCGATTTAACCCGCGCGCTTGCCGGGCCCACCTGTACACGCATGTTCGCGGAACTGGGCGCCGAAGTGATTAAGATCGAAGCCGCGCCCCGCGGCGACATGGTTCGGGGTATCTCCCAGCTGCGCGGAGATACCAGCCTTTATCTTATTCAACAAAGTCTGAATAAAAAGAGTGTTTGTGTCGATCTGCGCAAGCCTGAAGGTCTTGAACTGGTGCGTGATCTGGTCCCCCATTGCGACGCCGTCGTGGAAAATTTTAAACCCGGAGTAATGGCGGACATGGGGCTGTCCTACGAGGATTTATGTCAACTCAAGTCAGACATTATTTTGTGTTCGATTTCGGCATTGGGGCAGCGCGGTCCGCTTGCCCAAAAGCCAGGGTATGACTATATCGCCCAGGCCTATGCCGGCATAACGTCCATGATCGGTGAGCCCGATGAGCCGCCGCATATTCCCTTGGCTGCCCTGGGTGACGTCAGCACCGGTGTGCACGGCGCCTTCGCAATCGCAGCGGCGCTTTTAAACCGGGCGCGAACCGGGCAGGGCCAGCACCTCGATATCGCGCTGCTGGACTGCTACTACCACTGCCACGAAGTCAACGTGCATCAGTGCAGCGGCAGTGAAGGTGCGATTAATCCGAGCAGGTCGGGTCGGCACCTGACTTACCTGTGCCCGGCAGGCATCTATCGCGTCCCGGGTGGGAATATCATGTTAGCCGCCTTTATGCATCACTGGGCTGATTTGTGCGCCGCCATGGGGCGACCTGAACTTGTCGACGCTGAAAAATACGCCACTGATGCGGCTCGCCTCGAACGGCGCGAAGAGGTGATAGCCCTGGTCGAGGACTGGTTAAGCGGATTCTCGGGTGTCGATGCCGCGATTGAAAAGCTCGAGGCTCATAGCGTGCCGTGCGCGCCCGTGCTTAGCGTCGCCGAAACTTTGACTTATCCGCATTTGGTGGAACGCGGCACGGTACGCAAGGTTAGCGATATGGCAGGAGGCGAATTTCACATTCCCGGTATGCCGATCAAAACTTCGGGTTACTCCGACAACCCGCCCTATACGGCGCCTACGCTCGGGCAACACAATCGACAAGTGTTGAGCGAAATTCTTGGGTGCGGTCAGGCTGATATCGATTCGCTGTATCACGCGGGCATTCTGCAGGAGGAGTGATCGCCAAATGAGGTGTATGGTCAGTCGATGCCTCAGCCTGTTTGCCCGTTTCTAAAAGCAGCCTCAATAAGCACTTTGGCGGCGTCGCAGGCGGTGCGGCCAGCTTCCGGCTTTTGCGACACCTGATGAGTCACAATCGCACCTTCAAATAGTAAAGAAAGCTGCTCGGCAAGGTGTTCGGGGTTTTGTGCACCAGCTTCTTTCGCCAGCTTGCTGTAGTAGCCGAGCATCAGGCGTTTGAATTCCTTGCACACCTCGCGAATCGCGCTGTGGGATTCTGAATACTCCCCGATGGCATTGATAAACATACAACCGTAGAAATCGTTGCCTGTAAACCAGTCATAAGCCACCTCGAATATTCCAAGTAGCCGGTCTTTGGGGTCGTCCCATTTGCTCTCTACCGATTGCATAAACCGGTTTCTGAAACGGGCATCATAATCTCGCAGCGCCGCGAGAATGAGTTCTTCTTTCGAGCGAAAGTGGCGGTACATGGTTCGTTTGGTTACGCCAGCCTGCTCGGCGATTAAGTCGATGCCAGTGTTATGGAATCCGTTTTTGGCAAACAAAGTCACTGCCGTCTGAATAAGTTGTTCGCGCTTGGAGGTCATATCAACTCACTGGGATACTAATCTGTTTATATATAATAGCCGTTTGCGGGCTATTAAATAAGTTAAATAGTTTTGAACCAATCCATAACTCCTTATCTAAGTATACAGATATGTATACTTTTACTGTTCTTTAGTGCATATCTCGAAGACATGTGCAGGCGTAACTACGGTTAGAGCCCACACAAGTATCATTAACTTATCAGGAGAAAAATATGAAGGTTCGTTCATTATGGATTACCGTCCTGGCGCTATTTGGACTCGTCAATATTGCATTCGCAGGGGACTATGCGAACAGTACACCCGCAGTACAGGGCTATGACGTGGTTTCATATCATACGGACAAAAGACCCATTCGGGGTAATGGCCATTTTGTTGCGGTTCACGACGGTATTACCTACCAGTTTGCAAATGCAGAAAATAAAAAAGCGTTTACTGCTAACCCCGAAAAGTACATTCCTGCTTATGGTGGTTACTGTGCATTTGGCGTGTCGGTAGGCAAGAAATTTATTGGTGATCCGGAAGTTTGGCGAATCGTGGATGGACGCTTGTATCTCAATCTCGATACGCGGATTCAGCAGGATTGGGCCAAAGATATTTCTGGCCGCATCGCCAAGGCCGACAAAAACTGGATGAAGATCCAGGACAAATCACCGGCGTCTCTTTAACCCAGCCCCGGCCGGCGGTCGAAGTACGCCGCCGGTTTCTGAATTAAATCTCTCTTCAGTATGGCTAATAACAGATGGTCCTGAATATTTATTTGGCCGAACTGACTGCGTAAGAAGGAATATATGATGAATCGCTTTAATCTCATTAAGCCCGACCTGCACGGCGTCCTGGATTACGCCGCAGCGGCGGGATTAATCGCTTTACCTTTTTTTCTTGATTTGCAATCGCAATCCATATTGGCTCACTGGTTATCCATTATCGGTGGACTAGGCCTGATTTTATACAGCCTTTTCACGGACTATTTACTGGGTTTAAAGGGGGTGTTTTCTTTTCGAGCACATCTCAGGCTCGATCTCGCTGCGGCAGCGTTGTTCCTTCTGGCGCCTTTCATTTTTGGTTTTCAAGGTATTGTCACCGGATATTACCTGGTTATGGGGGCGGGCGTGATTATCGTCGTTGCATTATCGCAACGTGGCGATATCGCCAATCCACTACCTGCCGATCAGAAGCGTAGTAAGCCAGTATCGGATACGCGATAACCGGTTCAGGGATGCCGCATTAAAAAACGTCAATTTTCGTGGCGGATGATCGGTGTGGTAGTCGGAATTAAAAAATATCGTTAGGTTAAAAGGGAGATTCCCAGTGAGACGAAAGATACTTTCCATTATTACCTGTGTCGTATTGCAATCGGGCGTGGCAATGGCAGAAACCGTTGTTGAGGCAGTTCCGGATAAAACACCGGGCAGGGTATTCGGCGGATTGTCCGGGTTAATGATTGGCGCTGCCGGTTCAGGGCCAATCGCCCTCGGCATAGTTGCCGGGACGGCTGTTGGATGGTTCGCGGGTGGTGAAATCCAGGCGCA
>DJFY01000101.1:5984-6295 GCA_002431545.1 Cellvibrionales bacterium UBA5860 | reverse complement strand
GTCGTGATCGCGTTGGCACACCGCCGGCTGGATGCCGGCGCCATCGGCTCGCTGGCAGCGGGGTATCCCCTGCAGTTATTCCCGGGGCGGGATGATCGCCTGCTCGAAACGGTTGAATTCCTGATCGACCGTTGTTTTGTCGACGGTGGGTTTTTTCAGGACATCATTCACTCGGGAATCAATCCCTATCTAACGCTGCACGTGGCCCAGGTTTTGTTACGGGCTGGCGACCGGCGCTGTTTTGAACTGATGACAAATGTAGCCGAACTTGCCTCTCCAACCGGACAGTGGCCAGAAGCAATCTACCCCCG
>DJFY01000101.1:5022-5789 GCA_002431545.1 Cellvibrionales bacterium UBA5860 | reverse complement strand
TGGCCAGAAGCAATCTACCCCCGTACCGGAGGCGGCTGCATGGGGGACGGCCAGCACGTTTGGGCGGCGGCCGAGTGGATTGCCGTATTGCGCAATTGTTTTCTTTACGAAGAGGGCGACCGCCTGATCCTCGCGGCCGGCATACCGGAGCACTGGCTAACCGCAGCAACCGAAACCACACCACTCACCTTTGGCCCAAGCCCCTGTCGCTTTGGCTCGATCCAGATCAATATCGTGCGCGGCTGCGAAGCCAGGGCGACCGGCAATCACGTCACCGTGTCCTGGTCGGCGCGCTGGCACGCCGAAGCCCCGACCATAGAGATCCGCTTGCCCGGATTCGCGCCGGTTATTGCCAAACCGGGCACCGAATGCGTCGAACTTGAAAGTACAGGCCCGTGAACATCGTCATGCTGAGCAATACCTATCGTCCCCACGTCGGGGGAGTCGCTCGCTCCGTGGAATCCTTTGCCAATGAATTCCGTAACCGCGGCCATCGGGTATTGGTGGTAGCCCCGGAGTTTCACAACCAACCCGACCGGGAAAACGACGTCCTCCGCATTCCCGCATTGCAGAATTTTAACGGCAGCGATTTTTCCGTGGTGTTGCCGGTTTCCGGCCTGCTCAACGAAGAACTAAACCGGTTTCAACCGGATATCGTGCACGCGCACCATCCTTTTTTGCTGGGCATGACCGCCTTGCGCATAGCCCGCTACCGAGGCCTGCCTCTGGTTTTCACGCACCATACCCTATACGAGCGCTACACCCAT
>DJFY01000101.1:0-4754 GCA_002431545.1 Cellvibrionales bacterium UBA5860 | reverse complement strand
CTGAAGCGATTTGTCATCGAACTCGCCACACAGTACGGCAATCTGGCCGATCGGGTTTTCGCACCCAGCGAAAGTATCGCAGCCCTGTTACGCCAACGGCAGGTGCGCACCCCCATCGAGGTTATTCCCACGGGGGTCCACCTGGCGTCATATGCCGACGCCAACGGAGCCACCTTTCGCAGCGGGCACAATATACCGCCGGACGCTTTTCTAATCGGCCACCTGGGTCGCCTGGCCCCGGAAAAGAACCTGCGCTTTCTCGTCGAGGCCATAGCACTCTTCATGGAGAACGACGACAAGGCCCATTTTTTACTCGTTGGCGTCGGGCCAATGCTTGAGGAACTGACCGAGGTGTTCAAGCAGCGGCATCTGGGGCAACGATTTCATAGTTTTGGCCTGTTATCGCCTAAACAACAAAGCGATGCCTACAACGCCATGGATGTTTTCGCCTTCGCCTCAAAAAGCGAAACCCAGGGCATGGTGTTAACCGAGGCCATGGCTGCCGGCGTCCCGGTGGTTGCGCTGGATGCAAGCGGCGCAAGAGAGGTCGTAAAAGACAGAGAAAACGGCCGCCTGCTATTCGAGGAGGATGTGGAAACCTTCGCCGGTGCCTTGCGATGGCTCAGGGGTCTCGATGGAAGCGCGCGCCTGGCGCTTAAATCATCCGCCCAAAAAACAGCGGAGCTTTTTTCCATGACCAATTCGGCAACCCGGGCGCTGCACTGTTACCAGACACTACTGGGTACCGCGCATCAAGGCGATGAAACGGTGTACCAACGCTGGCTGCGCCTACAGCAACTTATAAAAACCGAATGGCGCATTCTGGAAAGCCTGATCGACGCCACCGGCGCAGCGCTCAACCCGGACAGCGATCAAAGTGAATCGCGCTGATAAAACCGCGCCATGACACTGCTTCTCAAGCACGACACAAAGAACAGAGCAACGATCTATCGGCACTTCGCTATTGCCGCCAACGTTGTACCCGCAGCGAACATCGGACGACTCTTCCACCGGAACAACGGCCTATCGGTGAACCGGCGCTTTTGGGCTCGTTTGTTTTGTTCAATAGCACTGCAAGCAAGGGCTGTTAGTGGTTTTTCATCCGATGATGGCGAGGGAACGCGGCCACGCTGCGACGCCCCGCCCGGTAGCTGCCAAGTCTCGTGATCGGACGCCTCGAAACCGCTTTGCGCCGTTTTCGTCGCCGTTTCAGCCGCAGCGAATGGGTGACGAAATTACTTGACCTGCCGGTCAACGAAACTGCTGAGACCGATGCGGGGCTGATACTCATACAGATCGATGGACTGTCTTGTCGGGAATTGCAGCGGGCACTGGAAAAAAAGGAGATGCCTTTTTTAAACAGGCTGCTTCAAAAGGAACACTACCGACTGGACGATTTGTACTCAGGCCTTCCCTCTACAACAGCAGCCGTCCAGGCGGAACTTTATTATGGTGTAAAAACCGCAGTGCCGGCGTTCTGTTTTATGGACAGGGAAACCCAGCAGCTCGTGCGCATGTACGAACCCCGGATAGTCTCCTGCGTTGAAGCAAAACTGCGCGCACAGGGACATACGGCCTTGCTGGCAAACGGCAGTTGCTACGTGAGTAATTACCGCGGGGGGGCCACAGAAGCTCATTATTCGCCGGCTGCGCTGGGCTGGGGCGCGGCCTTGCGCGACGCTCGACCCCCGACGCTGATATTTTTACTGGCGACCCATTTCTGGAGTTTCATTCGCACCGGAACGCTTCTTTTCATCGAACTGATTCTGGCATGTATCGACTGTATCCGCGGTCTGATCCAGGGCCAGCATCTCTTAAAAGAACTGCTTTTCGTTCCAACCCGCATCGTTATCACCATACTGATGCGGGAAATGGCGACGGTGGGCACCAAAATCGATATCGCGAGAGGGCTACCCATCATTCAACTGAATTTTCTCGGCTACGACGAACAGGCTCATCGGCGTGGCCCGTCTTCAGCATTTGCCCACTGGACGCTCAAGGGCATCGACAAGTCCATTGCCCGAATCTGGCGAGCCACGCACCGCGCCACCCGACGTCACTACGACATCTGGATCTATTCAGATCACGGCCAGGAACAGACCGTTGCCTATCGCGACCGTCACGGCCAATCCCTGGCCGAGGCTCTAGCGGTCGCCATTGCCGACGGTCGCGATAAAGAAGAAATTACCATACGGGCTACCGGACAACGCGGTGTAGAGCTGTCCCGTGCACGATTATTTGGCGGTCGACGCATACAAAGGCTTTTTCCGGCAAACAACACCAGGACGCACGGCCCGGCAAATGCCCCTTTAACCCTGGCCTCCCTCGGGCCACTGGCCATGCTGTACTATCCCGACCTGCCAGGTCAGGATAAATCAACCATCGCCCGCCGGATCGTTGAAAAAACCGGTGCCCCCCTGGTCCTGTTCAAAAGCGAGGACAGTAATTTAGCGCAGCAGGCCTGGGGCTGGGGCATCGACGGCCCGGTTAGTCTACCTCGGGACAGCGCTCGCATTCTCGGTTCAGATCATCCTTTCCTCGACGAGGCCGGTAGCGATCTGGCAGCGGTCTGTCACCACCCCGACGCCGGCGACTTTGTGATATGCGGCTGGCAGGCCGGTTCGAAACCCGTCAGCTTTGCCATCGAAAACGGCGCCCACGGCGGCGCTGGCACAATTGAAACCCATGCCTTTGTAGTCTTGCCCGACGACATACCGATGCCCGATTCGAAAAAGGGGTATTGGCGCGCCAGAGACTTGCGCACCGCAGCCCTGGCTCACCTGCAGCCATCAACTCACGTTCGCCCGAGCCAAAAGCCCGTTCGCAGCAGGCTCAAAACCCTCAGGGTAATGACTTATAACGTTCACCGCTGTGTCGGTATGGACGGCAAGCTTTCGCCCGACCGCGTTGCACGGGTCATCGCCCGACACGCGCCCGATCTCGTGGCGCTGCAGGAACTCGATGTCGAGCGTGCTCGTACCGGCTGGATCGATCAGGCCCAGCACATCGCCCAATTACTGGAGATGGATTACCACTTCCATCCCGTCATCCACGTCGCCGGAGAGCGCTACGGCAACGCGATCCTGAGCCATCTGCCCATGCGCCTGATACGCGCGGACAATCTGCCCTCTCTGACCAGCGGGCGAAGCCTGGAACCACGTGGCGTACTTTGGGTGACCGTTGATATTGGCGAAACAAGCCTTCAGGTTCTCAACACACACCTCGGTCTGCTGTCGTCCGAGAGGCGTTTACAGGTCGACGCATTACTGGGTGAGCACTGGCTGGGCCACCCGGATTGCGAAGGTCCGGTACTACTCTGCGGCGACTTTAATGCGGGTCCAGCCTCGGCCGAGCACCGCAAGTTACGAACTCGATTGCGCGATACCCAGATCGTCTATCGGCACCACAAGCCACTGGCTACTTTTTTTGGCCGCATGCCACAGGCCCGCATCGACCACATTTTTATCGATTCGGCCCTGCAAGTCGGCCACATCGAAGTACCCCGTTCCGAACTGGTCAAACTAACATCGGACCATTTGCCACTGATCGTCGATCTCAAACTCCCATTCGATAGAAACCTTTTCGAGACACACAGAAAAGATCACTAAGTTTGCCGCCAGGAACAATAAAAAAGCCCCGTGGCTAGTCGCAGGAGGAGGGGAAAAAGCGTATGCACCGAATGACTGCAACACACAGATGTTTAATTACCGGCATCAGCGCACTGGCCAGCCTCATTATCGCCTGCGCGCCCACGACGCACACGGCCAGGGGAGGCGGGGGGCATGTGCTTGCCGAGCAAAAATGGCAACTGGTGGAAGCCGAGCGGATTTACCTACAACGTGAGTCCCGCATCAACGATCTAGCCTGGCAACTGCGCACCGACACCTTGGACCTGTGTCCCAACCATATCGGGCGCAGCATCGGTATGGTGATTGCCGATACCAGCGCGCTGAAGCCGGCAGACCGGGATATGCTCGTCGATGTTTACGGCAGCAAAAAAGGCGTTCTGGTCACCCACGTGATGAAAGACGGACCCGCCAGCGCGGCGGGCATACAAAAGGGGGATTTCATTACAAAAATCGATGGCACAGTGATTCCAGAGACCAGGGCTGCGGCGTCATATATCAGAGCAATCACACCGCAGATGCGCGCGGAGGCAAGCGGTCCGGTGGTTATCAAGCTGGACAGAAAGGGCAAGCCTCTAACGATCGAGGTAAAACCGCAATTGGTATGTACGTTTCCCGCCATACTAACGCGAGAGGATTCACTTAATGCCTATGCCGATGGCGACCGGATCTACATCACTACCGGCATGTATCGATTTGCGCAAAGCGATCAAGACCTGCAAGCCGTCATCGCTCACGAATTCGCCCATAACAGCGAAGGCCACCTGGAGAAAAAAATGGGCAACTACCTGTTGGGTAGTATCCTGGATGTCGCGGCGGCCGTTTATGGGATAAATACGCAGGGCGTATTCGGTCAGGCCGGGGCAGGCTTGTACAGTAAGGATTTCGAGAGAGAAGCCGATTATGTGGGTATGTATTATCTTGCCAGGTCAGGTATAGATACAGCTAATGTCCGGTCATTTTGGCGGCGAATGGCGGTCGAACACCCTGGAGGGATTCGGGAGCACTACCAATCGACACATCCCTCAACGGCCGAGCGCTGGGCGAATTTGCAGGCTGCCCATGAGGAAATCGTCACTAAGCTTGAAACCGGCGCGGCGCTGCTGCCGGAGCGGAAGACCCGCATCG
>DJFY01000083.1:1532-15276 GCA_002431545.1 Cellvibrionales bacterium UBA5860 | reverse complement strand
TTGCCAAAAAAGCCCGCAAAGTTTCGCCTGCGTCAGGGTGAGCCGGAAACGGCAGCGCTGCAGGGCGCGTATGTGCCCCTGGTGCGAACCTCTCACGTGGCTCTGGAAATGCAGCCGAGGGCCGATCAGCGAGCCGATTCCACTGCGGATTAGCGTTTCCAGCTAGCGTGCATGACGGTGTCTCGGTCCGGGTAGGCAAAGTCGAAACTGCCCCGGTACGCGTGTTGCAGTGCTTCGCCAGTACCCTTTGCCAGGTGAATGCCGGTATAGCTAATGACCACCTGACTTTCTCCCTCCGGGTCTGCGATCTCCATAATGCGCTCCAACGGGTGTTCGGCGGTCTCCCGTTCCTCCGTATGGCGAACCAGTTTCATGATCTCTTCCCTGTGGCTGGAAAAAAAATCACCACTCAACGTGAGAATCGCGGCCGGGACCCGGTCCCGTATGCGGCTGCAGGCCGGGCACTGTTGCCGGCGTGCGCCTTCGGGCGCTTCGCCCCAGCGCCATCGTCCTTTATAAAATATCGCATCGCAGTCGGGACAGGCCGTCGGTTCCGGAGGTTTGCCGCGAGCGATATAGGGGTCCTTGACGTGTTCCTCGTACATCCGATCCCGGCGCGGTTGATGCATGGGATCGTTGCCTTTGCGTCGTCCTGTCATAAGTGCTTACCGATTTTTTTCAGGCCTTTCCGGATTTCCTCGCCGAGTAGCTTTGCGGCGGCGCCGATCTCGTGGGAGGCTTCGCTGGTGGTATTGCCCAGCTCCTTTGCTTTGAGTTCGAGCTTGGTAAATTGCGCCTCCAGTTTTTCCCACTCGTCGCCGGCTTCCATTTTGGCGAGGTTTAATTTAACGCGAAGTTCATCGCGCTGCCTTTTAAGGTCGTCCAGAAGTTCGTTGATACGTGTTTTAGTTTCTGTCATGGTCTCGCTCGCTTCCTGTTAAAGACTTGAACCTAAGTTGCTCGTTTAGACTAATGTATTAGGGCCTGTTTCTGCCCAACCGCGTTACCAATTGTTTATGTAGACTCACCACACTGCACGCCTTCTGCCTTTGTGAACAAAGAGTTCGGCGAAAAAACTGCTCTCGGCAGGGGTGATCCGTTGAGTGTTAACAGGCCCTAGTCGAAATGCTCGGATAAATCCCCTACCTTGCCGTAAATGACCAGACAATCGCCTACGGCTGCGTTACCGGTCAATCCCGGAGTGGGCAGCCATTGCCTGCCCCTTTCTACGCCCAGAAGCAGCGACTGACCAAGGTCGGCATAGACCTCTGAAAGCTGCTTGCCGATAA
Organism: Cellvibrionales bacterium UBA5860; assembly: GCA_002431545.1. Lineage (GTDB taxonomy): Bacteria > Pseudomonadota > Gammaproteobacteria > Pseudomonadales > Porticoccaceae > HB2-32-21. The sequence goes on along the minus strand of DJFY01000083.1, from coordinate 13,987 downwards.
AGATCGAACCCTCCTGTAAGTGGACGCGCACAACGCCATAGCCTTCGGCGATATGCAGCAATTCATCCACCGTGACCTCTTCTTCAAAAATCTTCAGCTGCTTCAGGCGGGATTGGATGAATGTTTCCCAGTGGCGAGCCAGGGGCGTATGCCGCGCGAGAAAGACGATTAGTGCCAGTCCGGCGATCAAAACCACTACGCTCAGTCCCATGCCAAGTCCTTTTGCTCGGGCAAAAGAAGAGGTCGCGGTGACAATGACCGTGACAACACCTACGTTGCCCAGGATCATTAGCCAGGAAACGATTTTCCGGCGCCGTGTATTGTTGACCACCCGTTCCGCTTCCCGGGTGGTGAAGCCTGTACCGCTAAAAGCGGAGAGTGACTGAAATTTGGCTTTTTCGTAGCTCATGCCGGTCATCATTAGTGCAATGGCGCCGGCTCTGACGATCAACATCGAGATCGCTATAGCCGCCAGCGTTGGCACAAGCAGGTAAACACCCCCCATTGATACATTCCTCGATAACTTGCCCGGTCTGCAGCATGGGAGATCTGCGCAGGCCGTACTGGCGACACATGGTGATCCCGTCGACGCGGCCCCGGATAGTTGTGGGCGGGCGCTAAAAAATCGCCACAATTCGTGTAAACATTGCGGGCCAATGCAGGAAAAAAAATTGATGCCCGTCAAGATGGCCTGCGTATGATCGTATTATTCGTGTTTGCGGCTACGAGAAGGGTCTTTTACAGGCGATTAGCCGCTATTATCGGCGTCAAAGAAAGTGCCCTGCTCCTGCACCCAGAGCAACCAGTGGCTTCCCGGAAAAGCGGGAAACCAAGACGATCAACTTGTGGAGTAAAGCTGGTGAAACTGAAACTTTTTATAATTTTCGCGCTGGTTGTTCTCTTACTGGTCACGATTGTTCAGAACGCCGGGGTTGTTGAATTACGTTTTCTGTTCTGGACTTTGGCAATGTCGCGAATTTTGATGTTTATTTTCCTGGTTTTGGCCGGTTTTGTTGTTGGCTGGTTGCTGCGTGGCCACATGGCCCACCGGCGCGCGCGCTAAACCTGCGGCAAATAAAGGCGGGCACAGAGAAATTTGTCAATCGCACCGGCTAAAAATACGGCGAGTCGCTGGGGTAATAATCACAGTATCCCGGCCGCATGTTTCAGTTGCAGCGTGGCGAGAACGCTGTCGTGGAGGGCGTTATCCAGGTCGTGGTGCGCCTGGATACGAAGTCTCTCCGCTTCGAATACCTCCGTCGAAGTGATCAGGCCGGACCGGTAGCGATTTTTAGCGGTACGCAGGTTTTCCTCGGCCTGTTCTATGTTGAGCCCCGCCAGGCGCTGGCGCTCACGCGCCGTGTCGACCGCAAGCCAGGCCGCTCTGATTTGCTGGCTAATAAGCGCTTTGAGTTCTTCCTGCCGGGCTTTGACAGCGGCGGCCTGATGTTGGAACTGCCTGCCTCGCTGTCCGGTGATGCCGCCGTCGAAGACCTGCCACGCCATCGTGACGTGGGCCGCGAGAATATCGTTATCGTTGAGAATCCGGTTGTCGTGGTGAAGGTAGGTCCCGGTCAAGCCAACCTGCGGTTTGCTGGCAGCTCGTGCTACCTGGGCGTTTTTTTCCAGTACTGTTGCACGGTAAGTCAGTGTCTTAAGGTCGGCGCGTCGGTCCAGGGCCTGGCTGTCTAATTCACTGAGGCTTTGTGTGACGGGTTGTGGTTGTATCGGCATCAGTTCAAAAGTCGTGTCCAAAGGACGGTTGAGCAAACGGTTGTACTCCATGCCGGCAAGCTCTAGTTGGTGTTGAGCTTGCAAACGCGCCTGCCTGGCGCCTGCCAGGGAGACGTCGGCCATTAGCAGTTGATTGCGCGCCACCAGCCCCTGCCGCAACAGGTTGTTAACATCATTTCGATGACTGGCAAGGCTTTTGACGTGACCCTGTGCCACCTTCACGCTGCTTTGCGCGCGCAGCACCTCGATATACGCGGCAGCCACGGTAAGTTTAATGGCGCTGATTGTTTGAGAGGTGTTTGCCGTAGCGGCTGACTGCTGGGCTTCGGCAGCCGCGATGTCGGCGCTGATGCGGCCACCGGTATAGAGGGGCAGGGTGGTCGAAGCACCATAATAGGTCGACTCCTCATCCCAGTAGGTAACACTCAATGGGCCGCCGAGGGCGAAATTCGTGGTAATCGTTGGCGGGCTATCCAGCTTGAGGTGTTTGGCAGCCAGGGCAAAGTTGGGTATGCGTTGGGCGCGCGCGCCTTTGACCTGTGCCTTTGCAGCCAGTTGCTCCTCCAGGGCAGCCTGTATTCCTAAATTACCCGAGAGCGCTTCCTCCCATGCCGTTTCCAGGGTTTCCGGTGTCGCCGCGCCAGCAAGACCAGCGCCGAAAAATATCATTGTTAGGGCGCAGTATAGAAATCCTTTCAAGTGGCGTGTGTTTTTCATGGCGTCAACCTGACTCGAGGCGCCTCGCTTCATCGTTAACCAGGAACTGATAGAACAATAATGGCACGACGATGACAGTAAGAGCTGTCGAGACAACAGTGCCGGAAATCAGCGACACCGCAAGGCCACCGAAAATCGGGTCGTTGATCATGATGGCGCTGCCGAGCATAGTGGACAGCGCGGTAAGCAAAATCGGTCGCAACCGCAACAGTGTGCCCTGAAGTACCGCTTCCCGAATAGGCGTACCCCTGGCGCGAAAATCGAGGACGAAATCGATAATCAACAGGGAATTGCGGACCACGATACCGGCGAGCGCGATGATGCCGATCATGGAAGTGGAGCTGAAAGCCTGACCGAGGGCCCAGTGAGCGGGGAATATGCCGATAACACCAAGGGGGATGGCAGCCATCGCGATCAGTGGGATTTTGAAAGACTGATAGTAGGCTACCAGCAGGATGTAGATAAACAGGATGGCCAGGCCAAAGGAGTTGATCATGTCGTCGACCGTATCGAGCAACAGGCGCAATTCGCCTTCCCAGAACAGACTGTAGCCCCCCAGCGTGTCCGGCACTTCCTTGTCCAGTCCCAGGTTGGCGGTGCGCAGGCGTTGCCCGTTACCGAGCGCTAGATCGTCGAGTTTTTCGTCCAGCTCGAGAACTGCGTAAAGAGGTGAAGTCCGGGTCAGCTCTCCGGCGACGTAGACCACCCGTTCAAAGTCTTTGCGATATATCGGTTGTGCCGCGTCTTCGAGTTTCAGCGTGGTTAATTCCGACAGGGGGATGGCGTTGCCGCTCGAATTGGAGATAAACATCATGGACAGATCGTGGGGCTCGATATTAAAACGCCGCGGTACGGTCATGATAATGGGAACCTGATTGTGTTCGTCCGGTAAATGAATGCGCCCGATCTGTTCGCCATGCAAAATCTGGCGCAGCAGCATGGCGACCTCAGTTGCGTTGATGCCGGCCAGTGCCGCCTTTTCGCGATCGACCGAGATCTGGTATTCGCGGGTTCGGTCGGGGACTGAATCGTAGACCTCAACCATATCGTAAGTTTGCTCGAACCGGGCTTTGATTTGCCGGGCGATGTCGGCCATGGCTTCCATGTCCTGACCATAGATTTCCGCCAGTACAGTTGCACGCATTGGCGGACCGGGAGGATCTTCGACCAGTTGAATAGTGCTGCCGGGGTAGCGTTTGCCGATGGCCTCGATCGCAGGACGTAATTCGTAGACGATTTCGATTGAGCTTTTATCGCGATGTTTTTTGTCGGTCAGGTTGACCCTGATTTCAGCAATATTGGCGCCGCGTTTGTTGCGCGCTCCCCGCAGCAGGCCGTTAAAGTCGATAACGCCCGATTGGCCAATCCAGGTCTGGTAATCAGTGACGTGTTCGTTATCTCGCAATAGCGTGCCGACTTCGCGCGCTGCCTGGTCGGTAATTTCTACCGGCGTAGAAGCGGGCAGGGTCAGCGTGACGTTAAACGTATTTTTATTGTCCTTCATCAGCATAGCGACGGGCACGCCGAAGAAAGATTGCGGGCCGTTGACCCCGGCAGGCCGGACAAACTGCCAGGCGATCTGCATGATCGCCAGGAGTATCAGCAGGATAATTGCCAGATACACGAATCGTCGCAAGCCGCGCTTATCGATCAATGGCACGAGAATTCGCTGGTAGAAATTGGCCAGCGTAAAACCCCGGCCATCGCCGAGCGGTATGTTGATCCCCAGGCGTTTCGCCTGCTGCAGCGCATCTTCGAGGCGTTCCTGTAATCGCAACTGACGGCCGAGCCTGGGCCCGGCTTTGAGAGTGGCGGGGTCCAGCAACTTATATGTGGCCCAGGGTGTAACGATGTAGGCGATCAGCACTGATGCCAGCATGGTTAAGGGTACGTTGAACGCCAGCGGATAAAAGTATTGCCCGACCATGCCGCCCAGAATGAACTGGGAAGCAAAGGCCAACATAATGGCGAAGGTCGCCAGGTTGGTGGGGTTACCGATTTCGTTGGTAGCGAGAATGACTGCCTGGCGTTTATCGCCTTCGCCGATTGTCAGAAAGTGGCGATGGATGTTTTCGACGACAACGATGGCGCCGTCCACCAGCATACCCAAGGACAGGATCAAGGCAAAAAGCGTGACGCGGTTAATCGTCGGGCCAAATAGAAAATCAATACCCAGAGTGAGTGCGAGGATCAGAGGCACGGCCAGACCGACAATGAGAGCTTCCCTCCAGCTAAGAAAAAATATGGTGACGACGATCACGGCGGCGATGGCTATCGCGAGGTTTTCAATTAACAGGTTGACCGCGTCGTTGGCTTTGGCGCCATCGTTGCGCGTTACGACGACCTCAACATCTCTCGGGATGAGCATCTGTTTCATGGTTTCGATGCGCTTCAGAACGGCATCGGCCATAACGACGGCATTGCTGCCGGCCTGCTTGGCAACGGCCAGTGTGACGGCGGGCATTTCCTGGCCGCGATACTGCCCGGCGCGGGAATCTGCCGGACCAAAGGCAAAGCGACTCAGTGTATCGCGTTCCGACGGTGGGCCATCGACGACGGTGGCGACGTTAGCCAGGTAGACCGGCTGCTGGCGGTGGATGCCGACGATCAGATGCCTCAAGGCGTCTGCGTTCGTCAGTTGCCCGTAGAAATGCGCATCCAGGGTTTCGTTGTGGTTGACCGTGGCGCCGGTGGGCAGGGATATATCCCCGGCCCGTACCGCCTGGCGGATCTGGTTGAGACTAATGCCGTGGGCGTTGGCCTTGCCCGGGTCGACCTCTATGCGCAACTGCCGGTCGCGGCCTCCCCTGACATAGCTGGCGGAAACCGTCTCCAGACTGCGCAGCCCTAGTGCAACGTGGTCTGCGATTCGCTTGAGGGCGTAGTCGTCGTAATGGGGAGAGGCCAACGTTACCGTGACAATAGGCACGTGATCGACGTCGACGCTTTTGACCAGCGGTGGTGAAGCGTCCGGCGGCAGGGCGTCCCTGTGACCCAGTACCTGATCGTAGAGTTTGACCAGGGACTGTTCCTTGTCCTCGCCGACCTTGAACTGGACAGAGACGATGCCCAGAGAATTCAGGGCCGTGCCGTAGACGTGATCGACACCGGTGATCTGCTTGACGAGATTTTCCAGGGGTTGAATCACCAGTTTTTCGATTTCTTCCGGGGAAGCGCCCGGTAGCTCGACGATGATATCCGCGCCGGGCACGACGATCTGCGGGTTTTCTTCCCGCGGCGTGTAAAGAATACCCACCAGACCGAATAACAGGCAGGCGAGCACAAACAGACCGGTAATTTTCGACGTGACAAAATAACTGGCCAGCAGGCCGGCCGGATTCAGCCGAGTGCGACTCACGATCAATTGCCGGTTGGAAGTTTTGTTAGCAGTGGGATGACGGCGTCGCCCTCGCGCGCATCGCGCGGCACACGCTCGGCGATTTGCTCGCCTGGCCTGAGACCGGCCGCGACCTCGAGGGCTTCCGGCCAGCGTCGGCGGATACGCAGCCAGCGAAAGCGTAGTCGATCGTCGTCATCGACCACGTAAACTCCCTCCAGGCCCCCTTTTTTTACCAATGCCGAAGGGGGAATGGTGATGTTGTAACTGTGGCCGACGGTAAACACGGCTCTGCCGAACATGCCGGTATAGAGCCCCGCGTGCACGGGTAAACGGATATTGAGCTTGTAGCTGCGGGAGAGTGGGTCCCCGGCGTAGACGATCTGAGCGACCTGGCCCTGCAGGAGGGGGTCGAAATTATCGATGTGGAGTTCGACAGGGTCGCCGATCGCGATATTGGCGAGTTGGCTTTCCGCGACGAAAGTTTCAAATTTGAGCTGCTCCCGGGTTTCGACCGTCAGCAGCGGCGTTCCGGGTGTCGCCAGATCGCCCACGGCCATGTGACGCCGAGTGACGATGCCGTCGGTGGGACTGTGAATCTGAATGTACTGACGTTGCGCCTGGATCAAAGCCAACGCCGCTTCGGCAGCTGCCAGACTTTCTTCCGCGGTCGTCTTTTGTAGCCGCGCTTTACGCACTTTGGCCTCCGAGATGCTGCCCTGGGTCAGCAGATCGCTGAACCGTTGGAGATCGTCGGCGGCGTCGACGACGACAGCCTGCGCAGATTTGACCGCAGCCCGCGCCTGGCGGATTTGATTGTTCAGCTCTTTATCGTCGAGCATGGCGAGTACATCGCCGGCTTTGACACGTTGTCCTTCCTGAACCGGGAGTTGCCTAATGTAGCTGCTAATACGCGAGGATATAACGACACTGTGTGCGGCCGTCACCGAACCTATCGCGGTGTAGAGGTCGGCCAGTTTTTCTTCCTGAACGGTCGTCACGGGAATCTGCCAGCTTCGTTTTTCGGTTATGACGGGTTTTGCCGGGTCCCCACAACCGGGAAGAGCCGTAAAAACCGGAATCAGCACGATAAAGAGAAGCGAAAAAGCCGCGAATACGGGTTTTCCCAATTCGTCGCGTTTAGCGATCACTGGTCGGAAACCCCGCATCTATCGTCATTGCGATGCGTTGTGCGTAGGGATCGGGTCGGTCAAAGATGCGCTTGCTGCTGGTGGGTCCTTTATTGCGGGCACAGTCTTGGTTGCGGGCACAGTCTTGCATGCAGTAACTGTAATTTGGCCATCCCGGAAAAATACTTTGGGTCGGATTTGCGTCGGTCCCTGCGGATAAACTGAACAAAAAAGCTCCGGTGCCGGTAATAATAGCGGAGATCGCAGGGCCATCCCGACAATGGGGCATCCAGGCCCTGCGACCGGATAAAATGGGCGAGCAGTTTAATGCACGCCTTCTCTCTTTGGAATTAGAAAAAGCCCTGGGAATGGCGGCCACCGCATCGCAAAACGATGCGGTGGATCACTTGTTCTGCAGAAAAAATGACAATGCCCTGCGCTTGCTTTGTAGGATACCGTGTGGCGCTGTATAGCGAGTCGTATATTCAGATACCAGATTATTAACGCTGCGGATGTCCGGCGGGCAGCGGTAATTTGATGCTTCAGCCCCGGGTGGGTTTGGGCGGTCGAGTAGGAGTCCGGCCCTGGCGAAAGACCCGCCATCGGCGGGACAGTCATTGCTTTACTGTATTAATGAGAATCAGTATCATTTATACCTATTGATTAATATTGGATTCCCAGGAACAAATGCCATGAAACACAGTATCAATGCGCTTGTTTTGAATAGCTTTGTGGGCTTGATAGCTTTCGTGCTCGCCAATACCGCCGTTGCTGGCGGCGAGGTCGGCGAGCACGTCAACCACCTGTCGGACAATCTCGAGAAATACACGACGGAAGTTAACTGGCTCATCGACAAGGTCGACGGCATCGTCGATAGGTATGAGAAAGAGGGCGTCAAAGCTGCGCGGGCGGACAGCGTCGTCGACCATTGGGAAGCTGTGGATTTTCATGCGGCGATCGAAACCAATTACATGCCCGTGTACGCATCTATCTGGCAAGGTTTGTTCGGGGTAAAAGAAAGCATTAACAAGCAAGCACCCCTTGCAGAAGTGCGAGGGGAACAGGACAAACTGGAACAGGCATTGTGGCAGGCCCTCGGTGCAGTCAAGCTGGCCGCCCAGTATCAGGACCGCGGACTGCTCGACAAGGTCCAGCTCAGGGCGGGTGGCCCCGGTACCTCGAAGGAAGCGCTCGGAGAAATCAAGATGCGGCTGGACCGGGTGGTTGCCAAGTACGCCGAGCAGTTGGGCGACGAGGCGGTCGCTATCGTGCACGATACCTACCTGAATCTGTTCGAAGGGGTGGAAGGTGAATTGATTGCCCAGGACGCGGATCTGGTTGAGGATCTCGAGAAGGACTTTAACGTCACGTTGCCCAAAGCTATACAGGATAAGAGCAGCGTCGATAAGGTCCGCGAGGTCGTCGTAGCCATGCAGGGCAAGCTCGACCGGGCCCGATCCCTGCTGGAAAAGGCAGAGCAGGGCAAGCCAGACGTATTCTAAGTGCAGCGCCGGCATTTTCTCCAGACCATGGCGCTTGTCGGCGCCATGGGGGTCTTTCCGCGGGCGGTGCCGCGTAGCCCGGCCCAGTCTGCGGTACCACAAACTGCGGCAATATCTGTCGACCGCTTGCCCCAGCTCAAAGGAGAACTCACGCTTTACCTGGGCCGGGGCGAGGGCGGCCTGTATGAAAACGTTCTGAAAGCCATTCAAAAACGCAACCCGGATTTCGAGTTGCATATTCGCCGCGGCCCCACCGCAGCGCTGGCCAATTCAATTGTCGCTGAAACCAGGGCTGGCTTACGCCGGGCGGATCTTTTCTGGGCAGTGGATTCAGGCGCCGTGGGCCTGGTGACCGGGACGGGCGCTGCGCAAACCCTGCCCGCGGAACTCACTCAACAGTTGCGGCCGGAATTTCAATTTCCCGATTGGGTGCCGATTTCCGGGCGCATTCGCACCTTGCCCTACAATACGAAGCGACTAACGGCGGACCAATTGCCTTCGAGCATCCTGGCGCTCGCCGACAGCGGCCTCAGTATTGGCTGGGCGCCGGCCTATGCAGCATTTCAGTCTTTCGTAACGGCCATGCGCCTGCTGGAAGGTGACCAGGTCACGATAGACTGGTTGCGCGCAGTAAAGCGGCGGGCAAAAAACTATGCCGGCGAACTGGGTGTGGTCATGGCGGTCGAGCGGGGTGAAGTGGATGTCGGTCTCGCCAATCACTATTACACGTTGCGCCTCAAGTCGGGCAAACCGGAGGCAAACGTCGATTTGGCTTTTACCAGAAACGATGCCGGCTGCCTGGTCAACGTGTCCGGGATACTGGCTCTTCGCGCGGGAGAACTACCGGTTAATTTTATCCGTTATCTGCTGACCCGCGAGGTGCAGTCCTATCTGGCGACCGAAGCTTTCGAAGTGCCGCTTGTTGAAGGTATTCCGCCTCCCCAGGGATTGCCGCCACTGGATACGGTGTCGCCACCGACCCTTGATTTGACGCGCCTTGCCGACTTGCGTCCGACGCTGGACCTGATGCGTAAAGCTGGCGTGTTATGACGCGCTGGCCGTTAACATACTTCCCGACACTGGCCATTGCGCTGGTCGCCGTGTTGCCTGTCGGTGTCTTGCTGATGCTGGCATCCGACAACCCCCAGGGCTTCGATGCCCGCAATCTGGCGGTACTGGGTAACACCCTGCTGTTAATGGTGTTCACGGCAGTGGGCGCAACCTTCGTGGGCGTCGCCCTGGCGCTATTGACAACCTATGTGCAATTGCCCTGGCGCCGGGTCTGGCTGATTCTTCTGGCAGCGCCTCTGGCGATGCCCAGTTATATCGGTGCATTTACTTTTTATGCAGCGTTTGGCCCGGGGGGTGAAATAGACAACCTGCTGGGACTGCCGACGCCAGCAGTTGGTGGCCTTGCCGGTGCCACAGTGGTCATGACACTCTACACCTATCCCTTTGTCTTGCTGACCACGCGCGCATCGCTGAGCAGCCTGGATGCCAATCTGGTACACGCCGCCCGCACCCTGGGTATGTCGCTTGTCGCCAGCCTGTGGCGAGTGGTATTGCCGCGCGTCGCCAACGGCATTGCCGCCGGCGCTTTGCTGGCAGCGCTGTACGCCCTGTCGGATTTTGGCACCCCTGCTATTATGGGGCTGGATACTTTTACCCGGGTTATTTACGTTGAATACAATGCTTTTGGTTTGAGTCAGGCCGCAATGTTGTCTTTGCAGCTGCTGGTCATCGTAGGATTGGTGTTGTTTCTCGAGTCTCGGGTAAGGGGTTCGCGGGAGCGGCCCGGCCGCCATTTGTTCCTTTGGCCCGGCCGTTGGCAGACTGCTTTGCTACTGGTGGCCACCTCTCCGGTATTTTTGTTGTCCATCCTGCTGCCGCTATCGGTATTCAGCCTCTGGTTGTGGCGCGAAGGTATGGGTGATTTCGAACTGGCCTACGCCTGGAACTCAACCTATGCTTCACTGCTTGCAGCCCTGGTCGCCGTGTTGCTGGCCCTGCCGGTGGCCCACGCCGCAATTCGCGGCAAGGCCGGCCGCGTGATGGAACGAGTGACTTATCTGGGCTTCGGTGTACCAGGCATCGTCATGGGCACGGCTCTGGTGTACGTCGGCTTACAGCTGCCTTTTCTCTACCAGACCCTCGGCCTGCTGGTCCTCGGGTACGTACTGCGGTTTTTACCCCTTGCCGTGGGTTCGATTCGGGCCACTTCGGAAAACCTGGATGCCAGTCTGGTTAATGCCGCACGTGCACTGGGGGCCAGCCCACGAGAAGCTTTCCAGCGCATCACGCTGCCACTTACACTGCGGGGCATCGTCGCCGGGGCAGCACTGGTGTTTCTCGAAGCCATGCGGGAACTGCCGGCCACGCTGTTATTAGGCCCGACAGACTTTGAGACATTGGCGACTTATTTATGGCGGGTTTACGAAGCCGGCTATTTCGGCCAGGCCGCCGTTCCCGGGTTGTTGCTGGTATTGATTTCCGGTTTGGGGCTGGTCCTGATGTTTTCCGGCGAGCGCTGGACGTTAAGTAAAGCCAAGGCACCGAACCCCGTCGCCGATGCTTAAGGTCAGCCATCTTTCGGTAAAGTATGGGCGCACGACGGTCGTGCACGACCTCGCTCTGTCGCTTCATGATGACGAAATCCTGATGCTGGTGGGGCCAACGGGCTGCGGCAAAACCACTGTGCTGCACGCATTGGCCGGTCTGGTGCCCATTGCCAGCGGCGAGATCAGTCCGGGGACATGGCGGGCAACGCCCGAGCAGCATGTGCCGCCGGAAAAACGCAATGTGGGCATGGTGTTCCAGGATTTCGCGCTGTTCCCGCACCTGACCGTCGAACAGAATATCGGCTTTCGTCTGACCGATGCCAGTCAGGTTGACCACTGGGTGAACATGCTCGGGCTGGCTTCTTTGCGGCATGTCAAACCGGGAACATTGTCGGGGGGGCAAAAACAAAGGGTCGCCCTGGCCAGAACGCTTGCCCACCAACCAGCCTTCGTCCTGCTCGACGAACCCTTATCCAATCTCGATGCCGCGCTCAAGGACGATTTGCGCTGGGAAATTCGTGGCGCTTTAAAGGCTGCGGGTATTCCTGCCATCTGGGTCACCCACGATCAGGAAGAGGCGCTGTCGATCGGTGACAGGATCGGGATATTGCGCGCGGGCAAACTGGAGCAACTGGATACACCCGAGGTTTGTTACAGCCAGCCCGCAAACCGCTTCGTCGCGCGATTTCTAGGCGAGGCCAGCTTTCTCGACGGCCAGCTGGATCGGGAGACGAGCCGGGTCTCGACAGCGCTTGGCGACGCCCCCGGCTTTGCTGTCAACGGTGCCAGCGGCGAGGTTTCTATCTTGTTGCGCCCGGACGATTTGTCTTTGCGCGCCAGCGACCCGGGTAATGGTGTTATCAGTTGGGTTCGCTATGAAGGCAGCGCCCGCTTGTATGCCGTGCAGAGCGATGCCGGCGAGCTAATAAAAGTACGCTGCAACCACGAAATTCAGGTTCGCCCTGGCGAGCGCGTTGACTTGTGCATCACCACCACCCATCCCTTGGCCGTATTTGCTCGGGAACCCGGCACATCCGCTACCGACACAAACTAAAGCGATTGTCGACAGGCCCTAAGACAGGGCATTTGTTAACGAATACATCCCCAAAGAAGACCTAAAGACATATGACTTTGCCGCACTAAACCAGTGGCCCCATTCCACGACCCCAATAGATTTTGGGTAATCGATCGGGACAAAGGTGTTTGGTTGCGCAAGTTTTACGATGTGGCAGATCACACTGAACCGGATGGGGGTATTACCGGTGAGACTGTCTGGGATGGCTACTGGAAAGGCCATTTAATGACAGTGGAAGTCATGATGCTGGAAGCGGGGGGTAAAACTGGGGGTCATCGTTGGTCGAGGAAAAAAACTGCTCGATATATCGCTGCCGGATGAGCTTGAGAGCCAGCGCGAAGCGGTGCTGAAAGATCTGGAGATGGCGCTCGGTACCTATAAACAAGAAACAAGAAACAAGAA
>DJFY01000083.1:0-1270 GCA_002431545.1 Cellvibrionales bacterium UBA5860 | reverse complement strand
AGAAACAAGAAACAAGAAACAAGCAGAAGTTTTATCGGCCAGTACCAGTTATACGCTTATTTTCGAGACGTAAGCAAACTTCAGCACCTCGCGACAGAAACCTGTTGTAGCCGAAAGCCGCGGCCGCTAAGCAGACTGAGGCTATTCAGCCTATGACCCAATGATATATATTGGACCAACCATTTATATACCCCCATTCAATCAGGCGCTGGTCGCGGCCTGCTTTTTAAGTTGATCGGTCGCGTCTCCCGCCTGGAATAACGATTATAAACAGGAGATTAGTCATGAAAGATGTAGCAGGTAAGGTGGCATTTATTACCGGTGCTGCCAGCGGCATGGGTTTAGGTATGGCGCGGGCGTTTTCGGCTGCCGGCATGAAGGTGATGTTGGGCGACATTCAGAAAGAAGCGCTGGACGCTGCCGTGGCAGATCTCAAGGGTCAAGGCCGTGAGGTTGCAGGTGTTGTCGTGGACGTTACCAAGCGGGATTCTGTCTTCGCCGCGGCAGAAGCCACGGTAAAAGAGTTTGGCAAAGTGCATGTTTGCGTTAACAATGCCGGCGTCGGCGCCAGTGGCAGCGCGGAGGGCACCAGCGAGAAGAACTGGCGCTGGACCATCGACGTCAATATGTGGGGCGTGGTCTGGGGTATGCAAGCCTTTATGCCGCTGATCAAGGAACACGGCGAGGGTGGTCATCTGGTCAATACGGCTTCCATGGCGGGCATGTTCAGCTGGAAAGAACTCAGTGCCTACAACGCTTCCAAATATGCGGTTGTCGCCATGTCTGAAACCGCCATGGCTGAGCATACGGACGACAATATCGGCGTCTCCGTACTTTGCCCTGGCGTGGTCAACACCAATCTCGGCACTTCGGCGCGCAATCGTGGCGAGGAATACGGCGGCGCCACCGATTCAAAATCTGAAGAAATGGTCGCCATGCTCAAGAAAGGCTTGAGCCCGGATGTCGTCGGCGAACAGGTGCTGGAGGCCATCATTGACGATCAGCCCTATATCTTTACCGATCCCAGTCTGCGCAGTTGGATCCAGGCGCGCTTCGACCGCATCCTCGCCGGTTACGATTGGGCCGATCGGTGCGAGGCCCTGAAACAGGCCGATCAGCAAACCGAAATCAATCTCTGAGTGACATAAGCGCACTACGGTGTGCCTGCGCCGCAGCGTCTCTTGTTTGTTGTGGGTTGTCTGTACTGGCCATCGGCGGTGGTTTCTCCGCCCTGGCTGCGTGGCGCGCTTTGAGCTCGATCAATATCAAT
>DJFY01000013.1:20228-43221 GCA_002431545.1 Cellvibrionales bacterium UBA5860 | reverse complement strand
GGTTTTTATTCACAACCCCAATTCAAAACGTTAAAATCAAAGGCCGAAAACCTGTTTCGGCAAAACGCGCATGCGCGATATACAAACGTTACACGTACAAGGATTCACGATGATCGTGATATATGGAATTAAAGAAAAACTAAATCCTATCAAAGCAAAGTTGTCGGATATTATTCATGGCTGCATGCAGTCAGAATTGGGCATGCCGGAAGATAAGCGCGCGCATAGATTTATCCCTCTCGAAAAAGAAGATTTTTACTATCCCGGTGGAAGATCAGAAGCCTATACAGTGATCGAAATCAATATGATGGCTGGTCGGAAGCCAGAGACCCAAAAAAGTCTTATTAAGGCAATATTTAAAAACATTGAATCTCAGCTATCAATATCTCCAGTAGATGTTGAAATTACAATTAAAGAACAGGCTCCATATCAGTGGGGGTTCCGGGGTATGACAGGGGATGAGGCTAATGACCTTAAGTACAAGGTCAACGTGTAACAAGCCGCTTAAATTCGTTCCGGCCACAAAAAACGTGGCCTCCACCGGACTCGCTAACGCTCGCCGTTTAGCGGGGCGTTAAATGCATGAATCGACCAAAAGCATATTTGCTCTCAATTGAAATGGCTGTCGGCATGGGGTTGCCCATGCTGTGTGCATGCTTAGTGATAATTGCATTGATCGGCATGTTGGGGAGTCCATGGCCAATCTTCGTTGCATGGCTGGCATGGGCCATTGCAGGCTGGGCTGGCCTTATTGGTTTCTTTAGGCTGTTCTCCGTTGCAATGGACGCGGAGGCTGAATTTAGCCCCATCGTTACGCTATTGCTTCTAACCTGCGGCGCCATGGCTTGGAGCATATTTGCGTACATCACATATCGGGGCTCAAATGACCTTTTCGCTTATCTTCCACTCATTACTTACCCTGTGGTATTCCATTATATGTACATGGCCAGGGCGCACCTTGGCAAAGCATTTAACAAGTCAAAGCAGCAAGGGCCTTCGGCCGGGCGGCGCTAACGCGCGCCCCTTAATGCAACGTTAGGCGTCACAGGAGAGATGGCGATGATTCCCACTATCACTGCTTTTGAGGAGTCGCCTGATCGCGGCCAAGGACTTGCGCGCGACATGCCCGTTCGCTGGGCATTTGAAGAAGTGAGCCAGCCTTATGAGGTCCGCCTTGTTTCATTCAGTGCAATGAAGGAAAGCGCTCATCGCACGCTTCAGCCTTTTGGACAGATTCCCACGTACGAGGATGGCGATCTCGTATTGTTCGAGTCAGGCCCCATCGTCCTGCATATTGCCGAGCAGCACGCTGGGCTGCTGCCGAACGAAGCAAATGCGCGAGCACGTGCGATCACGTGGATGTTTGCAGCGCTTTCCACCGTAGAGCCAGTGATCGTTCAACGCGAAGTTTCAATGTATTTGGAGAGCGATCAGCCTTGGCACGAGGAGCGCTTTCGTCTTGTCGAAGATCGAATCCGTAGCAACCTTGACGCTCTTTCTGCTCGTTTGGGCGACGGTGAGTGGCTCGATCGGTCGTTCAGCGCCGGCGATTTATTGATGGTGCAGGTACTGTGCAGGTTAAGCGGTTCGGGCATTCTGGATTCCTATCTAAATCTTGCGACCTATGTCCGCCGTGGCGAAGCTCGGCCAGCGTTTAAACGTGCCTTTGAAGCTCAGTTGGCGGTGTTTGCAGGCAAGTCTTCCAGTCAGGCCGAAAATGATGCCTAACAAATACATTGAGAGGGACGTTTTCCCCGCTACGCACCCCGCGCTCCACTCCAAAAACACCCCTCATACTCGGCGTTATGCGTAAAAGAAATTAGCATGAACCTAGCAAGAGCAACAATTTGGGCTTCGATTTCCTATCTAGTCCTTCCAGTATCTTTTATAACAATGGGCTGGTTAGAAATGCATTCCCCTGATTGGAATACAAATGATTCAGGGGCAGTACAGGGATTTACATTCTGTGCTTTAGCTAGTATTTCTGCATTTATCTGTGTGGCTATTGTTTTTCCTTTGGTAGCTTCAAAACAAATTGAAGCTTTCACATCAAGGAAATGGATTTACACAAATATAATATTCATTATGCTCGTCTCATATATCGCATCAAGTGTATTTTGTCTATTTGCGGGTCCATCTAGCATAACGGCGGCACTATCAGAAGCAGCTCTCTTATCTTTATTGCTTACAGTGATCGGTTTAATACTGTTAGCGCCGGCCATGTTTGTTTGGTTGTGCATCGCTAAATACACGCATAACTAGGCGTCACAGCCGACGCCAAAAAGCGGCGTGACTGATTTCTAACGTTAGAAGTCCTATGAATAGATACATCGCAATATTCATCACGATTTTTATTGGCTCTGTGCAGGCAGAAGACTTTGGATCTTGTGGCTATATCCCTAAGAAGACTGAGCAGTATCAATATCCAGAGTGGGAGTTTTTCGATAGCTGTGCTTTTTATAAAGCTGGTGTGCTGCGAATATCACAAGAACATATGCAAAGACTCAATTTTGGTACAGAGGGTTTGGCCAGCTTTTTTACATCTGGACAGTATTTCTACGTAAAACCTGATGGTAGATTTCTACCTGTCATATTTTACGATAACGGCGCTGACTATTTTCGAGAAGGGCTAACTCGCTCGCAGAAAAATGGAAAAATCGAATTCTACAATAAGGATTTTGAGCTTGTACTTTCACCTGGCTATGATTGGGCGTGGCCATTCCACGAGCATCGGGCTCTTGTCTGTAAGGGTTGTGTTCTAATTCCAGTGGAACGTGGCCACAAAGCACTGGAAGGTGGCCTATGGGGCTACATAAACAAGGAGGGCAAAGAAGTTGTGCCGGTCAAATACAATGCTTCCGATGTTCTTCGCAAGTAAAACTTCTAACAAACACATGTTGGGCGCCCACTGCGTGGGCTGGGACCTTCGTTTCGCTGCGCTTCACTATGGCCCCAAAAGCGGGCGTTAGGCACTATTTTCGTGTCCGAGGAAATTGAAATTATTGTGCTCACTGCCGCAGCTGGCATTTGCATGCCAATCGGTGGCGTTATTGCAAGAGTGGAGCGGATACGACCGCGTTGGCTTGAAACTGAGTTTCGTCACTTCATTATCGCCTTCGGGGGTGGTCTGCTGCTGGGCGCAGTGTTTCAGGTTCTGCTTCCGCAAGGGACCTTGTTAATGGGCGATACGACACTTTCGGTATTTGTATTCATCTTCGGTGGCTGCTTGTTCTTTGCCCTAGAACGCAGCTTGGGGCTAACAAGACGGGAAAGTCCGCAGTTGAGTGCAATGCTCCTAGACTATGTGCCCGAGTCCATAGCGCTAGGAGGACTCGTTGCTACCCAGCCGAAATTGGCTGTAGTGCTGGCAGTAATCATTGGGCTCCAGAATCTTCCGGAGGGGTTTAACGCTTACCGGGAGCTTTCTGGTAACGAACCCCGCCCAAGCGGTAGACCACTGCGATTTATGTTCTTCCTCGTTCCGATCGGCCCCATAGCTGGTCTATCGGCTCATTTCGGCCTTTCGGGCCAACCAAGTGTGCTTGGCATTATTATGCTTCTTGCGTCGGGAGGTATCGTTTACCTTATGTTTCAAGATATTGCACCTCAATCCAAGCTCCGGCGTCATTGGGCCCCACCCCTCGGAGCAGTTTTCGGGGTCGGTGTAACCCTGCTGACGGAGTTGTGGGTTGCAGGCGCCTAACAAATCGTTGTAGCAGACATTTGACCCACCACCCATTTTGCTGCCGCAAAAACGGGCGTCGCCTAAAATGCCGCTGAGTTCAGGCGTTAAATGGCAAGGAGAAATTATGATAGATCATCTAAGCACCTACGCTACTGATTATGTAGTTACAAAGAGATTCTATGAATCTGTCTTTAAACCGTTAGATTATTCGATCCAGATGGAGTTTGTTGCGGAGTGGAATCTGGATTTTCCAACACAACGTATGTGTGCGTTTGGTCCTGAAGGAAAGCCGATATTTTGGATTATTGAAACGAAGGGTTCTTACACACCAAGGCACACGGCATTTTCAACAAAATCACGAGAGTTAGTAAATAAATTTCATGAGGCAGGCGTTCAGAATGGCGGCACGGACAATGGCGCTCCTGGAATTCGCCCAATGTATCATGAACATTACTATGGAGCATTCCTAATAGACCCTGACGGCAATAATGTTGAAGCAGTGTGTCATGCACCTGAGTAAGCCATTTAACAGGGCCGTCAAATTCGCGCCCTACGGTCGCCGGATGCTCGCAAGCTCGCGCCGTTTATGCCGGCGTTAGAAACCTTTGGATACCTATGAACATTGAAGAAGAAATTGCATTATGGGATGGGAAATCGGCTGCTGACATTAAGGTGATATATGACGCGCGCCATGCAGATAACAAATTTTCTGACACCATTATTACTCTGTCATTAACAGAAGCTTGTGAAGAGGGAGCTACTTGGTTGTTGAAAGCGTGGCTTGAAGCAGGAAATAAGTTAGAGCAAGCCCAAATCGCGAAAATATATGGATCACTAGAACAATTGAAACACTGGGAGGCCAAGTTGCACGTACTTCAAAGCATCCCATTTATGCCAATCGCTGATGTTGACAGCAGTAATCTATACAACTTCTTGAGAATCACGCTCACAGATCCAAATAAGTTCGTGCGGGCTTGGTCATACAACGGGTTTTATGAATTAAGTGTTCAGCATTCAAAGTATATAGATGAGACCAAACAATACTTCGAGATGGCTTTGCGTGATGAGGCTCCATCCGTAAAGGCGCGAATTAGAAATATTATGAAAAAAGGTTTCTAAAAAAATGCTGCTAGGGAGAAACCTACACTGCGCTTCGGTTCGCCCCAGAGCGCGGCGTTATATGCCAATAGGAAGAATTCACAAATACGCGCAGTAGCATGGATGATAGGCGCGCTACTTTCATTTAGCCTGATGGCCATATGCGCTCGTGAGTTGAGTAGAGAAATAGCTATCCATCAAACACTATTTTTTTCGCAGTGTTATAGGATTGGGTTACATTTCTTTCATCCTTTTAATCTCAAGAGAACGTGTAAAAATTAAAACCAATAAGTTTGGTCTTCACCCCTCAGAAATGTTTTCAT
Organism: Cellvibrionales bacterium UBA5860; assembly: GCA_002431545.1. Taxonomy (GTDB): domain Bacteria; phylum Pseudomonadota; class Gammaproteobacteria; order Pseudomonadales; family Porticoccaceae; genus HB2-32-21. Next base: position 38,115 of record DJFY01000013.1, on the reverse strand, counting down.
ATTGCCGGGTAATATGGCTGGTTTTTAGGTATTGGACTGTTGCCCCTAGCAGAAGTATTTGCTCTTGAGTTTACGGTTCCAATTTGGATGCTAATCGTCGCGGCAATAGCCTTGGGTGAAAAGATAACTGCTCGAAAGGTGGTATCAATATTATTGGGTAGTCTGGGGGTTGTTGTTATTCTCCAACCTGGCATTACCATAATCAACGCGGCTTCGTTTATCGTTCTAGGATCAGCTATCTGTTACGCCATTTCGCATACAACTACAAAATCATTAAGTTCATCGGAATCAGCGCTCTCTATTTTGTTCTACATGTGCCTGATTCAATTGCCCATAGGCTTGTTTCTATCTATTTCCAGTTGGGTACAGCCGGCCGGTTTACAATGGGGTTGGTTGTTTATCTGTCGCGGGGTATGGCTGGTATGCTAACGTTTAGCAAGGCCATTAAATCCGTTCCGGCCGCCAAGAGGCGTGGTCTCCACTAGACTCTCTACGCGTTGCTTCACTAGCCGTTTAGCCCGACGTTATGCATAAAACGAACTGATCGAAGAAATGAAACCAAGAATTAGCATGATTACGCTCGGCGTGCGTGATTTGGCTGCCTCGATTGAATTTTACGAAAAGGGGTTGGGTTTTCCTCGCATGGAATCCCCTGCAGAAGTGGCATTCTTTACATTGAATGGTACGTGGCTTGGTTTGTATGGGCGCGAAGCATTGGCGGAGGATGCGCAAGTGTCAGCTCAGGGGTATGGGTTTGAAGCATTTACGCTTGCCCACAATGTTGAATCTGAGAAAGAAGTCGACACGATATTGTCTCAAGCAGTTGACGCTGGAGCAACGCTGGTTAAGAACCCCAAAAAAGCATTCTGGGGTGGTTATAGCGGGTATTTCAAAGACATAGATGGCCATCTTTGGGAGGTGGCACATAATCCGTTGTTCTGGGTGGGCCCCAAAGATGAAAACGCATAATAAAGGCGCTCGTTCGGACGCAAACTAGGCTGCACTTTCTTTGCGCCGCACAGCTACAACGTCAGCCACAGTGAACCGTAATGTATGAAAAACATATGTTCTCGTAACAGGCTCTAGTCGCGGCATTGGACTAGGGTTGGTAACCCGTCTAGAGAATCGAAGTCATAATGTGTTCGGTGTATCTACGGGCGGTCTTCAACCGCCGACTCCAGCGTTATGAACACCAGATGATCACGTTATTGAACTTAAAAACCCAATACATATCATAAGTGCATGCCGTGTATTCTTTAAGATTATGTAATGACGGCTTGAAGGGGGGTGGATTTAAGCAGCATTAGTTTGTTCGCTTTCATCTGCTTGCTATGAGATGGATATTAGCTGTATTGATATTCGGGGAGATACATATGATTTTTAGACATTGCAAAAGCCTTAGTAGCGCATTGGCTGTGACCGGCGTGTTGACGGCGGGCATTGCTTTTGCGGGCGTTTCGGCCCAGGACAAAGCGCGTATTGGCCTGGAGGGTACGGAGCTGACGCCTGCAGGTGCAATCCGGGCCGGCAATACCGAAGGCACGATCCCAGCTTGGAAAAACGAACCGATCAAGCCACCGGCAGGCTTTACGCCGGGCTCCTTCCACCCGGATCCTTTTGCCGGTGACAAGGTCTTGTTCACTATTACTGCGCAGAACTATCAGGAGCACGCGGATAAGCTGTCGGCAGGTCAAAAACAGATGTTCCAGACCTATCCCGACTTCAAGATGAATATCTATCCGACCCGGCGCTCGGTGGTTTACAAGCCCTTTATTTATGAGGCGGCTTTGAAAAACCTGGATCGGTCCGAGCTGGTTCACGCCGATATCAATATGGGGATTGTTGGTTTCACGGGCGCGCGCAAATCCTGGGCCTTTCCGATGCCCAAGAATGGCGACGAAGCCTGGATGAACCAGGCGACCAAGCCTATTAATCCCTGGATGGAATCCTGGGAAACTACCCTGGCCATCACCAGCACCGGCGATTATGTCGTCAACCGCCTGAATGTCCAGCAGCACCAGAAGTGGAGCGACCCGGAAATTCCGGACGAAGCCTTTGATCCGGAAGCACCCTCGCTGATGTATTACCAGACCCTGACCGCCCCGCCAAAGCTGGCGGGTCAAGTGGTTCTTGCGATCGATCCGGCGACCTTTACCAAAGTGTTTCGTCGGGCCTGGGCCTACAGTCCCGGCCAGCGTCGGGTCAAGCGGGCGCCACAGATTGTCTACGATAACCCATTGACTGCCAGTGATGGTCTGGCCACTACTGATCAGAAGTTTGGCTTTAATGGCCCCAATGACCGCTTCTCCTACAAGTTGGTGGGACGCAAGGAGATGTACGTGCCCTACAATGCCTACAAGCTGTGGGCCAAAGAGGCCACGCCGGAGAAAGTGATCACGCCCGAAGGCAGGCTGAACCAGGACTATGCCCGATACGAACTGCACCGGGTGTGGGTGGTCGATGCGACACTCAAGGAAGGTACCAACCACGACTATGGCCGCAGGACTTTTTATCTGGATGAAGATTCCTGGTGGATAACGGCGATGGATGGCTATGATCGTCGGGGCGACATCTGGCGTTACTGGGAATCCCACAACGTTGTGTTTTACGACACAGGCTTTTTCCACCCGATCACAGACGTACAGTACGATATGGATGCCGGCCGTATGATTGCGTTGATGTTTGACAAGGAAAAAGGGCCGGATTTTTCCTGGCGTGCGCCGGACACCTACTTTACGCCGGCTTCAGTGCGGCGTAACGGGGTGAGATAAACGCTTTTACAACCACTCTGGGTTGAGGTCCCTTGAACCCGGAGAGATTTCAGCACAAAAGAACGGCGAGGAGCGAACTGCTCCTCGCTTTTTTTATTTCGCATGCCGGCGATATTCTTGTAGTCGTGTCCTGCCCTCCAGTATGAAACCCGCATATTTTTGGTACTAACGAGTACCTTAATTGATCGTGTAAAAGCGGAACCAATCGGTCATAAGATAACCGAAAGTAATTCATCATATAACGTTGAATTATTTAATATGAGGTGGCAAGGTACCTATTCATGAATGGCTTGCGACCGGAAGTGTGGCCAGGATGTCCAGCCTTTCAGGTGTAACCATCAAGCTTCAGTTAACGCGGTTGAACAAGAATAAGTTGAGAGGAGGGTAGCGATATGCTCACTGTTATACGCATGTTGTGCTGCACGATCTTGTATTTCGCTGTTTATGGTTTTAGTGCGGGTGCCGCCGCAGCTTCGTCCAAAGGAAAAGATATCGGGTTGGAAGCGGGGCAGTTCACACCTTCGGGGGCCATTCGAGCCGGGAATGCTGATGGAACAATTCCGGCCTGGAAAAATGAACCGATAAAACCTCCGGCCGATTTTGTCCCAGGTGGGTTCCATCCGGACCCTTTTCGGGATGATAAAGCATTGTTCACTATCACTGCGCAAAATTACCAGGACTACGCGGACAAGTTGTCGGAAGGCCAGAAAAAAATGTTCCAGACCTATCCCGACTACGTCATGAATATCTACCCGTCGAGGAGGTCTGTTGTTTATCCTAAATATGTCTACGAGGCGGCCCTGAGAAACCTGGGTAGAACGAGTGACGTCATACATGTCGATGTCAACATGGGTATGGTTGGCGCAGAAGGTATGAGAAAAGCCTGGGCTTTTCCCCTGGCGAAAAATGGTGATCAAGCGATTATCAATCAGGCGACACGCCCGCGTCCGCCATGGTACAACGCTCGCGAAACAACCACTGCGGTGACCACTACTGGACACTTTGTGCCTAATATACTGCAGGTTAATTTCCACAATAAGTGGAGCGACCCGGATATTGCCGATGATGAACCAGGGGCAACTGCGACTGGTAACAACATCTTGTATTCCCAGGTGTTGGTTGCGCCTGCAAAAGTTGCAGGCCAGGTCGTGCTGGCTTTGGAGCCGGTTTCTTTCACGAAGGAGTTCCGCAAAGCCTGGGCTTATAGCCCCGGGCAACGTCGCGTCAAACGCGCGCCGCAGATCATTTACGATAACCCCATTACCGCTGGCGACGGTCTGGCGACGACAGATCAGGGCTATGGTTTTAACGGGCCAAATGATCGGTTTACCTGGAAATTGCTCGGTCGGCGGGAGATGTATGTGCCTTACAATCCCTACAAACTGTTTGCCAAAGATGCGACGATGGATAAGCTGATTAACGACGCCGGCAGGTTTAATCAGGATTACGCGCGTTACGAGCTACACCGTGTCTGGGTCCTGGATTCTGTTCTCAAAGAGGGTACCAACCACGACTACGGCAGGAGGGTGTACTATCTGGACGAAGACTCCTGGGAAGTTGTGCTTGCTGACAATTACGACCGACGGATGGAGCTTTGGCGGCACTGGGAAGACCACCACATCTTCTATTACGATATTCAGCATGTGAATCGCGTAGCGGAACTACAGTATGACTTTAACGCCCATCGCATGCTGGCGTTGATGATTGACAAAAGTGGGCAGGGGCCGGACTTCACCTGGAGAGCGCCTGATACCTGGTTTACACCGGCTGCGGTGCGTCGGCGCGGCGTGCGTTAGCCTTATAGTTGGGCCGCGAGCCCGGTAATTTTCGAGAGCCCCTGTTATAAGTGTTTGACGGGGGTTTTCGCTTTCTGGCCAAGTCGTTTTGAATTCTTGCGCGACAAAGCGCAAGCACGGGTTTGGCATGTCGTCCCGCTCTGGGCTAAGCTTTCCTGAATTACAAATTATTCAGCGATTTTCCGAATCCCAGACAGGAGATACTTATGTTCAAACCGATTATTTCTGCCGATTCTCACGTTTGTGAGCCGCCCGATACGTTCACTGCCCGCATCGACAAAAAGTATCAGGATGTCGCACCGCACGTCGTCAATGATCCCGTCCGTGGTGATATATTTGAAATCAAGGGCATTAAAAAAGCCATTCCCCTTAGCTTGATTTCGGCGGCGGGCAAGCCGCCCGAAGAACTATCGACCAAGGGCGCGAGGGTGGAGGAGTTGCACAGGGGTGGTTGGGATCCAGAGGCTCGTTTAACGGATCAGGACAAGGACGGCATCGCCGCCGAAGTGATTTATCCTTCGGTGGGCATGGAAATTTGTAACCTTTCCGATCACGACTACAAAAAGGCTTGCATGGATGCCTACAACTTGTGGATTGCCGAATTCTGTGATCACGCTCCGGAGCGACTTATTGGCCTGGGCCAGACGCCCATTCGCAGTATTGATGAAGGCATCGAAGACCTGCGCAAAATAAAGGCGCTTGGCTTGAAGGGTGCGATGCTCCCCGGTAAGCCGGCGATTCCCGATGTCGACTATGACCACGAGATGTTTGACGCCTTCTGGCAGGCGGCGATCGACCTCGAGTTGCCGCTGAGTTTCCATATCCTCACTTCGGGCGAAATGAAATCCCTGCAGTTTCGCGGTACCAGCATTAACTCCGGATACGCCATTATTCGTGCGAATCAGGACATCATGAGCATGTTTGTCAATTCAGGTGTCTTCATGCGCAACCCGCAGTTGAAAATAGTTTGCGTAGAGGCAGACGCTGGATGGGTCCCGCATTTCGTCTACCGCCTGGATCATACCTACCAGCGCCATCGCTTCCGTCTGCGCGGTGTCGAGCTGGATAAAATGCCCAGCGAATATTTCCTGGAAAACATCTACCTGACCTTTCAGGATGACATCGTCGCTTTCACCATGATGAACGCGATGAATCCGCGCAGGATAATGTGGGCGAATGATTTTCCGCACAGCGATTCGACCTGGCCCTGGTCGCAGGAGCTTCTCGAAAAATACGTGGCTCCGCTACCGCAGGAGCAGCAGGACATGTTGTTGCACGACAACGTCGCTGCGCTATACAACCTGGAAGCCGTTCACTAAGCCGTACCGTCAGTTAGCTGAGAAAGTGCCGGAATTTATCGGTGACTCGTCTGGTAGCGATGGGCGGGTCACGACCCCCTGCGTAGCTTTTCTTGTTTTATGCGCCGTTGACCAACGGTAATGACTTACGACCAACATACGCTTCTCTGGCTGTTGACGCTGTGTGTCGATTTGTCTGCGGCCATCTTTTTGTTTCGTATTTTTGGCCGGCAGGGCCTTTATGCCAGCGTTGTCCTTAGTCTGCTGTTGGCAAATCTGCAAGGTCCGAAGCTGACCGAAGTACTCGGCATGCAAACAAGTGTAGGCGTTATCCTCTACTCCGGCATCTATTTTTCGACAGATCTCCTCAGTGAGCGATACGGTAAGCGAGAGGCTAACCGCGCGGTGATGCTAGGCTTTGCCGTCAGCTTGATCATTATTCTGATGATTTCTCTCAGCCTGGAGTTTGCCCCGTCAACCCGCGTAAATACCGCTGATTTTGCCCGGGATATTCACGGGGCCATGGCTACGCTGTTCGATTTTACACCCCGGTTTGTATTGGGATCGTTACTTGCGTACCTGATCAGCCAGCGCTTAGACGTTTGGTTGTTTCACGCGATCAAACAGAAAACCGAAGGTCGCCATCTGTGGTTGCGAAATAACGTTTCGACCATGTTGTCGCAATTGGTCGACACCGCAATTTATGGTTTGGTGGTCTGGTGGGGCGTGGTGGACTTGGCCACGGCGATTCAACTGGCCATGGCCAAGTATATATTCAAGGTGCTCATTGCCATTATCGATACGCCCTTTATTTACGCTGCACGGGCCTGGGACGTATCGAAAAAGGACTGGTGATGTTTGTTTGAGCCGTGCCTCAGAACCTGTGCCGCGACCTGAATTTACTTTTCGAGGAAAAATAAAATGACAGAACATATGCGATTGACAGTGGAAGACGGAGTCGGTGTGATCACCCTGTGTCGGCCGGAAGAGGGTAATCCGGTTGTTCACGACATGGTGCGCGAACTCCTGGACTACGCGATTGCATGTGACGACGACCCCGCGGTTCGCGCTGTTGTATTGACCGGCACTGGGCCGATGTTTTGTGTCGGTGGCGGCCTTAAAGATTTTCACCAGCAGGGCGATGAGGTGTCCAGGCACCTGCATCTGGTGACCACGATATTTCACGCGGCGATTGCCAAGCTCAATCGCATGGCGCCACCGGTGATCGCGGCGATCAACGGGACAGCGGCGGGCGGTGGTTTCAGCTTAGCGCTGACCACCGATCTGGCGATAGCAGCCGAGTCCGCGAAGTTCACTATGGCCTACACCAAGGCAGGCTTGCCGCCGGATGGCAGCTCCAGTTTTTACCTGTCCCGGCTGGTGGGTATGCGAAGGGCCAAAGAGCTGGCATTGTTAAATACCGTATTAAGTGCGCGGGAAGCGCTGGACTGGGGACTGGTCAATCGCGTCGTCCCGGACGGCCAGGTGATTGACGCTGCGATGGAGATGGCGCGCGCTTTGGCTAGCGGTTCGCTAGTGGCGCATGGCGAAACCAAGCGTCTGATATTGGCCGGCGCGACCGAGAGTCTGGAATCGCAGATGGAAATGGAGTCGCGCGCGATCTCCACCCTGGCGGGCGGCCAGGATGGCCGCGAAGGTGTGGCGGCGTTTATCGAGAAGCGGCCGCCGCGCTTTACAGGGTAGTCGAATCCAGCGCAAGCGCGGCAGCCTCTAATTAGCTCAGGCGTGGCGCCAACTCAGCGCGGGTTCACTGAACGGAAGATATGCCGCATGACGTCGTTGGCAGAATTGTAAGGTTGCGCCTCACTCATATCGGCAATGGCGTCGTAGTTGGCCTGAATTTGTTCGGGTGTTGGCACTTCGCCGCCACCCAGCACCACGCCCTTGCCTTCGACGATGTGTACTTTTGAATAGTATCCGGCGCCAGCTTCGACGACATCGCCGGAAACAGTGTTTTCCTCGGCGCAAAACCAGGCGACCACCGGCGTGACATACTCGGGTTTTACCAGGGGTTTGATTTTGTCCGACATAATGTCTTCGGTCATGCGCGTCAGCGCCATCGGTGCCACAGTGTTAACGTTGATATTATATTTCAGCCCCTCGTGCTTGAGTGCGTTCATCAGGCCAACCACGCCGAGCTTGGCTGCGGCATAGTTGCCTTGTCCGAAGTTACCGAACAAGCCCGCCGCTGAGGTGGTCATGACGATCCGCCCGTAGTTCGCGTCTTTCATATGATTCCAGGCGGCGAGAGTGCAGTAGGCGGAACCGGAAAGATGGACATCGACAACCGCATCGAAGTCGGCAGGTTCGAGTTTTGAGAAGGATTTGTCCCTGAGGTTGCCTGCATTGTTAATCAGGATATCGATGCCCCCGAAATGGTCCAGGGCGGACTGGATTATTTTCGCAGCCCCGTCCGGTGACGCCACGGAATCGGCATTGGCAACCGCTTCGCCGCCGGAGGCCTTGATTTCCTGAACTACTTGTTCTGCGGCGCCGGTAGAGCCGCCCGTGCCGTCGACAGCGCCACCCAGATCGTTGACCACGACTCTGGCGCCGCGTGAAGCAAGATAAAGCGCGTGGTTACGACCGAGGCCGGCGCCCGCGCCGGTGACCACGGCAACCCGATTGTCGTATCTGATAGTCATGAGTCGCTCCTTGAGGTGTTGGTTTTGTATTGAAAGTGTGCGTTGAAAATTATTACGTTCTGAGAGCACATTACTAGAATAGCCTGTTGCCGTTACGCCGGGCTTTCGCGCTGGACTTGTCTAGGCGATGCAGTAAACTCGTTCATTAATAAATATACACCAGCACGTGCGCTATATCACTGAAGCTGGTGCGCACAGGCGCATATATACCTTCTGGTAACGGCTTTTATTCATGTGAGTGTTGTTATACCGCATCATCGAATCACTTCCATTCAATAACAGGAGCAGGTCACGTGACCGTCAATCCGAAAACATTACCCAGGCCGACGCCTGAAACACTGCATTTCTGGGAGGGCACCAAGGCAGGCAAATTATTGCTGCAACAATGTTCTGTATGCTCACATATTTATTTCCCGCCACGGCCATTTTGCCCCGAATGCGCTTCGCGTGATGTCGGTATCGTCGAAGCCAGTGGCAGAGGTGTGTTGTACAGCTATGTGATTAACCACCGGTTACCGAAATGGATCGACGCACCCTACTCGATCGCGGTAGTTCAGCTCGATGAGGGCCCAAGAATGATGACCAATATTGTCGATGTCGAGCAAACACCCGAGGCGTTGGTGCTTGATATGCCTGTCGAAGTGGTCTTTGACGCGGTGACCGAAGATATCACGCTGCCTAAATTTCGACCGGTGTCGGGAGGTGAATCGTGAAACCGGGGTCGGTTGCCATTGTCGGTGCCGCCGAAACAACGCAGCTCGGTAAAATCCCGGACGCCTCTCAAATACAGCTGCACGCGGACGCTGCACTGAATGCCATGGCCGATTGCGGTATTGGGCCAAAGGATATCGATGGCTTAGCCTGCGCCGCAGAGTGGCCCACCGAGTTAGCGCATTACCTGGGTATTACACCAACCTGGGTGGACGGGACGATGGTCGGTGGTTGCTCGTTCATGATTCATCTGCGACACGCTGCGGCGGCTATTAACGAAGGTCTGTGTAAGACGGTATTGATTACTCATGGCGAGAGTGGCCGTTCATGGATCGGTAGCAAGGCACTGGGCAATAACCCGGCGAGTCTTGCCGGTCAATTTGAAATTCCCTTTGGCTGCCTGGGGCCGCCGACCATGTTTACCATACCGGTGTTGCGGTATATGAAGGCGTACGGCCTCACCCACGAGCAATTGGCCAATGTGGCGGTTGTCCAGAGAGAGTGGGCCGGTATGAACCCGCGGGCCAGTCAGCGGGAACCGATTACTGTCGAGGACGTCCTCTCTTCAAAGATGATTGCCTACCCCTTTCATATTCTCGAATGTTGCCTGGTCACTGATGGTGGCGGCGCTTTGATTGTTACCAGTGCTGATCGCATTGGCGATTTCCCAACCAAGCCGGTATACGTTTTGGGTACGGGTGAGAGCGTGGAAACGCCGATGATCAGCCAGATGCAGGATTTTACTTCGTCGCGTGCGTTTCGCGTCGCCGGCGCCAAAGCCTTCGAGGAAAGTGGCGTCAGTCGTGACGATGTCGATCACCTGATGATCTACGACGCCTTTGCCCATCTGCCTATTTATGGCTTGGAGGACCTGGGGTTTGTCGAGCCAGGTGAGGCTGGCGATTTTATCTGGGAGCGAAATACCGCACCCGGTGGTCGGCTTCCTGTCAATACGAATGGGGGCGGGTTGAGTTACATGCATTCAGGGATGTACGGCATGTATGCTTTGCAGGAAAGCGTCCGGCAAATGCGCGGGACCGCGCCGGCACAGGTGCTGGATGCGAAGGTTTCCGTTTGTCATGGTGTTGGCGGTATGTTTGGCGCGAGCGGTACGATTGTGATGAGTAACGAAGCGGCGTGAAGGATGCCAAATTGCGGCAGTATCTTTCAGGCGTTATGCAAAGCCGAGTCAGCACCCTGCAATATTTTCGGCGGACCGCAGCGTGATTGAGTGATCGCGCATTTTGGCGGGTGTGAATCGCGAACAAAAAAGGACGGGAAAGGCAGGCTCGCGCTCAGCTTTATGTGTCGGAAGTTGTGTTCAGAAAGCGTGGATTCCTGACAGGCTTCTACTAACTGACTGATATAAGTCATTGCAATTCAAAAAGAAAGTGATCGTAGCATTCGCCTGATCGGTGGTTTATGCTTTCTTTGATATGGCGCCCATACAGCGGGAAGGGGTTTGCTGGCGCTGCGGTGCAATACTGAATGCCTGCTTGGCGGGCCTTGCGTAGGGCGATGGCGACCCAGGCTAAAATTAATTTATTTTATTAAGTTTTACGTATAATTTATTGATTTAAAACATTAAATATTTGGAGGCCGCATCATGGCATATGACATTATTATTAAGAATGGCAGTATCGTCGATGGTACCGGGGCACCACGTTACAAGGCTGATATCGGTATTGTGGATGGCAAAATCAAAACGATCGGCCAAATCGATGATGAAGCTAAAGAAGTCATTGATGCAAATGGACTGATTGTTTCACCCGGCTTTGTCGATGGGCACACCCACATGGACGCTCAGATTAACTGGGATCCTCTGGGGACCTGCTCAGTCTGGCACGGTATCACCACAGTGGTGATGGGGAACTGCGGCTTCACCGTCGCGCCCTGTGCCAAAAAAGACATGCACCTGGTGGTGCGCAATCTGGAACGCGCTGAGGATATTTCCGGAGAGGCCATGGCCGCCGGCATAGACTGGACCTGGGAAACCTTTCCCGAATATCTCGATACCATCGAGCGTCTGCCCAAGGGTATTAACTACAGCGGTTATGTGGGTCATTCTGCGCTGCGCACTTATGCCATGGGCGACCGGGCCTTCTCCGAGGCGCCTACGGCAGAGGAAATGGCGTTGATGAAGCGGGAGCTGGCCAATTCGCTGCGTGCTGGCGCTATTGGCTTTTCCACCTCAAGAACCCGCAATCACCAGACATCCGATGGTTATCCCGTCGCCAGTCGTATGGCGACCTGGGATGAGGTCAGAGAGTTGGTGGGCGTAATGAGCGAACTCGACACAGGAATTTTCGAAATCGCCAGCGAAGAGGTCGGACGCGATCCAAAAGCTCAGCGTGAATACCACGAACGCCTGCGCGATCTAGCGGTTGAATCCGGCCGGCCCGTGACCTGGGGTATGTTCAGTAGTCGCCGGGCGCCTGACGTGTGGCCGCCATACTTTGAGCTGCTCAACGAAACGGCCGACGCGGGCGGTACCATGTTCGCCCAGGTACACAGTCGGGCGTTAAACGTTTTGATGTCGTTTGAAACGCGCCTACCTTTTGACAAGTTTCCCGTATGGAAAGAACTGCGCAAGAAGCCCCTCGCCGAGCAAAAGGTAGCCCTCCAGGATCCGGAAATGCGGGCTAAACTGGTGGCGGCCGCGAACGGGGAAAACCCCGATCAAAGAAAAGCCGTTGGCGCCGAGATGCGTCGGCCGGACTACAACTGGCTATTGGTGATGGACACAGTCGCGGGTCCACATAAAACCATTGCCGAGCTGGCCGAGGAAAGCGGCAAGGATCCTGTCGAAGTGATCATTGATGTAGCTCTGGAACACGATCTCAAAGTATTTTTCAGACAGCCGCTGTTCAATGAAAATCAGGATCACGTCCTGGAGATGATGAAACATCCCCGTTCGGTAGTGACGTTTTCCGATTCCGGCGCGCACGTTTCCCAGATCATGGACTCTTCTCTGCAAACCCATGTATTGTCGCACTGGGTGCGAGAGCAGGGCGCCTTTACGCTTGAAGAGGCTGTCCATATGTTGACAGAGCAGCCTGCCAGAGCCTGGGGCTTCGAAGATCGGGGCCTGTTGAAAGAAGGTTATGCGGCGGATGTGAATATTTTTGATGCCGATCGTATTGCACCGCTAATGCCCGAGGTCAAACACGATTTGCCGGCAGGGGCGCGCCGTCTCGTGCAGAAAGCCACGGGGATTTCGGCGACGATTGTCAACGGTGTCGTTTTAATGCGCGAAGGAGAGCATACGGGCGCATACCCTGGCAGGTTGCTGCGCGGCCCGTTGGCCGCGGGTAGCAGGGCGGCAGCCTGACCTTGGGTTGGCAGGGGTAAAGAGCGGCATTTGATGTCGCTCTTTTTTTGCCGGCATGTTTACGGCCCGTGCGGGTTCGTCCCATCCGAGGAGTGGCCGTAACTAAACATAGGTGCGTTGTAATTGGCCGTGTAACTGGCCGTTTTTGATGTTGGGGAAGACCAGCGCCAATGCGGCCCGGTAGCGAAGTAAGGTTCAATAGAGATACTGCAATGGAATTTGGTCTATCGGAAGAGCAACGTATTTTGCAAGATTCCGTGCAACGGTTTTTTAGCGAACACGCCTCTCTTGAGTTAGTGAGAAATATTGCCGAAACACCGTCCGCCTTCGATTCTGCGTTATGGGCCGCTATCTCCGATCTTGGCATTCTCGGTACCCTCGTGCCGGAACACTATGGGGGTAGTGGTCTGGACTTTTTTGATGCCTTTATCATTCTCCAGGCGGCAGGCCGTGTTACAGCGCCGGTACCACTGGCGGGAGCGATGGTGGCCGCCCCTGTCGCTTTATTGAGTCACGCAACAGCGTCACAGCGGGAAACTTATTTGCCGCGTCTTGCCGCTGGAGAATCTCGTGTCGCCCTGGCTATGTCCCATGTGATTAGCGAACGTGACGAGGCGGGCCTATCTCTCAACGCCGGTAAGCTTAAGGGTAAAACGTTGTTTGCTATCGATGCGGGTGCGGCGGATATATTTCTGATTGCCGCCGACAGTAGCACTTGGGTATGGGTAGAAGCTGCGTCGAAGGGCGTCTCGCTGACCTACTTGCCGACAGTTGACAAGACGCGCTGTGTTGCCGAAATAAGCTTCGATAACACGCCTGCCGAAATCCTGGGGGAACCCGGACAAGCGGGACAAAGCATAGTGCGCGTGTTGGATGCGATGCGTATAGCCCTCGCGGCCGATACTCTGGGTGCTGCCGAGGTGATGGTGGAAAAGGCGATTACCTATGCTGGCGAGCGTGAGCAGTTCAACCGGCCCATTGGCTCCTTCCAGGCGGTAAAACATATGTGCGCTGATATGGTCGCGGCGCTCGAGCCAGCCCGGGCGCTGGCATGGTATGCAGCACACGCCTTTGATCACGTGCCTGAAGATGCACGTGCGATGGCTTGTCATGCCCGCGCGCACATGGCCGAAGTGGCTACTCAGATTGCGAGGACAGCTGTGGAGGTCCATGGCGGTATGGGTTTCACCGACTTGCTTGGCTTGCATTACTGGTTTAAGCGTATCGGCCTCAACCGGCAATTGCTAGGTTCGCCAGAGCAAGTGCGTCAGGAAGCTGCGCAGGTGCAGGGGTGGGTGTAGTTTGTAACTAAAAGGCGTGTTGTTATTTGAGTTGCTAAGGAAAAACTGTCAATAGACAATTTTTGCAGGGACTTCCATAGTATCCTTAGTAAACAGGTCCGTAGGTTCTCTTGAGTTTTTGGCGTTGTACTCACTTACCATGTCGCTCTCTATTGCGGAGAGTAATTCGTTCACCTTCTTTGTCAATTTGTGTCGTCTGCCAAGTTTCTCCTTGAATATGGATTTTGTTTTTGTCAGTAGCGGTTCGGCTTTATCCGGTCTTTCCTCAGTTATATATATGTCGGCGATCAGATACAATGCTGCCGCCTGCCGCAGCTCGTCGGGATCTTCTTCGCGTTGGTAGTTCGAGATAGCCTCCTGATAAACCGATATTGCCTCGTTTCGATTTCCCTGGTGATTGAGGATTTGTGCCTTGAAAAAAAGGATGTCCCCGATGCTGTCATATTTTTCTGGATTGTATAAGCGAATTGATTCTTCTGCCTCTTGTATTAATGACGAGGCTTTTCCTTCTTTACCGTTTGTTTGATGGACCATTGCTAAACCAATCAGCGCATTTGATCGCCTTCTCTGATCGGACTTTTTAAACGGGTCATAGAATTTTAAAGCGCTCTGGTAATTTTCTTCTGCTTTTTCGTAATTTTGGTAAATGTGATATGAGAAAGCCAAGGCGGTATACACTGTACCGATATGAGAGTAGTTGGTTACTGGCCGTGTCTTCAGCTTGTTTAGTATGTCTCTTGAGTTTTCTTCTGCATTTTCCCAATCTTTGTTCAAAACTTGGGCGTTGAGTAAGTTTTTTTGACTCAATATATAGAGCATATGATCCGGATGAACTATTCGTCCTGCGTAAGCGAGCTGTTTTTCTGCTTTTTTCTGTGCTCGCTTATATTTTCCATCATACAATAGTTCGTGTATTTTTAAGGTGTTTCTGAGCAGCTCATATATTTCTATCCGCTCAGGTTCCTGTAGACGGGATGTGATGTTTTTTTGAGGTGGTTGGCATGCGGATAGCACGATGGCCAAACACGAAAAAAGGACCAAATACTTTTTAATCTTTTCCATACGGATCCCATCCCTAGCTTTATAGACTTGGCGCCTACAACGATAAATTATGCGTGCCAGTATTCTACAATTAGCTTAAATCAGACCCAATTGTTGTGGGGTCTGAAAGATAGATTTTACTAACGATCTGTGTTTCGAAAGATGAGTGAAATTGATTGTTGTGATGAGGTGGTCGGTATGGTCGATTAGATTCCTCAAGTGAAACCATAATAAGCGTTTAGAATTCGCGGTTGATATCTACTCTTCCTTCTCCTGGATGGACTCAATAAACTTGGTTAGCGCGAGAATTTGCAAACGCGTTTCGTTGTCGCCGCTGGATTCTCTACTCAAAACCTTGCCCCATACTCGCATCTGTCGGGACCCATGCGCCTGAATGGGTTGATCGCCATCAATATATCTCTTGACCTTTGTGCTGGGGAATTTGCCGCCATTTCGTTGGCTTATTTGTGTCAGGTCTGCCGGTGCCGCTTTTAGCGCTGGTGCCGCTGGACCATCACCTTTGCCTGTCCAACCGTGGCAGGAGACGCAGAAGCTCATGTACAAATCCCGGCCCCAATCCACCATGGGGGTGTCGTCGGCCGCAGCCAAGCCGTTTTGCGAAAGTAAAACCATGGAGAATATGGTCAATAGGGTCGCTGCTCTACTGCGTTTGCGTCGATTTGGTACGGTATATAGGGGATTGTACGGTCGATTCATATGCCACCTCTTCGGGATTTTTTTATTTCCAGCATTTCACAGGATTAATCTGCATTGAGCGTCCGTTCCGTCGGGGGCTTCAAGCTATCGAAGGTAGCCTACAGGACTTGGAATGACAACCTATCTCCCGCGAGATTTCCCATGTGGAATGACGTATGTCAATGAAAATCCCTCGACTTGATGCAAAGGGTTTCGAGTGCTTCGCTATGATCGACTAACTCTCCGGCGATGACATGGATCACTTCGTTCTTGCATTCCATAATCCCCTTGACTAAAAGCAGTTTGCTGGCCAGCAGGGCCTGTCGGTAACGTTGCTGAAGATCCTTCCAGACGATGACATTGATGTTGCCGGTTTCATCTTCCAGAGTGAGAAAGACCACGCCGGAAGCGGAGCCGGGTCGTTGTCGACCGGTCACCAAACCAGCGACACGCACAAAGCGGTGGTTATTGAGGTGGATTAAATCTTCTTGGCGTTTGCAGTGTTTGAAAGCAGCATGGCCGCGTAACAGCGCCATCGGATGTCGGCCGAGGGTCAAACCGGTCGCGCGATAGTCTGCCAGCATGTTGTCGATAGTCGAAGGTATGGGTAACTGGACGGTTTCGGGCAACTTGCCATTGCTTGTTCGAATACTTTTGTTATTGCCAATAACCTGGTTTTTATCAGAGATGTTTTTGTCCCGCGTTGTGTCGATGGCGCAGGGGCCTTCCGAAAGAGGTGGCTCCAGTAAAGGACGGTCCAGCAAGGAGTTGTCCAGTAAGGGACGAGCCGGTTCAAAGCCCAGGATTTGCCAGTGAGCTTGATAACGATTACCACTGAATGCCACGAGCGCATTGGCGTTGGCCAGTGCTTCCCGGTCTCCGGCATCCAGCTGTGCGCGGTGTACTAGCTCTTCCAGGTTGGCAAATTCTTGTCCATGTCGGGCTGCGGCTATTCGCTCAGCTGCCGTTTGCGATAGACCTTTGATGATGCGTAGTCCCAAACGCAGGGCTGGCTGTTCCGCTGCTGTGATCGGCCCAGAGGGTAGTTCCAGGCTGTGATCCCAGTAACTGTGCATGACATCGACAGGGCGCACAGTAATGTTGTGGCGGCGCGCATCCTGCACCAGTTGCGAAGGCGAATAAAACCCCATCGGCTGGCTGTTGAGCAGGGCGCAATAAAATGCCGCCGGGTGGTGACACTTGAACCAGGCCGAGACATAAGCGAGCAGGGCGAAGCTGGCGGAATGGGATTCTGGAAACCCGTAGCCACCGAAGCCCTTGATTTGCTCAAACAGGCGGTGGGCGAAGTCCTCGCTGTAGCCCCGCTCAAGCATGCCGTCAACCAATTTACGTTCAAACTTGATCAGATTGCCGTTTTTGCCCCAGCTGGCCATAGCCCGGCGCAATTGGTCGGCTTCGCCGCCACTGAAGCCTGCGGCCACCATAGCGAGTTTGATGGCTTGCTCCTGAAAGATAGGGATGCCCAGCGTGCTTTTCAGCACGTCTTTAATGTCCGGGCTCGGGTAGGAAACCATATCCGGACTGGCTCGCCGGCGTAGATAGGGATGTACCATGTTGCCCTGAATGGGGCCGGGCCTGACGATGGCGACCTGGATCACCAGATCGTAATAGCAGCGCGGGCGTAGCCGCGGCAGCATGGACATCTGGGCGCGCGATTCCACCTGGAAAACACCGATGCTGTCGCCCCGGCACAGCATGTCGTAGGTGGCTGTGTCGCCTTCCGGAATGTCCTGCAGACAGGTGATTGCGGCACCATAACTGTCCATCGATTCCAGGCACTTGCGAATGGCGCTCAGCATACCCAGTGCCAGTACATCGACTTTCATCAGGCCGAGCGCTTCAATGTCTTCTTTGTCCCACTGAATAACGGTGCGTTCCGGCATGCTGGCATTTTCCACCGGCACCAACTGGCTGATAGGCCCTTCGGTAATGACAAAGCCGCCGACGTGTTGTGACAGATGCCGGGGGAAGCCGAGAATTTCCTCTACCAATTGTAAAAAGCGTTGCGCCAGCGCTTCGTGGCCAGGCAGGTTTTGTTCGGCAAAACGCTTTTGTAAATCGCGTGTGCGATCCCACCAGGCGAGCGAGCTGGCCAGTTCGTCAATGAGTACGGGCGACAAGCCTAGCGCTTTACCAATATCGCGGATGGCACTGCGCGCTCGGTATGTGATTACGGTGGCGGCCAGGGCCGCGCGCTCTCGAGTGTATTTTTTGTAGATATACTGAATGACTTCTTCGCGGCGTTCGTGTTCGAA
>DJFY01000013.1:8502-19910 GCA_002431545.1 Cellvibrionales bacterium UBA5860 | reverse complement strand
TCGACATCGATATCCGGTGGTTCGTCGCGTTCCCTGGAAATAAAGCGCTCAAATAGAAGGGAGATGCGTGTTGGAGAAACTTCGGTGATAAACAGGCAGTAGCACACCACGGAGTTTGCTGCCGAGCCGCGGCCCTGGCAGAGAATGTTGCGGCTGCGGGCAAATTGCACGATGTCGTAAACCGTTAAAAAATAGTACTCGTAGCGCATCTCGCGGATCAGTGACAATTCTTTTTCAATCAGCGCGGCAATATTCTCGGGCAGGCCCTCTGGCCAGCGTTTGTGGGCGCCGTCCAGAGCCAACTGTCGCAGGTGGTGATATGGCTTGCTGCCTGGTGGCACCACTTCGCGTGGGTATTGATAACGCAATTCGTCGAGACTGAATCGACAGGTCTGGCTAATGCACAGGGTTTCATCGAGCAGGGCTTTCGGATACAGCTTTTCCAGTTTGGCCAGGGGGCGTAAATAGCATTCGCTATTACTTTGCAGGCAAGTGCCGAGTTGCTCGACGCTGGTATTAAGCCGAATCGCAGTCAGCGCATCCTGCAGGGGCTTGCGCTGCGGTATATGCATATGCACGTTGCCGCAGGCTACCATGGCGATATCCAGTTGGCGGGCGAGGGTATAGCAATGTAGATAATGGGTTTGATCGCCGGCGTTTAGCAATTGGCTGAGACCAAGCCAAAGGGTGTTCGAAAACAACGCTTTCAGTGCCGTGCCCTGTTGCATTGCCGAGGCATGATCGCTGTCTCTATCGGGCAGCCAAATGGCCAGGCAGGCCTTGCCAAATAAAGCGAGATCGCTAACGGCAACGCGATATTCGCCTTTGATGCTGCGACGTCTACCCAGGGTGATCAGCGTCGACAATTCGCCGTAGGCACTGCGGTCGGGTGCCAGCAGTATCAGGTGGGTGTTGTCCTCGCAGATAAATTCGCTGCCGACAAGCAGTTTGATCGCGTGTTCCCGAGCGGCGATATGGGCCTTGACTACGCCGGCAAGGGAGCATTCATCGGTAATGGCGATGGCGCTGTAACCTAACTTGGCAGCCTGCGCCACCAGCTCTTCCGGGCGCGAAGCGCCACGCAGAAAGCTGAAGTTGCTTAAACAATGTAGCTCTGAATACATTTTTTAATAAAAACAGTTAGTTATTTATTTTATATAAAGTAATTTATAGGTTTTGGTTTTGTGAGTTGCCGCGCTTGGCAAGATCTTTAAGCTCGTTTTCAACCTTATAATCAAGCATCTGTGCGCTGCAGCAAGTGAGGCTCAGGTAGCAAGATGAGGTTCATGCAAAAGTCCCGTGCAGGAACCAGCCGTTGGTCAGGCGATCCCGATAGATCCAGCACAGGGTATTACTGCCATCCCGGTGGCGGGCGACAAAATAATCGCGACAGATCGCCTGCTGCCACCAACAGCTTTCTATGCGTTCCGGCCCATTCAGTATTTCCAGTTCGCCGTGCCAGTAGGGCATGTGGTTAACGATGCGTAGCGGTGGCGGGGGTTGTAACAGCCAGAGTGGGCGTGGTGGCTGATGTTCATGACTGCCGGTTGAGTCACTGTTGGATACGTCAACATCTGCTTTTCGCCAGGCCTGCTCTGGGATGTGGTTGTCCATAGGCGCCAGCCTGTAAACGGCTTCCGGGCCGAGCCGCGCGCGCAGCTTGTCCAGCACTGCGGCCATATCTTCTTCGCGGCCACCGCTGTGGTGATTGAACAGGTCGCTCGATTGTTCTGCTGCCGGATATAGATGGTTCACGTGTAATCTCAGGCTCGCTACGGGCGATTTCAGTTTCTGCCCTTCCAGCTGCAGACGACTCAACGCCAGGAAGTGCGCAAACTGGTTTTGCGGCTGGGAAAGCTGCAGCACGATGCTTTCTGTGCCGCCGTCAAGCAGGGACAGATGCCAGTTAATCCGGCTGCAATGCAGCCGGCGCCCGTGAAGATAACCACACAGCGCGCGCAGCAGACGCTGCATGGGAAAGACCAGCATATCGGCAGCGGTAATGGTGTTATCGAAAGAGAGTGACTGGTCGAACCGGGGTGGCAGCGTGATAGCTGACTGCGGATCGGGAGTTTTTCCGGACAGTTGTTGCAGGTGTGTCAAAAAGTCCTTGCCATAGCGCTTGCCGATAGCGGCATGTGGTAAGCGCAATAGATCGCCCAGGCAGCAAAATCCTGTGGCTTTAAATTTTTTTTGCAGCTGACGGTTGTATGGCAGTGCACTCAATGGCAGGGCGGCCAGAAGACGCGCAAAGTCTTGCGAGTGATTCAGCTTGCCGCTGATTTTGTCAAATAGGGGGATAGTGTCTGTGTTGCTGTAGTTCAATAAAAAGGCTGTCCCTGGCGTCGGCGCCAGGCTTGTACGATAGCTGTAGCCGTGGTCAACGAGGGTCTGCTTCAGTGTATTCAGCAAGCCGCTCAGGCCTTTAAACAGACGCAGACAGCCGCTTATTTCCAGGCGCAGGGAGTCGGTGGCCAGAAGAGGTGTTTTTTTTTCTGATTTTTCTGGCTGGCTGTCAGCCGTGCAGAGAGCCACTGCCGGCGTGAGGTGATAACAACTGTAGGCCAGCGATTCGAGCGCTTGTTTTTCCAGTTGCAGGTCGCGTTCGAAACACCTGCTTTTCGGGGATAAAGCCCGTGCAGTGGCGAGAGAGACGCCGGGTTTGACGCCCTTGCTGCGCGCCGGTGCATTACATAACAGTACTCGCTGCCTGTCGGCAACGATTACTGGCTCGGTACCGTCTTCGGATTCCAGGGGGTGTAGCTGGAAAACCTCCAGGGGCAATAAGGGGAAACGCAGACAAAGCCAGAGCATATTGCCATCTCAATGCAGGACATTGTCGGTATCTGTTGACCGGTCTGCTGGCAGCAGGGTAGGCCGGGCAAGATTTTTTGTTTGTGCATCGCGCGCCGGAGCGTGTACAGGTAAGTCCGGGACTGGCATATATGGCGTGATCAGCGTTTCGGGCCTTTTAAGCTTGATGATTTGCCCGGCCAGACCGCCACGTTGTTTAAGGATATGCAAGACGCAGGTCTGAGTTGTTGCCGACAGGTCGATGCGAAGCGCGGCAGGGGATGTCTCCCTTGCTGCAAAACGTGGCCGCAAGAGTACGGTCAGGCCCTTGTTGGCCTGAGCTGCCAACTGTAGTTTGCGCAATTGCTGATGTTTTACCGGTGAAGTTAACCAGATGACGACACCGCTGGTTATGTGGGTGCGCAGCAACTGATCGGCAGCCCATAGACGCTCATCGGTTGAGGCAGCCTGAATGACGACAGTCTGGCTGGTTAAAACGCCTGCGCCGTGCAGGGCCGGGGCATAGGGCTGGTGTGGTGGTGAGATGAAAACCAGCTGTCGTTGCTGTTGTGTATATTTGGCCAGTGCCGGCAATAATATTTGTAGCTCCCCGATACCGGTGTGGTCGCAGAGCAATTCGACAATCGCGTGGGTTGGCCAGCCATGCCGGTGCAATGCTTTGTCCAGCGCAGCATAACCGGTGGCAAGTCCGGGCTCGGGGGTCGATGAAGTTGAACCCTGCCAGATATCGGGTCTGTTCAGCAGGGTAGATAACTTTTTCTGCATCGCTTGCTGGGCGTTTGACGCCGTGATTCGGTAAGTACGGTAAAAACCAATACTGTAAATATATACAGTATTGCAATGATTGTCATCCCGCTTGGAAAATTACTTGTCAGAGAACCGGCGATAGTAATAGTCGTCCGTCTTTAGACTAATAGGTATCGATATTCCTGAGGACGCTACGGCGGCAGGCTGCGCTGGGGTATAGTGGGCATATGCCGAAACGATTGATAACGACAAAAGCGGACGAGGCGTTTTGGTGAAGCTGCGGAACAGGCTGTAGAAAAAATCGCGGCACAATGAGAGGGAGAAGTGGCATGACTTCGGAAAAACGAAGGGGCGTAAAGCCCATACCGGACAATCTGGCAGATGTCCTGAACGGCGATCAGTTGGCTTCGCTGCGACAAATGGAACGATTTGGATGGGAGCTGCGCTTTATACGTCGGCCCCTGTTTCAGGAGCGCACGATTGTGGTGTACAGCCCCGATGGCGACAAGATAGGTGTTATGGAGGAGGATGGCCGCATCAATATGAATGCGGATATCACTATTCGGGATTAGATGGTTTGCAAGTCGAGTCTAGCGGGCATTGTCGATGCACCCCGCCAAGTGTGGCTAAGCCGGGTGCTGAATATTCCCGGCGCCTTCGTTAAGGCTTTAGCAAATTTTGTCGGAATTTAAGCAGGTTTACCGAAGCTGGCCCCCGGTCGGAAATATGGTCGCATTGCAACCGGGGGCCTTACATCAGATACGCATGACATCAAATGCGCACGGCATAAGCATTACATCGATAAACGTTTAGCCTTTCATGCCGACGGCTTCGCTGTTGGCATGCAAACTGGCTGCGGCGCTCGGCCGCGCATCCATACGGGCAAACCAGGCATTGACGTTCTGTAGCGATGGCTCGATAGGTTGGCCGACGCCCTGGGCAAAGTCCAGACAGCAATAGAGGATCATATCGGCCAGGCCAACGCTGTCGCCACCAATGTAATCCTTGCCCGCCAGCAAGCCATCGAGCCATTGGAGCTGATCCCGGGCCTTGGCCTTGAGGCCGTCCGCAGCTTCCGGAATGCAGTAGAGTCGGTCTTTGAACAAGTCCAGCCCCTCAGCGTAACGGAAGCCATTATAAATGTGCTCGGTGATGTTGAGTTCGATGCGGCGTACCCACATGCGGCTCTGAGCCCGGTTCTCCGCAGTATTGCCGATAATGGCAGGCGTGGGGTACTTTTCCTCGAGGTATTCGCAGATAGTCGTGGTTTCCGCGAGGAGAGAACCGTCATCCAGCTCCAGTGCGGGCATCTGGCCGCCAGGGTTGCGCTCTGTATAGGATTTTTGGCGATTTTCCCCACCCAGCAGATCAATCTGTTCGGTGGGTAATTCAATGCCCTTTTCAGCCATAAACATGCGTACCAGGCGTGGGTTGGGGCCAAAGGAATCGAGTAGTTTCATAGTGTGCTCACTTGTTGTAATGGTGATTTCACAGGGTGGCGAGGACGTTATGCTATCACTGCTGTCAGCGGGATGCTGCTGCGCTCGGAAATCATCAGCGACCTGTATACAATCGCAACGTGCCTGAGTGCCGACAACACGCCGTACCTTGTTGTTTGCCGGAAGTATTGTAAGCGCCTTTTTGCAGGCAGGCGTGACGCTGAACCGAATAATTAAGGAACAATATGACAACTGTTCGCCGCTTTACACTGATTCTGGCGTTAATATTCATCGGATTACCGGTCGTGCTGGTTCTGCCAGGTTGTGCCCGGGATGATGAAGGCAGATTACACAGTAGCGGTCGCATCGAGGGTCGGTTAATCAAGCTGAGCGCTAAAACCGCGGGCACGGTAAAGGAAGTTTTCGTCGACGAGGGTGATACCGTCCAGCCGGAACAGCCGATGGCTGTTCTTAAAGACGAAGCCCTATGTGCCCGCGCGCAGGCGCAGCGCAAATCCCTGCAAGCCCAGGAACAGGAATTGCGCGCACTCGATGAGGAACTGGCCCTGCTGCGCAAAGAAGTCAAACTTCAGGTTGAACTGGCGGAGAGTGCCAAAGCGGCGGCACAGGCGCTGGTGGCGAAAACCAGCGCCAGCCTGCAGTTAGCTGAAAAAGAATGGCAACGTTTACAGACCTTGCGCGAGCGTCAACTGGTATCCCAGCAAAAACTCGACGAGGCTGAACTCCAGGTCGTTGCACTGCGTAACGGTCTGCAAGAGACGCAAGCCAATCTCAGGCAGACGGAGAAGACACTATCGTTGGCCCTGTTGGGAGATACGCGGGTTTCTCGCCTGGAAGTCACGCGAGAAGCCAAGCGAGAACGCGTCGAAGAGGCCAGACTCAACTGCGAAGCTTTCGACATGGTTGTCGGTTACCTTAATATCAATAGCCCCGTCAGTGCGACGGTGCTGACGCGCAATATCGAAGTGGGCGAAGAGATTCCCGCAGGTGCGACGACGTTTACCCTGGTGGATATGGATCGCCTGTACCTGAAGATCTACGTACCAGAGCCGCGTATCGGCGAACTTACTCTGGGTCAGTCGGGGAACGTATATGTCGATGCTTTTCCCGACCACGCCTTTTCGGCCCGTGTCAGCAAAATTGCTCAACAGGCCGAATTCACGCCCAAAAATGTCGAGACCAAAGAGGAGCGGGTCAAACTGGTGTTCGCTGTTGAACTGGCACTTGCCGATAACAAGCAGCGCCTGTTAAAACCCGGTATGCCCGCCGATGCTGTTATTGACCTGCAGCAACCCGAGTAGCATGCCGCACCAGCCGGCAATATTCGCGCTGTTCGAAAAGCTGTACCCAAAAGCCCTGCGCTTGATTCGCAAAGCCGTGATTGTCGGTCGCGGCAGCAGTCACAATGGGTGATTCAACTGCGGTTATCCAGGTTGCGGGTCTTGCCAAACGCTATCGCAAGACAACAGCGGTAAAAGATGTCTCTTTTACTGTCGAAAAGGGCCAGATATTGGGTCTTATTGGACCCGATGGCGCTGGAAAAACCAGTGTGATTCAGTGTCTCTCGGGTGTGCTGAGCGCTAATCAGGGAACCCTTTCCATCGCCGGTATCGACTGTCTGGCTGCCCCGGAAAAAATCAAAGGCCTGATCGGTTATATGCCGCAGGGGTTGGGGCTAAATCTATACAATAGCTTAAGCGTCGACGAGAATATTCAGTTTTTTCGCGAGCTGCGTGCAATCCCGGAGGAACAGTATCAGCGCAATCGGGAGCGTCTGCTGGAGATGACGCGGTTAAAGCCATTCCTGGATAGACCGGCGGAAAAACTATCGGGAGGCATGCGGCAAAAGCTGGCGTTGATCTGTACGCTCCTGCACCTGCCGGATGTGCTGTTGCTCGACGAGCCGACCACCGGTGTCGACCCGATTTCACGTCGGGACTTCTGGGAGATCATTCACGACATCGTCAGCGAAAGACAGGTAACTGTGCTGTTGTCGACGGCCTATCTCGATGAGGCGGAGCGCTGTGACAGCATCGTGATGATGCATGCCGGGGAAGTGATTGCCGCAGGTACGCCTCAGGAGCTGGCGGCGGAACTGGATGACCGCGTACTACAGGTCAGTGCTACCGGGCCAGAGCCTGTGCTGGCTTCGATACGAGAGTGGCAGGGATTACAGTCCCTCGACCAGGTCGGGGAACGTTGTCGTATATTGTGTTTGCCACCTGCTGCCGGGACGAAGCCGTCCGAGGCTTTTACGGATTATATGTCGAGCCGGCAGGTATCTGCTCAGGCGCTTGATCTGCAACCTGCCAGGCCGTCGCTGGAAGATGTTTTCGTCGCTCACATGACTGCATCCCGCGAGGATGCCAGCGCGGAGGAGACGCCTAGAGCGGTGGCGGCAAGCAATCGCCACAAGAATATACCGGAGCGAGAGTCGGCGGTCACAACGCGGGGCATCAGCTGCCATTTTGGCGATTTCAAAGCTGTCGATCGCGTCGACCTCGCAATCGACAGCGGCGAAATATTTGGCTTGCTCGGACCCAATGGCGCAGGTAAAACGACATTGATCAAGATGTTGTGCGGTTTGCAGAGGATCACTTCCGGCACGGCGCGGGTTCTAGGTTGCGATGTCCTAACCGGCAAGAAAGCGTTGCGCCACCGGATTGGTTACATGTCGCAGAAGTTCTCGCTGTACCGAGATCTCAGTGCCCGGGAAAACATGGCCCTGTACGGCGGTCTTTTTGGTTTGGCAAATCGGGAACTCGAGGGGCGAATCGGGGAGCTGATCGGGCAGTTTCAACTGGATAAATTTAGTCAGCGCCGGGTGGGCTCTTTGCCCTTGGGTATGCGGCAGCGCGTCGCGCTGGCTTGCGCGCTTCTACATCAGCCTCAATTACTGTTTCTGGACGAGCCGACCTCGGGCGTCGACCCCATCGCCCGCCGCCAGTTCTGGCGAGCGATCCATGAGCTCACGCAGCGCCAAGGCGTTACCGTTATTGTGTCGACACATTACATGGATGAAGCGGAGCATTGTCACCGCCTCGGCTTTATGCGGGAGGGACGCATGGTCGTTGCGGATACTCCGGCGGCATTGAAGGCAGAGGCCGTGACCAGGGATGGCGGACTCATTGCGGTGATGACCGAGCAATTTGCCCAGGCTTTTCGCCTGCTCAAGCCGGTTTTCAGCGAAGCTATTTATTATGGCAGGCGTATTCAGTGGCAAAGTCGAAATATGGATTCGGACAGGCGCGAAGTGGAAAAAATACTTAGCGGCCACGGTATCGAAGCAAATGTAGAAGAATTACCGCTGTCGGTTGAAGAAGCTTTCGTTAACTTTATTGAGCACGATAGTCGACGAGCAAGGGTCAATGGGGAAACCGGGTAGCGTGATCAGTTTGCAGCGTTGCAGGGCCTTAATCGTCAAGGAAACACGGGAGTTGCTGCGTGACCCGATTTATCTCGGGCTGGCTTTTTTCGTGCCCATGCTGCTGTTACAGCTATTTGGATATGGACTCTCGCTGGACGTCAAGCACCTGCCGATAGTGTTTGTCGACCCGGACAACAATGCTGTCAGCAGGGACTATATCGACAGCTTTACCCACTCGGAGTACTTTGAACTGGTGTCGGTGACGCGCGATGCTGCCGAGGCAAGAGATCTAATGCAGCGTGGCACGGCGCGAGTCATTGTCGAATTGCCGCCCGACTTCGCCCGCTTGTTGACCGGCGGCGATGCGGCGGAAGTTTCAGTTCATATCGATGGTTCTTTTCCGACACGGGCGGAGGTTATCGAAAGTTACGTCACGACCATCAACGCGCTATACAACCAGCAGGCCTTGCGTGCGTATGTGGAGGACTTTGGCTTGAATGCGGATCTGGCGATGCCGGTCGAGTTGCGTGTCTCGATCTGGTACAACCCGACGCTCGAAAGCATCAATATGATTGTGCCGGGCCTGCTGGTTCTGATTCTCATGCTGTTTCCGGCAATTCTCGGTGCCTTGTTGATTGTCCGCGAGAAAGAAGATGGCACTATATTTAACTTGTACTGTTCGCCGATCGCGCGCTGGGAAATATTAGCGGGTAAGGCAGTACCCTACATTATGGTCAGTTTTATCGATTTTTTGCTGATCTTCGCCGCCAGTATCCTCCAGTTCGGCGTGCATTTCGTCGGCAGTTTTCTGGTGCTTGCCAGTGCAGCGTTGTTGTATTGCACCTGTACCATTGGATTAGGCTTACTGTTTTCTATTTTGACCCGAACCCAGCTGGCGGCGATGTTGCTGACTTTTCTGTTGACGGTTACGCCGGCCTTTAACTATTCGGGTTTCACTTCGCCGGTGGCGAGCATGGACGAGCTGGGACGTCTGATTGCCCACGCGATTCCTGCAACTTACTTTATGGATGTAGTCCGTGGCAGTTACCTGAAACGTCTGGGGTTCGAATATTACGCCGGTGATATTATCGCGCTGGCGATTTATACAGCCGCTGTGTATGGCCTGTGTCTGGCCATGCTTAAAAAGAGAATCGGCTGATGTGGCGGCGCCTGCGTGTATTGGTGAAAAAGGAATTCCTGCAATTGTTTCGGGATATTCCAATTGTACTGATCCTGATCTGGGGTTTTACCGGCGCTATCTATGTCGCGGGTCATGCCATTGACATCGAGGTGAATCATTATCCGATTGCCGTGTACGACCTCGATAACAGTGAGTCGAGCAGGGAGTTTTTGGCGCGCCTAAAGCCCCCGCAATTCAAGATTGTTCGATATCTGGAGGACGATGGGCAGATAGCCCAAACGCTCGATAAAGGTCAAGCCAGTCTGGTGGTGGTGATTCCGCCCGGGTTTGCCCGCGACGTCTCTGCGCACAGTTTCGTCGGCGGCGGCACCAGTGCCGGCCAGGCACAGCTACAGGTGATTAGCGATGGCACCCAGTCGCGTACCGCTATGCTGGCCATTGCATACATTGCAATGATTGTCGCCGACTTCAATACAGATCTTGTCCATATGTTGCATGGCGATATGACTGTAGGTTTGCCGGCATCGACCTTACCCCAGGTTAATTTGCGCACGCGAGTGGCCTTTAACCCCAATATCGACAGCGCCTGGTTTACTAGTCTGCTGGAGATGTTCAATATGATTACCATCGTCAGTATGCTGCTGACTGCAGCAGCGCTGGTGCGGGAAAAGCTCTACAACACTCTCGATCAACTGATGGTAACGCCGACGAATCCGGCCGAGCTTTTTCTCGCCAAAATTGTTCCGGCATTGTGTGTCACGCTCACGCTGTCGATGGTCTCGCTGTTTGCGGTCGTACACCTCATTTTCGATACGCCCGTGCGCGGCAATCTGGTGCTGTTTTACCTGGTATCCGCTTTATATAGCTTTTCCGTGGCGTCCCTGGGTATGTTTATTGCGGTATTTGCGCGCAATATCGCGCAAGCTATGTTGATATTGTTCATGTTGCTGCTGCCGATGTTGTTCCTCTCAGGGGCTCTGACGCCACCTGAGAGCATGTCTCCGATGATGAGCTATGCCAGTCTCCTGTCACCCATGCGCTACTACATGGACTTTGGTTATCAGGTGATTTTCAAGGGCAACGGTATTGCCTATGTCTGGCCCGACGTTCTGGGCATTGTTGTTTTTGGCGCGTGTTTCTTTGCCTTATCGCTGGCGCGTTTTAAAAAAATGCTTGCCTGAGCAAAATAGACTGTCGTGTCGGAGTGCAAATAAAAACTATCTGGTTTTTCTGCAAAACAAGGTGAAAGTTTCGACAGGCATTTGTTTTCTGCCTTCTTCCCACTGTCGCCATGTGCCTGGGGGTACGTGGACCACATACGCGGCCTGGCTCGGGCTAAGCCCCAGTGATTCCCGAAGCTGTCTTATGCGCTTGGGTAAAGGGTTGGCGTCTGCTGTGGCGTGCAACGGCCCGGTGAGCGGCTGATTCATGATGGGGCAGTCCTGTGTCAATTTGTTTTATACGATGGCGGTGCGCTACGAGTAACGCCCGTTTTGGGGAACGCTAGGACAAAGTGCTCAGGGTGTCGACAAGGGGTGGCAATCCGATTGATGCCGATCAAGCATATATTGGTTTAGCGCGTAATCTGATGACAAGGTTGAGCAGATTTCAATGCACTCGTGGAAACGTGTGTCGATTACCCTTTGCCCCATATCGCGCGACCCAATGGCAAATGGGCTGGGCTGTTTATCCGGTATGCTATTTTTCTGGTGGCCTGTTTTCTAGCAGCTCGTCAGAGGCCATAGATAGATCTTTTACTATAATAAATATTAAGTATAAATAATATGTTATAGATATATTTTAATGTTTTATATTAAAAGAGACATGGCGCTGTTATAGCTTTTTCCAACCTCCATGTTCTCGGTTCTCGGTTCTCGGT
>DJFY01000013.1:5381-8233 GCA_002431545.1 Cellvibrionales bacterium UBA5860 | reverse complement strand
GTTCTCGGTTCTCGGTTCTCGGTGAGTGAAAACCGATGAGTTCATATCCGACTAGACCGCCGCCTCGTGCATCGGGGAATTGGCCGGCAGGTTCTGACCTGCTCCAGCGTAAGGTCGCTCAAATCAAAGGTAGACCGCGTTGACGGTTCGGTTCGGATCTGAAAAACGTCCCGCAGCAAGCTGCGGATGGGCTTTTTGTTTCGAAAACTGGCTTTGTGCAGTTGTGTCGATACGGGCCTGGCGCGGTCACACTACTTGTCGGCGTCTATGGTATCTTGCTCAACCTCGACAGCCGTTTGCCTGACCACCAATAACCAGTAGCACAGTAATCACCATTTGTGATGAGTAAGGAAATTGAGCTCAAACTATTTGTGCCGCGGACCGCGCTGCAAACGCTGCTCGATCATCCACTGATCGCTGCCGCGCGGGCATGTGGGGAGCCCGCACTGTTAGAAAGCACCTATTTTGATACTGGAACGCTGGATTTATATCGGCGTGGTATCGCCCTTCGGACCCGCAGAATCGATAACGAGACGTTACTGCAAACCGTTAAAAGCGGCGGCTCTAATTTTGCCGGTTTGTCCGAACGCGGTGAGTGGGAGGTGCCGTTCATGGGTGCGTTCAACTTTGAATCGGTCAGCGATAAGCGAATTGAAGATATCCTCAGGCACTTTTCTCCGGACTTGAGGCCTGTTTTCTTAACGCAGTTTAAAAGGCAGTTATATCGCTACGCAGGAGGGCATGGCGAAACGGGCTTTGATGTGGAAATTGCAATCGATTCCGGTGAAATTATTTGCGGAGATCAACGCTGTCCAATTTCCGAAATTGAACTGGAGCTAACCGAGGGTAAACCCGCCTGCTTATGGTTGATCGCAAAAGCACTGGCTACAACGGTACCGGTGCTACCCGATGCGCGCAGTAAGGCCGAGAGAGGATACGGCCTTGTCCGCCGTGAACCTGTTTCTTCTCAAACCGCCGGTACGATTCAACTGGATAAAACTGATACCCCTGTAGAGGCCTTTTATCGGATAGCAATGGATTGTATTCATCAATGGCAGACCAATGCTTTGTTGGCAGTTGAAGACCGCTGGAGTGCCCGTATAGATGATAGCGGGCCAGCGGAAAGGTTGATCGACGTCGTGCATCAGTTTCGCGTATCGCAACGGCGATTACGCTCTGCGCTAAATATATTTGGGCCGATACTGGCCAAACCCTGGAGAAAAAAATGGCGCAAAGAAATCCGCAAAAATACGATAAAACTAGGATTGACCAGAGATCTGGATGTCGTTGAAAATAGTTTATTGCCGGTGCTTTCGTCGACTGATAATGAGAACAGGGAGCGGCTTATCAAGCTTAAGCAGGCCCTGGATAACGAGCGTATCAAGGCTTGTCTCAACGCTGAAGAACACTTGGCGGCAGCTGACCAGGGACGATGTATTATAGATTTCGTTGTTGACCTGGAAAGCGTTCTCAAGGGTGATTTTGATGTGGGCCCGGGAGTCACGGCATTTGCTGCCAAGCGCCTCGACAGACTTGTAAAAGACGTTAAAAAAACCTTTGAGAACTCCATATTAAGTGAACCGGAAACTTTGCACGAACTTAGGATAGCGGGAAAACAATTACGTTACGGTGTCGAGTTTTTTTCCAGCCTGTTCACCGAAATGAAGGCTTACAGAAAGCGGCTGACCCGACTGCAGAACAAGCTGGGTCGGCTACACGATATCGATATGGCCGAGGCGCGACTTTTCGCCATCGCCGGCGACGATCCAGTGTTACGTGAGGCGGCCGCTTATGTGGTGGGTTGGTATCGCCGCGATTATGAAAAGATCGCGCGAGGTGCTCTGGATGATTGTGCGAAGCTGCTGAAAACGCCGGTACCCTGGAGAGAAGCAGAGCGCTGAAGCGTGTAATATTATCACCGGTCGGTCTGGCGAAGTCCTGCGCCACGAATGCATAGGTGCGCGCATTCGTGGCGCACTTTGGTATTCTAATTTTTACTTATTTTTGATGCCCCCTGGCTTGGGGGCGGATTTTCTATAGCCTATGCCGGTGGTGCTGCGCCAGATTCGCCAGGTAAAAAAATAGTAACTGGTCATCAACAACGAGAACCACCACTCGATGCTGTTTTGTAAAGCATCCTTATCCTCCAGGTAATTCATGATCGGAATACTGGCTGCACCAAAGATCATTAGGCCGATCACCAGCGTGTATTTACCCGTCAGAGCGTATCGTGGCAGAGATAGATGACCTTGCGTCGTGAGCCTCTGAATTCCGGCAAGCAAAAGCAGTTGGGCGAGGTAGCTACAGGAAAAATAGATAATGACACCAACACGACGCATAAAACGGTACAGGTCACCGTGTGAGCCCAGGGATATCGTGTAGACGATGAGAAACAGCGCGCTGGTGCAACCTATTATTGCCAGCAGTAATGTTCTGACCGGGCGCCTGTCACTGGAAGATCTCAACCAACGGCTGCTGTATACCCAAAAGACAATCGATAGTAGCGCCACGGGAATCATGCCTGCCTTGAATAAAAAGTAGCTCGGGCCGTGACGCCCGGCTGCACTGATGGAGGTGCAGCCCTCGATATAGGGGTTGCATTTGTCGACGTAGCCGTAATGTGCCGACAACAGGTAACAGACGTGGACGACAACGATAGGCGCGGTGGCAAGCACCAGCGGTAACCAGGAGGGTGGGGCGCTAAAGGCTTTGTCGTCCGAAAGCAGTAAGCACCCCATCAAGCAGTAGTATCAGGCAACAAGTAGATGCCTCCTGAACGGGGTCTCACCACAGCTCACCAAGGGTGCAGGTACACCGTGGTAAACCGCCACCGACAGAGCGTGAGAGGCTTT
>DJFY01000013.1:605-5047 GCA_002431545.1 Cellvibrionales bacterium UBA5860 | reverse complement strand
GCATTTGCCCGCCGGGCGCGCAGCTTCATCTTTTTGTTTTTATACTGCACTTCGATATCCGGGTGTGCGACCAGATTGTTGAACCATACCGGATTACGCGGTGCGCCACCCTGTGAGGCGACGATGATGACACCTTCATTGTAGGGGACATACATGAGGGGAATGACGCGTTGCTTGCCTGTTTTAGCGCCTGTCATTGTGACCAGGCAAACATCGTAGCCATTGAGTTTGCCGAGTACCCGGCCACCGGTCCAGCGATAGATTTTTTCATTGAGCGAAGAAAAAACTTTCAGGTAGGGGATTATCTTGGCTATTTCTTCTGAGGTGGCGGTCTTCAGGTTGATCATGGAGCCTCCGTTTGTGTCGGCTTGAGTTGATTGTTGCCAACACCTGCTATGAATTTTCTTTTTATAGGTGAGTTCTAATGTAATCAAATTTGGGCTGCTCGGCCAGCTGCGCTGTGTCCGGCGCGAAGAGGGCGCCGACATATCGTTTTTTAATTCTCTGGATGAATGTAGACTCTATCGCACGATTAGCACGGGGGGCATTATGAGCGTACTCGATACAGGCAAGCTGGGGTTGTGGACCTGGCTGGATGCCTACAGTCATCGGCAGTGTATTGAAACCGCGCAGGCCGCAGAGCAATTTGGTTATGGCGCGATTTGGGTGCCCGAAGCCTTCGGTAGGGATCCTTTTGTCATTCTGACGCTTCTCGCGCGCGAGACCGACCGTCTTGGCCTGGCCACAGGTATTGCCAATATCTACGCCCGCGATGCGATGGCGATGGTGGCGGCACGAAACTCGCTGAACGAAATCAGCGGTGGGCGCTTGATTCTGGGTTTGGGTGTGTCGCACGCGGAGATTGTCACCCCCCTGCGCGATCACGTGTACGGGAAGCCGGTGAGCACCATGCGCAATTATCTGGAGGCTATGGCTAAAGCCAACTACGCCGGACCCGTCCCCGACCAGCAGGGCCCGGTCGTGCTGGCCGCGTTGCGGCAGAATATGCTCAAGCTCTCCGGTGAACTCACCGACGGGGCTCATCCCTATTTTATAACCCCTGAACACACCGCGAGAGCCCGCGAGCTCATCGGCCCGGGCAAGTTTCTCGCGCCAGAACAAAAAGTGCTTCGAATCAAGGACGCAAGCGAGGCAAGGCCAATTGCGCGAGGCTTTATGGCGCTTTATCTCGGTATGCAAAACTACCGTAACAATCTGCTTACCCTGGGCTTTACCGAGTCGGACTTTGAGCACGGCGGCAGCGACCGTCTGGTCGACGCCATCGTCGCCTGGGGCGATGATGCGACCATTCTGAAACGACTGGAAGCCCACTGGGATAATGGCGCCGATCATGTCTGCATGCAGCCTTTGCGTCCCGACGGTGAGCCCGGGTTTGATGACACTGCGCTACGCGTATTTGCCCCCAAGCCATGACTGACACGAGCGATAATCGGTTCCGCGAGAGTTCTCGAAAGGGCCGCCGTCTGTTAAGGTTTTGATCTCATTGCTGACCTATTGCGGAACCCGAAGATGAAATATGCCGTTATTCCCGTGACGCCTTTCCAGCAGAACTGTTCCCTGATCTGGTGTGAGGACAGTTTGCGAGCAGCAGTTGTCGATCCGGGCGGAGATATGGATCGCATCGAACAGCTTATCAAGCAGGAGGGCGTGGTGCTGGAAAAGGTGCTGGTGACTCACGGTCATATGGACCACGCCGGCGCAGTGGCCGATATGGCGGAAAAATACCGTGTACCCATCGAGGGTCCGCAAAAAGAAGAGGCTTTCTGGATAGACCGGTTGCCGGAGCAGGCAAAAATGTTTGGTTTGGGGGGTGGTACATTTCGCAGTTTCACGCCGGACCGCTGGCTTGAAGACGGCGATCGGGTGCAGGTCGGAGACGAAGAGCTCGAGGTTTACCACTGTCCCGGGCACACGCCCGGACATGTGGCTTTTTTTAACCGCGCTCAACGCTTGGCCATTGTCGGCGATTTGTTGTTTCAGGGTTCGATCGGGCGTACTGACTTCCCTAAAGGTGATTTTAATACTTTGATTAAATCCATTACTGAAAAATTGTGGCCCCTGGGTGAAGACGTCGCCTTTATACCCGGCCATGGGCCAATGTCGACGTTTGGACAGGAGCGCAAGACTAATGCATTCGTATCAGACTACGCGCTTAGCTAATAATATTTTGCGTACGTAACACAATAAGGGGTTTTGGGGGCATCACAGATATCGCTCAAATACCTAAAATATACGAGTAAATGCGATTTTTTCTCCTGGGTGAAACACATTGCTCCTCCCGTTCGCCTGGATCCGAACATTAAAAAAATCACCGGAAAGCACACAGTTAAAATCTAGATTTTTAGTCCATTTAAGGGGATATCATGTCCGAAGTTCATACTTTTGCGGGTGGGCCTTTAGATCGAGCCAGCCATCGACGAACCGATACTGACTGGCTGGCAGCGCAATTAAAAAATCCAGCAACACAAATCGTACCCTTGTGGAAGCAGCAACCCTTGGTGACACCGCGGCGCGACGGTATTGGCTGGCTTTCCGTAGAGGCTGTCGAAGGTTATTTGATGAGCGGTGTGCCTACAGTATTTCTTGGCGAACAGGGGGGAGTTGCTCATTTCGCTATCGATGTCAGCGCTTATGAGGATGCCAATCGCAGTGAACCTTTTATAGATGTTGGTAAATTCATGGATCTGCGGGCGATTGCACTGCGTTTACCCGTTGGCGATCCTTCTACGCTCGGCACGGCCAAAGCCATTCTGGACTGGAATGCCCGGCATCAATTCTGCGCGGTCTGTGGCAAAAAAACCGAAATGAGAGATGCCGGCTATATGCGCAAGTGCTCGGACGGCGAATGTAATGCGGAGCATTTCCCGCGCACCGATCCGGTGGTCATTATGCTGCCGGTAAACGGTGATGAATGTTTGATCGGCCGTCAGCCCATGTTCCCCGAAAACATGTATTCCTGCCTTGCAGGTTTTGTCGAACCCGGAGAAAACATAGAAGAAGCGGTGCGCAGGGAGGTCTTTGAGGAGGCGGGTATCCGTGTCGGTAGCGTCCGCTACCACTCGACACAACCCTGGCCATGGCCATCGTCGTTAATGATTGGTTGTTTCGCTGATGCTGAAACCAGGGACATCACTGTCGATGGCGAAGAACTCGAGGAGGCGCGCTGGGTATCCCGCGCATTGCTGCGGGATGTGCTCAACGGGGCGACCGATAGTGGCGTGCTCTTGCCTCCGCCGATGGCTATCGGTTTTCAATTGATTCGTGTTTTTGCAGAATCTGGTTGAACGCCACAGAGTTATAGCAAATTGGTGGACTGGGTTTT
Organism: Cellvibrionales bacterium UBA5860; assembly: GCA_002431545.1. GTDB lineage: Bacteria > Pseudomonadota > Gammaproteobacteria > Pseudomonadales > Porticoccaceae > HB2-32-21. The sequence goes on along the minus strand of DJFY01000013.1, from coordinate 1,704 downwards.
ATGACGACCAAATGATGATGGGGAGCTGTATGAAATATAGAGAAATTATTTACCACACCGACGATAAGGTTGCGGTGATTACCCTAAACCGGCCGGACAAGCTCAATGCCTGGACGACGCGAATGGCTGACGAGATTCAGGATGCAACCGTCACCGCGGCCGACGACGACAGTGTCAATGTCATTGTGATTACCGGGGCCGGCCGCGGCTTTTCCGCGGGTGCCGATATGAGCGTCCTACAGGATCTGGGCGAAGGCAAGTCCAAGGCGAAGGACGATCAGCCCAAACAGACGCCGCAGGATGTGCGGCCGGATTTTAAACAGAAATACGCTTACTTTCCCGCGATTCCCAAACCGATTATCGCCGCGATTAATGGGCCCTGTGCCGGCATCAGCCTGGTGATGACACTATTTTGCGACATGCGTATTGCCGCGGCCAGCGCCAAATTCACCTCGGCGTTTGTCAAGCGGGGGTTGATTACCGAATATGGTGGCGCCTGGTTGTTGCCTCGAATCGCCGGCCTTGCCAGCGCGATGGATGTTTGGCTCACCGGGCGGATTTTCGACGGAACAGAAGCGAAAGAACTCGGCGTGGTTAACCGCGTATTGCCGGATGAGGGGTTTCTCGATGCGGTCATGGACATCGCTCACGATATGGCCAATACCAATTCGCCGCGGTCCATGCGGGTGGTCAAGCATCAGGTCTGGGAGAGCCTGTTCCAGGATCTCGATAGTGCACTCGATCTGGCTCACGAAGAAATGAACGCAAGTATCAAAAGCGACGACTTCAAGGAAGGCGTTGCCCATTTTCTGCAAAAGCGGGCGCCGAGATTTACCGGTAAATGACCGGTCGGGAGTGCTGTTACATGGTGATAAGACAGCATGCGATTTCGACCCTAAACAGGCATAGAAGTGTATCCGGCCTTTAGCGCGGCTGCACTCGGCGCTGCCTGGCGGACAGGCTTAGTGCCCTTTTAAGACCTTCTTAAGACCTTCGCCCAGCCGCGAGAATCCTTGCAGGTAAATGCAAGGTGTGCGCGTATTGAGGTTGCTTGCCCGGTAGGTATTGCTGGCGTTGGTCTGTATTACCACTTGTGTAT
>DJFY01000013.1:0-324 GCA_002431545.1 Cellvibrionales bacterium UBA5860 | reverse complement strand
CTTCTGCTCTAACCTCTAAACGGGTTTCCCGATTGGCAGGTCATAGAAGGGGAGCGGCTTCTGTCTGCCTTTCTGCTGATCACCCTGTCGATTCTGGCCACGTGAAGTCCAGGAAACACGCGAGACTTCGTTTTTATCGCGCGCCCAACTCAATCAAAAAAGCAGTTGCCGGGAAATAGCTAAAGCAATGTGCCTCGGCGGTCGATATTACCCGGTGAAGTGGAAATCGGCCCGGTGTTTTGAGAACTGGGTCACTATTTTCTATTCGAGCCTTTGATATAAAGCTGATCCCAGGCAGCTATGGTAAAAAATGTCTATATTTAA
>DJFY01000082.1:8156-16767 GCA_002431545.1 Cellvibrionales bacterium UBA5860 | reverse complement strand
GCCCGGTGCGCCGCCTCAAACGCGCGCCCCATGGCCAGAGGGCTGTCTACGGGCACCGCCATCGCTGTGTCGCTTCCCCGGTAACGAAGATATACCGTGGTCTGCCATTCAATGGTTTCGACATCGGCCGGCGCCGTCATGTTCGCCAGCGCTTCACGCTTTAACGCCTCGATAACTTGGTTTAATCGAGCCGCCACGTTATCGGCGTCAAGCGGCCATTCCAGGCTGCGCTCGACCAGTGTCGATAGATCGGCAAGCCCCATGCCCAGCGCGGATAACACACCGGCCATCGGGTGAATCAGTATGGTATGCAGACCCAGTCGATCAGCAACACCGCAGGCATGTTGTCCCGCGGCACCGCCAAAACACGCCAGGGCGTAATCGGCGACGTCGCGACCGCGTTCTGTCGATACTTTTTTGATCGCACTCGCCATGCCTTCGATTGCAATATCGATAAAGCCCCGGGCAACGGACAGTGCTGATATCCGGGTGCCCGCATTGCCACCACCACGCCGTACCTGTTCGACGATGGCATCGAGTCGATCCCTGGCGGGCTTCGTGTCGAGCGGCTCGTCCCCGGCTGTTCCAAAAACGGCAGGGAAATACTCGGGATTCAGTTTACCCAGGAGCAGATTGCAATCGGTGATGGTGAGCGGGCCGCCGCGGCCATAACAGGCCGGCCCGGGGTTCGCGCCGGCTGAATCGGGCCCAACCCGGAGTTTGGAGCCATCATAGTGACAGATAGAACCGCCACCGGCGGCAACAGTGTGGATATCGAGCATGGGCACACGCAGGCGGGCACCGGCCAGTTCAGTGTCGTAGACACGCTCGTACTGGCCGTCGTAATGCCAGACATCTGTGGAAGTGCCACCCATGTCAAAACCCAGCACCTGGTTATGGCCTTCGGCAACGCTGGTCTGCACGCCTCCGACGACACCACCTGCCGGACCGGACAACAGGCTATCTCGGGCACGGCAGTCGCGCGCCTCTGCAAGTCCGCCGCTGGACTGCATGAACATGAGCCGGGTCCCGGCGAGGCGGCTGGACAGGCGCTCGACGTAGCGTTCAAAAACAGGAGACACATAAGCATCAACAACCGTGGTGTCGCCGCGACCGACATATTTAATCAGGTTGCTGACCTGGTGACTCAGCCTGACATGGGTGAGGCCCGCACGTTCTGCGACCGCGCCCAATGCCAGCTCGTGGGCATTATTGCGATAGGCGTTCATAAGCACGATGGCCACGGACTCGACGCCCCGCCGCCTCGCTTGCCGAAAACTATCGAGCCAGGTGTCGCAGTTCAATTCCTGGATGACCGTGCCATCGGCGGCAATGCGCTCATCCACTTCAAGGACCTCGGCATACAGGGGCTCGGGGACTTCTATTTTGAGGGCAAACAGATCGGGGCGGTTTTGATAGCCAATCTTTAATGCATCGGCAAATCCGCGCGTCGTCACCAGCAGAGTGCGCGCGCCCTTGCGTTCGAGCAAGGCATTGGTGGCGACAGTGGTGCCCAGGCGGACACTGGCTATTTTCTCAGAGGGTATGTTATCGACAGAGCTCGCTTCGAGGACATCGGCGATGCCTTGAAGCACAGCGTCCTGGTATCGTTCCGGCGCTTCCGAGAGCAGCTTCCGCGTCAGATAGCGCCCTCCGGGTGTACGTGCGATCAGATCGGTAAAGGTCCCGCCGCGGTCAACCCAGAACTGCCACTCGGCCACGCGTATGGCCCCTCGAGCGGGCGCGGCAGTTTATTTCAGGCTGGCGTTAATTGCCGTCAACGCGCGGTTGCCGGGACACAGCTCACCTTCGGCCAACTCGCGCAGGGGCTGCTTGACCGTCTTTTGCGCCTTGTGGAAGTCCTGACTGTCGGGATCGACGTATAACAGTCCGGTAAGAATCTGCTCGCGCTCAGTATGCTCCTGAATAGCGCGAATAGCGCTATTCCGGTCGATACAATCGAGGCCATCGGTCTTGTAGAGATGCATAACCGAACCATCGTGCAAGGTGATTTCCTGGGAAAATCCGGGCGCGTAGTCAGCTGTAATCTCCTTGCGTACGGGCACGAAATCCATCTTGCCAGTGGCTTCCATATGATCGCGTGCGTACTCGTAACCCTTGCTCGACTGGGGCGTATTGTTAAACGTCACGCAGGGAGAAATCACGTCGATAAATGCAAAACCGCTGTGCGCTAGAGCGGCTTTGATAAGCGGTATCAGTTGCGCCTTGTCGCCAGAAAAACTGCGCGCGACAAAGGTCGCCCCTACCTGCAGCGCCATGGTGCAGAGGTCGATCGCCTGGTAAGGATTGGGTTCGCCCTTTTTGCTCATGGAGCCGACATCGGTAGTCGCGGAATCCTGCCCCTTGGTTAAGCCGTAACAGCCGTTGTTCTCCACGATATACAGCATATTGAGGTTGCGCCGGGTAACGTGGCCAAACTGCCCGAGACCGATCGACGCAGTGTCGCCATCACCGGAAATACCGATGTAGGTCATCTCCCGATTGGCCAGGTTGGCCCCGGTCGCCACAGACGGCATGCGGCCATGCACCGAGTTGAAACCATGGGACTGCCCGAGAAAATAAGTTGGCGTTTTCGATGAACAGCCAATACCCGAAATCTTGGCCACGCGATGGGGTTCGATGTCCAGTTCAAAGCAGGCCTGGACGATGGCACCGCTGACAGAATCGTGTCCGCAGCCAGCGCACAGTGTCGACAATGCGCCCTCGTAATATTTCCGGGTGTAACCCAGACGGTTGGTCTTGAGTTCGGGATGCTGAAAGCTGGGTCGAATATAGCTCATGATTTTTCTCCCGCTGTACGGCGGATGGGCGTGACGTTAGCGCCGCCCAGTGTTTTGCTGATGTCGCTGGCAATGGCACGCGCGGTGATGGGCATGCCGTCATAATAAGTCAGCGAATCGATCTTTTTCGGATTGAGTTCGCATTCGATAATCAACAATTTACGCATCTGCCCATCGCGGTTTTGTTCGATGACAAAGACGCGCTCGTGGCGCTCGATAAACGCTTCGACCTCTTTGCTGAAGGGGAAAGCCTTCAGGCGCATGGCATTTAGATGAATGCCCCGATCGCGCAGTATATCCAGCGCTTCCTCGCTGGCGGCCGCACTGGTGCCAAAATAAATAATACCGTTACGAGAACTTTCTTCCGACTCGTAAAACGCCGGCGCCGGCACGAGTTGCTTGGCGGTATCAAATTTCTTTTCCAGGCGCTGCATATTGCGCACATAGGCATCGCCCGCCTCGGTATACAGCGCATATTCATCACGCGACGTACCGCGAGTAAAAAAAGCACCTTTTTCAGGATGAGTGCCGGGCAGAGTGCGGTAGCAAATACCGTCGTTGTCGACGTCGAGGTAGCGGCCAAAACGCTCCTGCATGGCGTCCAGGTCGTCGCGACTGAGCAGTTTGCCGCGGTCGTAGGTCCGACTTTCATCCCACTCCAGGGGCGCGCTCATGTTGTCGTTCATACCGAGATCCAGGTCCGACATAAGAATAATCGGCGTTTGCAGACGCTCGGCCAGATCGAAGCTGTCGGCCGACATCTCAAAACACTCTTTGGGATCCGAGGGAAACAGCAACACGTGTTTGGTATCGCCGTGGGAGGCATAGGCGCAGGCGAATATATCCGATTGCTGTGTCCGCGTCGGCATGCCGGTTGAAGGCCCAGCTCGCTGCACATCAAATAACACCGCCGGCACTTCGGCGAAATAGGCCAGGCCGAGGAATTCGCTCATCAGCGAGACCCCAGGGCCCGAGGTCGCGGTAAAAGCCCGCGCACCGTTCCAGGAGGCACCGATTACCATGCCGATGGCAGCCAGTTCGTCCTCGGCCTGGGCGATGGCAAAGCGCTGGTCACCGCTGCCGGGATCGATGCGCAGACGGCGCGCGTACTTTTCAAAACTTTCAATGACCGAGGTGGACGGCGTAATCGGATACCAGGCTGCAACCGTCGCGCCGCCGTAGATGGCGCCCAGCGCAAGCGCATCGTTGCCCTCCATCAGAATCTTGTCGCCGACCTGATCCGTGCGTTTTAACCGGATACCCAGCGGGCACGCGTAATTCTCCTGGGCGTACTGGTAACCGAGTTCCAGCGCGTGAATATTGGGTGCTATCAGTTTTTCCTTGCCCCGGAACTGCTCGCTAACCAGATCCTTTAATACGGAAAACTCAATATCCAGCAAGGCCGACAAGGCGCCAACGTAAATCACGTTCTTGAAAAGCTGACGCTGGCGGGGCACTGTATATTCCTGGCGGCATATCTCGGTCAATGGCAAACCAATAAACTCGATGTCGCCACGCATCAGACGCAGATCCAGCGGCTTGGTGCTGTCGTAAATAAAGTATCCACCCGGTTCGACGTCGCGAATATCCTGGGCCATGCTCTGGGGGTTCATGCAAACACAGATATCGACGCCACCGCGACGCCCCAGATAACCCTTGCCGCTGACACGAACCTCATACCAGGTCGGCAGGCCCTGAATGTTAGAGGGAAAAATATTCTTCGGGCTGACCGGAATACCCATTCTAAAAATAGATTTCGCGAACATGCCGTTGGCACTGGCCGAGCCCGTGCCGTTAACATTGGCAAAGCGAATCACAAACTCATTGACTGATTCTATCGGCTTCATAATTCACTCGCCTTTGTCACCTCGTAGAGAAAACGCTGCATATCCCAGGCTGCCGTCGGGCAGCGCTCGGCGCATAACCCACAGTGCAGACAGACGTTCTCGTCCTTGGCCATGATGCGTCCGGTAGGTAGCGACTCGGAAGCGTAAATCGCCTGGCCAGGGTTGTTTGCCGGCACCCGAAGTTGCGGGCGCAATTCTTCCTCATCTGCAGGTGCGATAAAGTTGATGCAGTCCGTGGGGCAGATATCGACACAGGCATCGCACTCGATGCACAGATCTTTGGCGAACACTGTCTGCACGTCGCAGTTCAGGCAACGCTCCGCTTCCTTGAAGGCGACTTCGACATCAAAACCCAGCTCGACCTCGAGCTTGCGATCCTTGAGCGCGGCATTTTTTTCCGCATGGGGCACTTTGAAGCGCGGATCATCTTCAACCACGCTGTCGTAGCTCCATTCGTGGATACCCATCTTCTGGCTAACCAGAGTGGTGCTGGGCGGTGGTCGATTGGTGATATTTTTCCCACGACAGAACAGGTCTATTGAAACGGCGGCCTGATGGCCGTGGGCAACGGCAGTGATGATATTCTCTGGACCGAAGGCCGCATCACCACCAAAAAACACCTTGGGATTCGTCGACTGAAAGGTTTGCTCTGAAAGCTTGGGCATGTCCCACTCGTCGAAGTAGATACCGATATCGCGTTCAATCCATGGGAAAGCATTTTCCTGACCGATTGCAACCAGTACTTCATCGCAGGGGTAAAACGCCGGCTCTTCACCGGTCGAAATCAGCTTTCGCCGGCCATTTTCATCATAGTGGGCTTCGACCCTATCAAAACGCATACCGACGAGCTTGCCATTTTCGACGACAAACTCCAGCGGCACGTGATTATCGATAATGGGGATATCCTCGGCAATCGCGTCGTCCTTCTCCCAAGGCGACGCTTTCATATCGGCAAAGGGGCTACGCACAATGACCTTGACGTCTTCGCCACCCAGGCGGCGTGCAGTCCGACAACAATCCATCGCAGTGTTACCGCCACCCAATACAATTACTTTCTTGGCCACTTTCGAGACATGGTCAAAAGCGACGCTAGCCAGCCAATCGATGCCGATGTGAATAACTTCATCCGCTTCCTGCCGCCCGGGCAGGTCCGGCAGGTCGCGCCCGCGCGGTGCCCCGGATCCGACAAAAATCGCATCGTAATCCTTATCGAGCAGACTCTTCAGGCTGTCGACATAGTGGTTGAAAACCGCTGTAACCCCGTTATCCAGGACGTAGCCCACCTCTTCGTCGAGCACCTCTTCCGGAAGCCGGAAAGCAGGAATCTGGCTACGCATAAAGCCGCCACCCTTGGCGTTTTCGTCGTAAACGTGGAGTTCATAACCGAGCGGTGCCAGATCCCTCGCCACGGTCAACGAGGCTGGACCGGCCCCGACCAGGGCAACCGTTTTGCCGTTTTTTGTCTCCGGCACGTCGGGCAGCAAATGGCTGATATCGTCTCTGTTGTCCGCCGCCACCCGCTTCAGGCGGCAAATCGCCACCGGCTCTTCGTTGGCCAGCCGGCCGCGTCGGCACGCCGGTTCGCAGGGCCGGTCGCAAGTGCGCCCCAGCACTCCGGGGAAGACATTCGACTCCCAGTTAATCATGTAAGCGTCGGTGTACCGTTGCGCCGCAATCAGTCGAATGTACTCCGGTACCGGCGTGTGCGCCGGGCAGGCGTACTGGCAGTCCACCACGCGATGAAAATACTCTGGATTTTTAATATCTGTAGGTTTCAACCCCCACGTCTCCTGAGGTTATCGTTATAAAATTTGTCTGAGTTACATTCCGATAAGCCGGTCGTAAGCGTCGGGACTCGAGGCCTCACGCATAAAACCTACTCACCAGTAACTACGCCAGAAACCCGGAATTTGCGGGCTTCCATAGAAGCTTTTGAATAGCAATTAAGGCCGCATTATACCGCAGGGTAGCCCATGCGATGCAATACTTGACCAATCTCATCGAGTATTGCCGGATCGTCGATGGTCGCAGGGACCTTCCAGGATTCGCCGTCAGCCATCTGCCGCATGGTGGCGCGCAATATTTTACCGGAGCGCGTTTTGGGCAGTCGCTGGACCACATCACACAGCCTGAAGGCCGCAACCGGTCCGATTTTATCCCTTACCAGCTGAATCGCCTCGCCGCAGATATCGTTGGACGAACGCGCGACGCCGTCATTGAGCACCAGCAGACCCAGGGGCAACTGGCCTTTCATGGCATCGGCAACGCCGATGACGGCACATTCCGCAACGTCCGGGTGCGCGGCCAGAACTTCTTCCATGGCGCCGGTGGAGAGGCGATGTCCAGCAACATTGATGACGTCGTCGGTGCGCGCCATGACATAGACGTAACCCCGCTCATCGATATATCCGGCGTCGCCGGTTTCATAGTAGCCGGGAAAGCTCTCGAAATAGGATGCGCGAAACCGTTCGTCATTGCCCCACAGTGTGGTGAAACTGCCGGGCGGCAAAGGTTGCTTGATGACAAGCGCACCGATTTGACCCGGAGCCACTTCTGCCTGCGTTTCATCCAGAACGCGAATATCAAAGCCTGGTACGGGCCGGGTCGGCGAACCGGGGACAATCGGTAGCAATTCTATGCCGACACAGTTGGCACAGGCCGGCCAGCCCAGTTCGGTTTGCCACCAGTGGTCGATCACCGGTATGCCGAGTCGATCCTGGGCCCAGTGGAGAGTGTCCGGGTCGCAACGCTCACCAGCCAGAAACAGCGTCTGAAAACTGGAAAGATCGTACTTACCGATGTATTCGCCCTGAGGATCTTCCTTCTTGATTGCCCGAAACGCGGTTGGCGCGGTAAAAAATGCCTTGACGCCGTATTCCGAGATAATGCGCCAGTAGGTGCCCGGATCTGGAGTACCTACGGGCTTGCCTTCAAAAAGTATGGACGTACTGCCGTTAAACAACGGGCCATAGACGATGTAGGAGTGTCCGACCACCCAGCCTACATCCGAAGCCGCCCAGAACACTTCGCCCGGCTCGATACCGTAGACATTGCGCATACTCCACTGCAGCGAGATCACACTACCGCCGATATCGCGCACCACACCCTTGGGTTGCCCCGTAGTGCCGGAGGTATACAAAACATAGAGCGGGTCGGTCGACAGCATTGGCTGGCACGGCACGGGCTCGGCATTTTCCACCTGACGCCAGTCCAGATCACGGCCCTCGACGAGTTCCGCGGGTGCTTGTTCGCGCTGCAAAATAATGCAGGTCTCCGGTTTGTGTCTGGCGATTTCAATAGCTTGATCGAGCAGTGGCTTATAGTCGACCAGCCGCCCTGGCTCGATACCGCAGGACGCGGCCAGCACGACCCTGGCTTTAACGTCGTCAATGCGCATCGCAAGTTCGTTGGCTGCGAAGCCGCCAAACACCACAGAGTGAATCGCACCAATTCGCGCGCAGGCCAACATGGCGATCGCCGCCTCCGGCACCATCGGCATGTAAATAATCACGCGATCACCGGGAACCACGCCCTGCGCCGCCAGGGCACCAGCAAAACGCGCCACGCGATCCTGCAGCTCGCGGTAAGTGAATGTCGCCTTGACGCCAGTGACGGGGCTGTCATAAATCAAAGCCGTCTGTTCGCCGCGACCCTGCTCGACGTGGCGGTCAAGTGCGTTGAAACAAGCGTTTATCTTGCCATCAGGAAACCAGCGAACAAACGGTGCATTGCTATCGTCGAGAATTGTGCGGGGCGCTTCGAACCAGTGCGCAGCGCCGGCAGCATCACCCCAGAATTTTTCCGGATTGGCCAATGCCGCAGCATAGGTGGATTCATATTCGCCCGACATCGGGACCTCCTAATCTGTCATGTGTCGGGACGTCGCGCAGCGTCATTGTCCCGACGTGATTTCACCTAATAAAAGTAATAAACCGCTAACATTAAACTATGCAGCGATGCCCT
>DJFY01000082.1:1110-7952 GCA_002431545.1 Cellvibrionales bacterium UBA5860 | reverse complement strand
TTAAACTATGCAGCGATGCCCTGCTTCAACGGCAACGCGGTTGCGAATGACCGGGAAACGCTCACGTGACCTCTTTGTTGTCCGGCGCTGTGCGCGCCACCGGCAGGCTATCAGAGCCGCAAAACCGGCAGTAACGGGCATCCGCCTCGTGCCCCGCGCGACCACAGTTGTAGCAGGCGCGTCGAGTTCGCTCCCGGCCCATCTCGGTGGCCAGTTCTGCTGTCACGATACCGGTCGGTATGGCGATGATGGAATAACCGGTCAGCATCGCCAACACCGATATGAACTGGCCGGCAACGGTCTGGGGCGTAATGTCGCCATAGCCGACCGTGGTTATGGTGACAATCGTCCAGTAAACGCTTTTCGGTATGCTGGTAAAGCCGTGTTCCGGACCCTCGATGAGAAACATCAGAGACCCGAAAATAAAGCTGAGGACGATCACTGTAAAGAAAAATACGACAATCTTCCTGCGCGCCAGGAACAAGGCTCGAAGCAGGAGATTGGCTTCGCTCATGTAGCGCACCAGCTTGAGTACCCGGAAAACCCTTAATACGCGTAGCAGGCGAATAATCAGCAGATAGCTGGCACCGGGGAAAATCAGCGCCAGGTAGGAAGGAATCACGGAAACCAGGTCAACCAGCCCAAAAAAACTGAATATGTACCTCAAAGGCCGCGTCGAGATATAGATTCGGGCAAGATACTCCACCGTGAACAACAGAGTGAAAAACCACTCCAGGTAAAAAAACCAGACGCCGTATTTTCGATGCAGGGCGTCGACGGAATCGAGTGCCAGGGCGCCGACACTGATCAGAATCATGTATATGAGCACGACATCGAACAATTTCCCCGCTGGCGTATCCGTGCCAAATATGATGACACTGAGGCGATGTCGAAACCTGCTGGGTCTGGCATCCATGATGCTTGGCACTCCCCTGTCTGGTATGTCTGCTGCGAGTCCTGTCAGTATAACCGCGATAACCGCGCTACCATTGCATCAGCCTGATGTCACCGGGGACCCGAATGCCGACCAGCCTTAACCGATCATTAAATCTGGCGCAGATTACACTCTACGGTGTCGGCAGTATTATCGGCGCCGGCATCTATGTCCTGCTCGGCGAGGTCGCGCTGGTCAGCGGCAAACTCACGCCCCTGGCATTTTTGGTAGCCGCTTTCGTCGTTAGCTTTAGCGCTTACTCGTACCGCCACATGGCACGCCGTCTGCCCTATAGCGCCGGCGAAGTGGTTTACGTCCAGGAAGCCTTTTCCTGGACGCCCCTGGCCCAACTGGTAGGTGCGACCATAATTCTGAGTGGCATCGTCTCGTCGGCCACGCTCGCGCGCGGCTTTACCGGTTACTTTGCCATTCTGGCGACCCTCCCGGATGCCGCTACCATTTCGCTGCTGGTCACGCTTCTGACTGCACTGGCGATTTGGGGCGTGCGCCAGTCGGTGTGGGCCGCCATGGTAACTACGGCAATCGAGATTTTCGGCATCGCCCTCGTGATCTGGGCAAGCCGCACCGCCCTGCCAGCTTTCTTCCAGGCGCCGCTCGAATATCTCGCTCCCACCTCTATCGATGCCTGGTCGGGCGTCGGTGCCGGCGCGTTTATAGCGTTTTATGCCTTCATCGGCTTCGAAGACATGGTGAACATGGCCGAGGAGGTAAAAAACCCGAAGACCAATCTTTTTGCCGGCATCCTGCTGGCCCTGATCGTTACCTCGACCCTGTATGTCGTCGTTGCCCTGTGCGCCGTGACCGCCGTCGATCTGGCAACCATTGCTGGGGCCAAGGCGCCATTGGCGGTGATCGTCGAACGCAATACCGACTTTCCGGTCGCTGTCATGGCGGCGATCAGTCTGGTAGCGGTTGTTAATGGCGCACTACTGCAAATCATCATGTGTTCCCGAGTCGCTTACGGCATGGCGAAAAGAGGGTTGGCCCCGCGGAGGTTTGCGCACGTACACCCCAGGACCCAAACTCCGGCACTGGCGACGCTTACCGTTGGCACACTGGTCCTGGTGTTTGCCCTGTCACTACCACTGGTGACGCTAGCCAAGTTGACCAGCACAGGGATTCTCGCCGTTTTTACTTTGGTGAACGCGTCACTGCTTGCGTTAAACTGGCGCGACGGACACCGCACCCCAACCCGGTTACTGCTGCCGCTTGCTGGTGCAGGTCTCTGCCTGGCTTTTATGATCACCCAGGTCGTGACTTGAAACCGGGGTCCCAACAGTAACAACAGCTTCGCTTGTTTTCGCCCGTGCAAGCCTGGCCATCGAATGACATCGCTTGAGGAGTACTTTTCCATGTCTTTGCCCGCGACCATGCAATGTATAGAAATCAGCAAACCCGGCGGGCCGGAAGTACTCGTCGAAAGTGAACGTCCCCTGCCCCAGGTTGCCGCCGGCCAGGTGCTGATCAAAGTCAGCGCAGCCGGCGTCAATCGCCCCGATGTCTTTCAGCGCCAGGGTGGCTATCCGCCACCGCCGGACGCTTCCGACCTGCCCGGACTCGAGGTATCAGGAGAGATCGTCGCCTGTGGCGAGGCCGTCGACCAGTGGCAGGCAGGGGATCAGGTCTGCGCGCTGCTTAATGGTGGCGGCTACGCACAGTACGCCGTAGCAGAAGCGGCACTATGCCTGCCAATACCCCGGGGACTGACCACCGTAGCAGCGGCAGGACTACCCGAGACCACATTTACCGTCTGGCACAATGTGTTCGAGCGCGGGGCATTACAGAAAGGCGAAGTCTTTCTGGTCCACGGCGGTACCAGCGGCATCGGCACCATTGCCATCCAGCTGGCAAAAGCCCGCGGCGCCAGAGTATTCGCCACTGCGGGCAGCGAGGAAAAGTGCCGCAAATGTGAAGAGTTAGGTGCCGAGAAAGCCTACAACTACCGAAAAGAGGATTTTGTCTCGGCGATCAAGGAAATAACCAAAGGCGCCAATGTGATCCTCGACATGGTGGGGGGCGACTACGTACAAAAAAACATTCGTGTAGCCGCGCCCCAGTGCCGCATTATCTCCATCGCCTTTTTGCGTGGTGCCAAAGTCGAGGTCGATCTGACCCCAATGATGCTAAAACAACTGGTACTGACGGGCTCGACCCTGCGCAGCCAGGCCCTGGAAAACAAAATACGCATCGCTGCCGGTGTCAGGGAAAATGTCTGGCCGCTCGTCGAATCGGGCAAGGTCGCGCCGCTAATCTATCGCACTTTCAAGCTCGGCGAGGCTGCCCAGGCGCACCAATTGATGGAGAGCAACCGGCACATTGGCAAAATATTGCTGGAGCCCTGATTTTTCGCCATCGGACAAGACAGGTTTTACAACAGAATGAATAAAAGCAGGACACAAGCCACATCGCGCGGTTCACGCCACACCCGCGACGGCGCCGACGGCAACTCGCGACTGGTTTACAGCACTGATGGCGGGAGAATAAAACCGGGTAAAACGCCGAAGACCGAATCCAGCACTGTCAAATCCGGCGATGGTTATGTCCGTATTCGTCGCGAAACCAGCGGGCGCAGGGGGGGCGCCGTGACCACGATTCACGGGCTCTATGGTAGCGATGCAGACATCAAAAAACTCGGCAAAGATCTGAAAAAACGTTGTGGCAGCGGCGGCACGGTGAAAAACGGCATTATCGAAATTCAGGGCGATCACCGGGAAACGCTGGCAACAGTACTCACAGAACGGGGTTATTCCGTAAAAATGGCCGGCGGCTGATGCGAGATGGCCACGCCATGGCACCCTTCCTGTAAGGATAGCGCCTGGAATGAAAGGCAACACCCACATTATTTAAGACCATGACGATTTAAGACCACGACGCCATGAAACGTATCGCGCCTTTCGGCACCTGGCCTTCCCCGATTTCTGCGAACCTGGCGGCCTCCGCCGCCCCCTCACTCGACCAGCCGCAGTTCGATGGCAAGGACATCTACTGGCTCGAGAGCCGCCCCGACGACAACGGCCGCAACGTCATCGTACGCAGCGGCCCGGACGACACTGCACGGGATGTTCTGCCCGCGCCCTACAGCGCCCGCTCCAGAGTCCACGAATACGGTGGCGCCTGCTACGTCGTCGTGGCTGCGAGTGTCTACTTTGTCAATCAAAGTGACCAGCGTATTTACTGTATCGAAACCAACCAAACCGACGCCAGCCCTTTAGCCCTGACGCCATCTGACGCCGGCTATCGTTTTGCCGATCTGGTATTCGACCACCGCCGCAACCGACTGATTTGCGTCTGCGAAAAACACGACGACACTCGCCTCGAGCCCGAAAATTTCATCGCGGCAGTCCGGCTGGACACGACCCAACCTGTCGCTGCCGATCCAGTAGAGCGTTTGATTGAGGGCGCGGACTTTTACGCTTACCCCAGACTCAATGGCGAGGGAAACAAACTGAGCTGGCTGTGCTGGGACCACCCTTCGATGCCCTGGTACGGGTGCCAGCTGTGGCTCGCCAGCATCGACGATGAAGGCACGGTCAGCAACGCCGTATCGGCCGCAGGGGGCTCGGAAGAATCAATCTTTCAGCCCACCTGGTCACAGGCCGGCGAGCTTTACTTTGTTTCGGACCGCAATCAGTGGTGGAATCTCTATCGATATGACAGTAACCCAAATGCCGATCATGCCAACGCCTGTCGCGCCACCGCGCTCTGTCCCATCGAGGCCGAGTTTGCCACGCCGTTGTGGACACTCGGCATGTCGACCTACGGGATTACCAGCGATGGCCAGATTATCGCCGCCTATACTCGGGACGGGCTATGGCAGTTGGGGCGCCTGACCCCGAACCCGCCGGGGAAAGGCGACTCTCCCTCCAGACCCGAGACATTTACCGCGCAAGCGGCAGCGTCGAAAGAAACTTGGGTATCTGATCAAGCGGGTTTTTCGGAAATAGAAACGCCCTATACGCAGATCTCCGCGGTGACGGCACAGGGACACCTGGTCTGTTTTATTGGCGCGGCGGCGGATCGCGGTAACGAACTGGTCTGTCTCGACTCGCGGACCGGGAAATTGAGGATCGTGCGTTCCATACCAATAGCGGAGGCTGCCGGGACGGCGTGGTCCATACCCCAGGCACTCACGTTTGCTACCGGCGCCCGCGAGTCTTGCCACGCTTTTTACTATCCACCCACCCACGCTGAATTCGCGGGACCATCCGACACAGCACCACCATTGATCGTCATCTGTCACGGCGGCCCCACCGGCGCTACCGGCACTGCGCTCAACCTAAAACTGCAATACTGGACCAGCCGCGGGTTTGCCGTCATCGACGTCAATTATCGCGGAAGTACCGGGTATGGGCGCACCTACCGCGAACGCCTCGACAGGACATGGGGTATCGCCGATGTCGAAGATGTTGTCGCCGCAGCGAGACATGCTGCTAACCTGGGTCTTGCAGCAGCGGATAAAATGGTCATACGCGGCAGCAGCGCCGGTGGTTTTACGGTACTGGCGGCGCTGACCTTCCACGACGTTTTTGCGGCCGGCGCCAGTTACTACGGTATTGGCGATCTCGAGACGCTGGCACGCGATACCCACAAATTCGAAGCCCGCTATCTCGACCGCCTGGTGGGCCCCTACCCCGAAAGGAGCGATGTCTACCGCCAGCGTTCGCCCATCCACCACGCGGAGCAATTGTCCTGTCCGGTGATTTTTTTCCAGGGTCTCGAAGACAAGGTAGTGCCGCCCAACCAGGCTCGAGCAATGGTCGAAGCGCTGCAATCTCGGTCGATCCCCGTGGAGCTGATAACTTTCGCAAACGAAGGGCACGGCTTTCGCCGCGCAGAAAACACCGCATCCGCCCTGCAACAGGAGCTGCAGTTCTATCGCGATGTCCTCAATTTACCGCCCGAAGTCACAGGCTAACCGTGTCCCGCTACCGGCCCCCCTCAGCGCAAGCGAGCCCCTACATCACCAGAGCGGGTGTCGCACGTCTGCGCGCGGAGTTACAGCGGCTGTGGAAAATCGAGCGACCCCAGGTCACCGCCGCCGTCAGTGAAGCGGCTAAAAATGGCGACCGCTCAGAAAACGGCGATTACATATACGGCAAGCGCCGGCTCAGGGAAATCGACCGCCGCGTTCGCTATCTATCCAAACGGCTCGAGGCACTTACAGTTGTTGAACAACTCCCGGCAGACCAGCACAAGGTTTTTTTTGGCGCCTGGTGTACAGTGCGCGATGGAGAAAGCACTATTACCCGTGTGCGCGTCGTTGGCAGCGACGAAACCGACGTCCATCCCGAATACATCAGTATCGATTCTCCCCTGGCCCGAGCACTGCTGAATCGCGCCCGAGGCGACGAAATTGAATTCCATCACAACGGGGCTATTCGAACGCTCTATATCGAGGATGTAGTCTACGAACAAGACGTCGAAGACTAATTTCCACCGGAGAAGCCAAATTTTTCTGCCTGCTTTTCGTTCAAGCGACTGTGATTAAAACAAGTCTATTATCTGCGGTTATTTATTAATCAGCTTGCCACTCCTGATTATTGCGCACCATAGTAATTAATATGGCGTTCATTTTTCTTATGCAGGCAGTGATCGCTACTTTTTTATACTTACCCTGGGCGACCAGTTTTTGATAGAAGTTTCTCATGACTAGGTTATGCTGGATCGCACACAGCATGGCGATATATAACGCGGTTCTGATCGGCGTCTTATGTTGGTGATTAAATTCCTGAGTTCTGGCCTCATTTAACTGCCGCTTTCTCGCCAGCAAGTCTCTAATCAATCTGGCTTCTTTGCTCGCAATAGGCAGAACCTCCGGTTGCCTCCACGAGGACCCGCGTGAGTTTATAGCGCTTTAAGACAGACATTAAACCCTTGATGCCTGCAG
>DJFY01000082.1:0-894 GCA_002431545.1 Cellvibrionales bacterium UBA5860 | reverse complement strand
GTGTTATCCACCTGCCAATGGCTATTAAGCTCAAAAATAGCGATGTCCAAAAACGATTTTCCAACATCGATACCGACATGCCTTTCTTTGTTTCTTAAGCTAGCGATGGTACTGGTATTCATATCTCACCCTTGCTACATTCGGGCTCGAAGCCCCTTCGACTGTTCGAGTTAACATTGAAGATCAGTTCAGCGCTCCTGCTTGTTAACGGGCTAGACCATGTCTGCGCCGGTGCTCAATCGAGCTACTGAACTGAAAACCTGCTGCTACAGGTTTGGGCTTCACTTTATCGCTTTAGGGTATGCGCTAAAACTAGGGGATTTGGATCATACAAGGTGGTCAAGCCGTTCGCCTGCGGCTCTTTCGGACGTTCAGCGCTTACCTGAGCGTTATGCATCAAAAGGAAGTTAAGTGCATCTCTTCAAAGAGACTATTAAAAAGCTATTTTCCGGTTTTATATATGGGGCGGGATTCATACTCGGCATATGGGCAATTGCTTTTTTTGTCATAGGTAACGTCAATATACCTGTTGGTTCTAAAGAAGTTATCGCTGAGACTGAAGGATCAAGAGTAAATCAGAAGGCAAGTAGTATCACGATACTTTCCTCGAAAGTTATAGCTAGGCCATATTTGATCGATGTAATTGGCACCTTAAAGAATGTCGGTGACGCTCCAGCTAGAAATACAGAACTAGTCGCTGATTTGTACAATAAATATGGTGATTTCATCTACCAATGTAAAGGTTGGCTTTCCGAAGTAATTCAGCCCGATGCAGAGGCAAACTTCAAAATTGATTGTCATAGCATCACTGACGAAATTTACCAAGGCTATAGTAGCCACAAAATTAAGGTGACGCGGTAAATGCATAACGAGGCGGTCAATGGCGCCTGCGGC
>DJFY01000092.1 GCA_002431545.1 Cellvibrionales bacterium UBA5860 | reverse complement strand
GGCAGAATTAACGCCGGCACCGCCTTAATGGGACCCCATTATCTTCTGCTGGCTGGCCTGAATTTTGATACCATTCTGCAGGTCGTCCCGACCCTCGCGCCATCCCTTGGTCCATTCGTGAGCCCGGCCACTGTCGGTCTGGAAAGGGCAGTTTTCGTCGGAGCGTCCCTGATAACCTTGTTGGTAACCCCGGTTGTAGGCGCGTTGGGAAATGTCTCTTTTTTGTCTTCTCATATACGGGCTCCATTGATAGGTGGCCGATAAGTCACTCCCTGTCGAGTGAACCACCGACCATTAGAAGTTGAACAAAATGCTCAGAGGCTGTCGAGATTATGTTTATCTATGTTTTGACTTTATAAGAAGTTAATGGAATCAGAGATTATCTCCAAGCGATGCATAGATTTATAAATATAAGTTGTGCCAATGGCTTACAGGATCTTTTGTATAGTGAGCTTGAAGTTATCGGTGCCAGGGAACTGCGCCGACATAGCCACGGCGTCCACTGTCGAGCAGACCTCCCGACGATTTACCGCCTGTGTCTCTGGTCGCGCCTGGCAAGCCGCGTTCTATTACAAATCGCGCGCTTCCCAGTCGATAGCGGCGACGCACTCTACACCGGTGCCAGCAGCGTCGATTGGTCAACCCTGCTGACCTCCGAAGCTTCTTTTGCCGTCGATTTCTCTGGTACCGGCGCGGGTATCGATAACAGCCACTATGCCGCACTGCGGGTAAAGGACGCGATTGTCGACCATTTTCGCCGCAGGCAGGGGCAACGACCGTCAATCGACACCAGGACTCCCGACATACGTGTTCACGGACGCCTGGTCCGGGGGCAGGTGGTATTGAGTCTCGACCTGTCGGGCGGCAGCCTGCACCAGCGCGGTTATCGCAAGGCAACCGGCGCAGCCCCTCTGAAAGAGAACCTCGCAGCCGCGATACTGATGCGTGCCGGATGGCCCGATCCCGGATTTGCTGCCCTGGTCGACCCCCTTTGTGGTAGCGCTACACTGTTGATCGAAGGTGCCATGATGGCCGCGGATATCGCTCCAGGGTTACAGCGTCGAAGTTTCGGTTTCGAGCATTGGCTGGAGCACGACCCTGGCCTTTGGGCGGCTGCCGTCGAGGAGGCGAAGGCAAGGAGACAGCGCGGACTGGCCGGCAAACTGCCGTCTGTTCGCGGTTATGACAGGAGTACCAATGTTATTTCCTCGGCACACAGCAATATCGAAGCCGCGGGTCTCGCCGGTTACATCGAGGTTGACCGGGTCCCGCTTGAGGAGATTTGTGCGATAGAAACAGCGCGACAGGACCGCGGTCTGCTTGTCACCAACCCGCCATATGGGGCCCGCATGGGCCGGCAGGATGAGCTAGAACAGCTTTACGCCCAGCTCGGGCAGGTATTAAAAAACCAGTTTGCGGGCTGGAAAGCGGCTGTTTTTTCGGCAAATGAGGCGCTGTGTTTTCACTTGGGACTGCGCGCGCACAAGCAATACCGTCTCTACAACGGACGATTACCGGCTAAGCTGTTGTTATTTGAGATTTACGGGGAGACGCGCGAAGAAGTACGGGACGCAACGCGCGGGGAAACCAGGCACCCCGGGCAAGAGATGCCAAGGTCCGACGATGTTCAGGAATTGCAGGAAGTCCCGAGGGCCAAAAAAGGTGCTGGCGAATCACCCGGTGGTTCGCCAGATTCGAAACAGTCTCCGGATACACAACGACGCGAGCCGGAGCAGCTGAGTTCCGGTGCTGAAATGCTGGCCAACCGGCTGAAGAAAAACCGTAAAAAACTCGCCCGCTGGTTGCGTGATCAGGATATCACTTGTTACCGGCTTTACGATGCGGATCTACCCGAATATGCCGTTGCCATAGATTGTTATGAAGGCGCCGTGCTGGTTCAGGAATATGCGCCGCCCGCGACGGTTGACGCGGCGTTGGCAGAACAACGGCTGAGGGAGGTCCAAAAGGTGATTCGCTGTACCCTGGCGCCTGGCGATGAACACATTTATTTCCGTCAACGTCGCCGTCAACGCGGTTCCCAGCAATACCAGAGATCACCTTCCGGCCGCGGCGAGGGTATCTATCGGGTCTTTGAGGGGGGGCTGTGTTTTGAAGTCAACCTGCGCGACTATCTCGACAGCGGTTTGTTTCTCGATCACCGCCCGGTAAGGCAACTGATAAAATCCCTGAGTAACGGTAAACGCTTTCTCAATCTGTTTTGTTATACCGCTACCGCCACGGTTTACGCAGCTGCCGGAGGCGCGCTGTCGAGCCTGAGTGTCGATATGTCCAATACCTATTTGCAATGGGCGGCTCGTAACTTTGAATTAAACAATGTCAACCCGGCGCAACATCGCCTGGCCAATGCCGACTGCCTCAAGTGGCTGGCCGGATCCGAGGACGACGAGCTTTACGATGTCATTCTGCTCGACCCGCCGACATTTTCGAACTCCAAGAAGATGGCGGGAATTCTGGATATACAAAAAGATCATGCGGAACTGATCGCTAATGCCATGCGTCGCTTGGCCGGCGGCGGCACATTAATTTTTTCCACCAACGCCCGACGCTTTAAACTCGATGCTGCATTGTTCGAGCGTTATCGGGTCGAGGATATCAGCGCCCGGAGTATCGACAGAGACTTTCAACGGCGTGCCGGAATTCACAGCGCCTGGCTTATTCAACATCGCAGCGCCGACCCAGCGTAAATATCGAACGAATGCAACGACGATATGACTCGAGAACAAAATAATCTTACGCCATTGGCGGGTGGCGATACCGGTAAAGCAACGCTTTACACTGGGCTAGAATGCCACTTGTGCCAACTGGCCAGAGACATTCTGGACGAGGTGCTGGGACCTGGCGGCTATCGGGAAGTGTGTATTTCGGACAACGCCGAGCTAAAGGAAACATATGGCACGCGTATCCCCGTTGTCGCTAGTGCCAACGGGGCGGAAAAAAACTGGCCATTTTCCACGGGGCAGGTCAGGCGTTTACTGGCCAAATAATACAGACAACACTCGATGTGTTCTCTGCTCTTTGCGGTGTCAATAAACGAGAACTGAAGCGGCGTTTCAGTGGATTGGTGTATTACTCCGATCGCGCAATTCGGCAATTTTTTTCCTGATTGCCGCGTCCACTTGTGGCGGTGGCTGGTTTTCGAGCACTTGTTCCAGATCTCGAGCCGCCAGGTCGTAGCACTCGAGGTGTTCCAGGACACGTGCCCGGTCCAGCAGATCCTGCGGCATGTTATCCCCGACCAGAAGCATTCGATCGCAGATGCTCAGGACCTCGGCAAAATCGCCCCGGTGGGTATAGATCGCTTTCAGATTGCCAAGCATGCGACGTACGACATCGCGTTCTCCCGTTGTGGCGAGTAACTCCGGTTTGAAAGGCACACGTCCCTGGGTGCAGGTTTTCAGCAATTCTCGGCAATCGTCGTGGGATACGACTTGTCCGGAATAGGGGTCCAGATAAACACTGTCACCGTCGACGAGCTTGACCAGAAAATGACCGGGAAACCCAACTGGTTCAATGTGCAGATCGAGCAGTTCGCCGACACCGATATAGACAAGCGCCAGACTGATGGGTATGCCGGTGCGGCGTGTCAGCACCTGATCGAAATAACTGTTGGCTGGGTCGTAATAATCCCGATGGTTGCCGGTGAAACCTTCCTGCCGGTAAAGAAAATCACAGAGCTGCCGGGCGATGTTCTCTGTATCGCTATCGAGATCCACGGACTCGCGCGCGTCGCTTGCCAGTTCCTTTAACTGTGTCCGACAGTGGCCCGGGTCCAGCGCGGGATCGTGCTCGAGAGCAATCATCAGTGCTGCCTCGATCAGGTCGATGGGCTTATCCCCGGCAAAGAGATCGCAAAAGCGCTGTCTAGGGTTATTCACAGGTTGCATGACGGTTCACCATCTACTGATGATAAGCGGTTATGAAAACATCGATAATCGTGCAATACAATGCTTTGCCTAAAGGGCCTGTCCTAAACTGGTTTGCGGTCAATTATTTGCCAGCGACCAAAGCGTCTCAGCCTTCATGAACGTGGCTGTCACCCCGGGAGGGTTTACCTTGCTCAGGCAGGCAAAAAAAAGCCTGAGCAGTCGCGGTTGTGGCTTTCGCAACGACCGAGGCATCTTCCCCGCGGCAGGCGGCAACAGTATCGAGAACCCAGGGCAGAAACGCCGGTTCATTGCGACCGTTCGCCGGCCGCGGGCGCAGAGTTCTGGGCAACAGATAGGGCGCGTCCGATTCCAGCATTAGCCGGTTGAGGGGGATATGCTTCACTATCTCCTGTAGTTCCCGGCCTCTGCGTTCGTCGCAGATCCAGCCGGTGATGCCGATATGCAGATCCAGGTCGAGATAGGCGAACAGCGCCTGTTTGTTCCCGGTGAAACAGTGGACCACGCCGTTTGCGATTTGATCGCGACAGGTTCGAAGCATTTCATGCTGGCGCTGAAAGGCATCGCGTTCGTGCAGGAACAGCGGTTTTTGCGTCCGAGCGGCCAGCGCCAGTTGTTTTTCGAACACCTTTTCCTGTATCGCCGGTGATGAAAAATTGCGATTGAAGTCCAGGCCTGTCTCGCCGACAGCCACCACTCGCGGTGTTGCCAATAACTCCAGAAGGGCGTTTTCGCTCTCGGTGTTCCATTCGCTGGCATGGTGGGGATGCACGCCCGCGGTGCAATAGAGCATATTCGAAAAGTTCTCTTCGAAAACGTTGCACAGGCGCAGTACTTCGCGACTGACCAGAACATTCGTGCCCGTGAGTACACAGGCGACAACGCCGGCATCGCACGCGTCCCGCAGCACTTGTGTTTCACTGTTTCGAAAACGCTTGTTGGCCAGGTTCAGCCCGATATCGATCAGAGGCTTCATCTTATTATCCGGCTGTCAGCAGGTATTCTCGACCCGGTGCGGGAAAGCTTGCCGCCACTTTCCTTGATGTCCAACCTGTCGACAACCTTCAATGCTAGTACAAAGTGCTACGTTCATTAGAAGTATGCAGAGCTTGGGTAAGCTCCAGGTGGTGGCCGTATATCACCGCAAATGCCATAACGTTCTGTACGTACTGGCGCGTTTCGTTGAAGGGAATGACCTCTATCCAGGCATCAAAGGTCAGCGTGCTATCGCTTTGTTTGCGCCACCGTTTTACCCGGTGTGGCCCTGCGTTATAGGCCGCCGAAGCCAGGAAACGATTACCTTCATACTGGTCGAGAAGGTCTCGATAGTACAGCGTACCGAGATTGATGTTGGTTTGCGGTTGGTAAAGTTCTTCGACCCCGTTCAGCGTGACCTTGTGCTTGTCGGCGACGCTTTTTGCGGTAGCCGGCATCAACTGCATTAAGCCGCGCGCCCCGGCATGTGATCGGGCATCTGCGGCAAAGGCGCTTTCCTGTCGAGCGATTGCAAGTATCAATGGCAGGGGCAAGTGCCGCTGTTCGGCAAATGGTGCGAATTCCGCTTGAAAGGCCAGGGGAAAGCGAATGTCGATATTGTCCCAGGTGTCGGCGCGGATCATCGACAGGATCGCCTGCTGATGCCATTGCCATTGTGCCGCCAGGTGGGCAGCTATTTGCCACTGGCGGGCATAAAAATCGCGACCCGTGTGATACCACTCGCGGCGTGCCTGGTAGGTCTTTTGGTGATACAGCAATTCGCGAACGCGTTGCATCGCCGGTTGTTGCGCCAGAGCGGAAATTTCGGCATCGCTGATATCGCCAGTGTGATGCTGCATGGCATAGGGCTTGCCAAGCCAGTCTGCGGCCAGAAAACCGTAGTAGTTGCGATGCTGGGACAACTCGAGTAGCAGGGTTTTTGCCCGCTCGATGTCCTGCAGGTTCCCGCTGTGGAGCAACAATGCGCGCGCGTACCAATAGCGCCATTTTGCTTGCTGCTGCACATTTTCCGCCAGCGTCGGATACCAGCTGGCGATGGCCTGCCAATCCCGCTGACTTATGAAAAATCTGAGTTGCCACTCGAGAAGTTGGATGTCGGCGAATGCGTAGTTGTCTCTGAGATAAGCGAAGGCGACTGCGTCGTAGCCCTGTTGGTTCAGGCCCTTGACCAGCGCTGTCAGCACCTCGCGTTTAGTCGTGTCGCCGATTTGGTGGGATTGCAGGTACCGGCTCCAGTGTTTGAGTGCCTGCGTGGCATCGCTCCGCGCCAGGTGACGAATGCCGTGCCCGATGATCAATGCAGTTTGCGGCAGGGCAGGATCGAGCAAGTCGTATTCGCCGACCCGCTCGGGATTGCGGTCGACCGCAGCATAATGCTTGGCTTCGCGTTGGTAGTGTTCATTGGTAAAAAACTTTTCAATGTACCGCGCCAGACTGAATTTATGATTTTGTACAGCCAGTGTGTAACGTTGCCAGGCAATTTCATTGCTGATTTGCTGTTCGCTGATCAACAGGTGAAAGAGCGGATCGCAGGCTTTGGGCTGGGATTTCCCGACAGTCCACAGGGCCAGGCCCCCCTCGAGTGCAGGTTGTTTTTCCCCGGTCTGATATTGCGCAAAATGAAAATGACAGGCCAGTTCGACCGAATTTAACCTGGGGCGGTAATAATCGACATATTGTCGCCATTCGCGTTTTCGATACAGCAGTTCGAGCCATTGAGTGCGCAGACGATGACCCAACCAGCTGGCTTCGTTGCGCTCCAGGAAATCAGCTACCGCATCGCGTTTATCCAGCGTAAGGCGGTGCGTTAACGCTGCGTATTCGAGGTAGGGGAACAGCGGGTAGTCTACGAGTGTGTCGCGGTGTCGCTGGTAGAGTCGAGTTGAACCGCGGGCCAGGCTGTCGCGAACCTCGACATACAGCCGGCGCTGCTGCTCGAGCCGTGTATCTACGACATTTGATTCTTCAGCGGATACGGGGGTTAAGCCTATCCCTGTAAACAGTAATGCCGCGGACAGTACCGCGACAAGTCTAAGTGCGGCTCGCGGTGATAAGCGTGTTTTCCTTTTCAGCTCTCTGGTGCTGGCGGAAAACATCCCGGGGTTATTGTGGCTAGCCGGGTTGCATCGAAAAGTTGTAGTTGAAGATGGTTTCCTGAGTGAAAGCAGCAAAGCGTCCTGCATAAATATTACTTAGAGGCCTCGGCATGGTTATAGTCCAGATGACGGCACTACAGCTATGGATAGAAAAACCGGCGTTGGGGTCGACGCTTCAGGTCGACTTTGGAATATGTACGGCGAGCACGTCGCAAGTTGCCCCATGCAGTACCCCGTTGGCAGTAGAACCAAAAATCAGCGCCAGACCGTGGCGTCCATGACTCCCGACTACAGTGAGGTCGACGTCGTGCTCCTGCGCAAAGTGATGCATCTCCTGGGCCGGCTGACCGATACGGACATGGCCATCGGACTCGGGCACGCCCAGTTGGCGACAAAAGTGGTCGAGGCGAACGCGCGCCTGTTGTTCCATCTGCGTTTGTACTTCGCTTAAATCCATGGGAATGTCGCCACCGTATGCGAAAGACAGCGGTTCCTGAACATGTATCAGGCTGATCTTAACCTCCCGGTCGTCAAACAATTCCTGAACATGGTCGACCACGAGCTCCGATTCCGGCGACAGGTCGAGACCGACGAGTACGTGACGATAGTATGACATGGCGTTCGGCTCCTGCGGTTATAGTGCTGGACAATATGCACTCACGCTTATCGGTGCGCGGTAACGCTACTATACATCACTCGCTTAAGGAATCACGACTGCTGCTATGATCGCGCCAGCCCCGTGATGGGCGCAGGTTATTTATGAATGAAATTATCATACTGTTGGTGCTTGGCGCGTTACTTTCGTCGTTCACGATGCTGAGACCCACGCCCCGGCAAAAACAGATCGCTGCCCTGCGCGAAACAGCGCGGGAGCGGGGCATGTATGTCCGCGTTGTGGCCCGGGAGCCGGGCGAACGGCCCGGCGGAGTAGTCTACGGCAGGTTCTGGCTGGCAGGCGAACTCACGCGAGATCGAGCAGTTTGGCGACTGGAGCGCGCTGCTTCCGGACTGCCTTCAGAGTTGCCAGAGTGGCGTTGGGCAGGGAAAGGGGCGCCAATAAGTGCGGAAACCCTTGCGAAGCTAGTCGCCGATTTGCCGCAGGATGTCGACGTGATTTTTACTGACGAGCAGGGCGTTGGTGTCTGCTGGCGAGAGCGCGGTGGCGCGGAGGCGTTTTCCCGGGTCGATGAAGCGTTGCGAATGCTGAGTAGAATCAACGAGATAAATTAGTTTAAGGCCTGTTTTTATTCGCTGGCGCCAGATGTGAATTTTGCACAGATCGAGAAGTTTTTCGGCAAAATTCTTGACCGCACTCGATTCAACCCTTATATATCGCCCCTTTTTACGGACTCGACAAACCACTCGCCCATCAATCACAGAAGGAATCCATGGGAAAATCTCTCGTTATCGTCGAATCGCCGGCAAAAGCAAAAACCATAAACCGTTACCTGGGAAGCGATTACATCGTCAAATCGAGTGTCGGTCATGTCAGAGACCTGCCTACGGGAGCTTCCAGCCGCGAGCCGGTAGATCCGAAGGCACGTGCCAAACAGGCCGCGGCCACACGCAAAATGTCGCCGGAGAAAAAAGCCGAATACAAAGAGCGCAAGGCCCGGGAGCAACTGATCAGGCGCATGGGTATTGATCCGGAGCACGATTGGCAGGCGGACTACCAGATCCTGCCGGGCAAGGAAAAAGTCGTTGCCGAGTTAAAGAAAATTGCCGACAAGGCCGATTCGATTTATCTCGCGACCGATCTCGACCGGGAAGGCGAGGCCATCGCCTGGCATTTGAAAGAAACACTTGGCGGGGCCGATGGGCGCTTCAAGCGAGTGGTGTTCAACGAAATCACCAAAAAGGCCATTCAACAAGCCTTTGCCGAACCGGGCCAGCTTGACACCAACCGCGTAAATGCCCAGCAGGCCAGACGTTTTCTCGATCGAGTCGTCGGCTTTATGGTATCGCCGCTGCTGTGGGAAAAAATCGCCCGTGGCCTGTCCGCCGGACGGGTTCAGTCGGTCGCGGTGAAACTCGTTGTCGAGCGGGAAGCTGAAATCAGGGCTTTTCAGCCGGTCGAGTACTGGACACTGCACGCCGACCTCGAGACCGGTGATGAAGACACCGTGCGTTTTGAAGTGCGCTCCGTCAACGGCAGTCATTACCGGCCCGACAATCGCGACGACAGCGACAAGGCTGTCGCCGCGCTCAACGGCGAAACCTACGTAGTGAGTGACCGCGAGGATACACCCACTCAGAGTAAGCCGCCCAAGCCTTTTATTACGTCGACCCTGCAGCAGGCGGCCAGCACCCGCCTGGGTTTTAGCGTCAAAAAAACCATGATGCACGCCCAGCGCTTATACGAGGCGGGTTACATCACCTACATGCGTACCGACTCGCTTAATATCAGTCAGGACGCCCTGAACGACTGTCGCGATCTGGTCTCTACGCGCTATGGCGGAAATTACCTGCCGGAAAAACCCAATATCTACACCAGCAAGGCTGACGCCCAGGAAGCCCACGAAGCCGTGAGGCCTTCCAATGTGGATGTCAATGTCGGCGACCTGCAGGGTATGGAAGAAGAGGCGAAGCGTCTTTACGATATGATCTGGCAGCAATTTGTCGCCAGCCAGATGGTGCCGGCCCGCTTCAACAGTACGACAGTGAAAGTCCAGGCGGGCGATTATGAATTGCGCGCTCGCGGCCGCGTGATGCAGTTTGACGGTTTCCTGCGGGCGATACCTGCCTTGCGCAGTCAGGGTGACGTCGAGTTGCCGGATGTTGCCGTGGGCGAGGCCCTCAAACTGCTACAGCTTGTGCCCCAGCAACACTTCACCAAGCCGCCGCCGCGGTTTAGCGAGGCGGCTCTGGTGAAAGAACTTGAAAAGCGCGGAATAGGGCGGCCTTCAACCTATGCCAGCATCATTTCCACCATTCAGGATCGCGGTTACGTGCGGCTGGAAAACCGCCGCTTTCACGCGGAAAAAATCGGAGAAATTGTCACTCACCGATTATCCGAGAATTTCACCGATTTGATGGACTACGGCTTTACTGCAGCGCTTGAGGAGCAGCTCGACGACGTCGCGACCGGCGAGATCGCCTGGAAAGATGTCCTCGATCGCTTCTACGAAGGTTTTGTCGTGCGTCTCACCCAGGCTCGGGATGACGCTAACGGCATGCGTCCCAACAGCGCTGTGGAAACGGATATCCCATGTCTCCAGTGTGGCCGGCCCATGATGATTCGCACGGGTAGTACGGGTGTCTTTCTTGGTTGTTCGGGCTACAACCTGCCGCCCAAGGAGCGCTGCAAGGGCACCCTTAATCTGACACCTGGCGAGGAAGCGGTGAATGTCGACGAGGACGAGGAGGCCGAGTCTAAGCTGTTGATGTCGCGGCGTCACTGCCCGCGATGTGAAACCAGCATGGAAAGCTACCTGATTGACGAGCAGCGCAAG
>DJFY01000014.1:48313-49128 GCA_002431545.1 Cellvibrionales bacterium UBA5860 | reverse complement strand
CCCGTACTCAGGCCGGTAATATCCGAATCGCTGTTGTATAGCTCCTCGATGCGATCGATCGCCTGACGCAGCAAATCCGTAACGTGCTCAAAACCGCCCTGGCGCGGCCGGTCTTCCATCACCTCAATGAGGCGCCGCTCCGCCTCCGCCAGCAATTTACTGCTGTCCCAGCCGAGCGGGTTATAACTTTTATCGACGATGTCGGTGGCCGCGGCAATGAGTTTGCGCACTGTGGACCGTTCGAGAACGATCTGGGCGTAAGCCAGGATATTTGCCGCACTCGGTGTATTGCGCGCGAGCTCGACCAGGTAGGCTTCGCCACCCACCTGATCCAGTGACCGGGTTTCTTTCAGCGTTTCTGAGAGAGTGACGACATCAAAAGGTTGGTCAGATGCTGCCAGGTGATGCATCGTGCCGAAAATAAGCCGATGATCGACACGAAAAAAATCTTCCTCGTTGACCAGCGAGGCGACGCCATCAAATGCCTCGTTGGCCAGCATGAGGCCGCCCAGCACGGCTTGCTCGGCTTCGATCGAGTGCGGCAGCTGCGGAGCCGCTGCGTGGTCTGACAGCGAGTTCATAACAAACTCAACCCCGAGTCTATATCTCAGGCGGCCGGCGATCCACTGGGAATCTGGCGCCGGCTAGTCATAGAGTACGCAAAAGTTTCACTCAGCGACGACAGCCACTTGAATCGTGCTCGACACATCGCTGTGCAATTGTACTTGAATATCGTATTCGCCCACTTCCCGCAGCGCGCCCTCAGGCATTTTGACCTCGCTTTTGGCCAACTCGACGCCAGCAGCGGTAACCGC
>DJFY01000014.1:39035-48052 GCA_002431545.1 Cellvibrionales bacterium UBA5860 | reverse complement strand
GCGGCCAGCTTTTCTTCTGCCGCCTTCTCGAGCTCGGCCCGCCGTTGCTCGAACTCGGCAACGTTATCAGCCGTAGCAAACACCGCTTTACCCTGGGGAATCAAGAAGTTGCGGCCAAAGCCCGATTTAACCGAGACCTTGTCGCCAATTCCCCCCAGCTTGCCGACTTTTTCCAGCAAAATGACTTCCATTATTTCACCTCTCTAGCAAAAACAAATCGAGCTTTGCAGCGGCCCGACTATTGGCCCCCAGCCCCCTTTTTGGCCAGGCGACCGCGAAAATCCAGCAGACTGTCGAGAAACCCAAGCGCCACCAGCACCAAGCTCAACGGCCCGACCAGCAGTATCAGCCCTGTATAAAAAATCACCAGCCAATGGCCACCCAACTGGGCGAAGGCCACCATATGATGCACCAGGGCAACACCGCTCAACATCAATGGCAGGCCCAGGACATTACCCCAACTCAGGTCATTATTCACAACGACGTAACTGAGCGCGATGGCCCCCAACAACACAAACGCCACCGTCGGGCTCAGGCGCAGCGCGTGAAACTCCTTGCGAAAACCGCCCGGATTGTACAACAGCGCCTGCCACCATCTGGCCAGCAACAGAGCCCCAATGGCCGTGAACGCCGCCGCCCAGGCCAGGGCGCCGGACGACAGGATCTGCTCGGGCGCCAATGAAAGCGACTGACCCTGACGTTTGGCCATACCCTGCAAAATGGCGACAACACTCTCTCGAATAGCCGTCAAATCCGTCGCCACCAGCGACTCGAGTAATAGCGCCATCACGCTGCTCAGACCCACCGCAGCAAGTAGCGCCGCCGGCCACGAGACCATATGTTTCAACACCAATGCCGCGACGACAACTGCCACGACTGCCACCATGGACGCTATCGATGCCCATACCATCATCGGGTTGACGTCGCTCATTCGAACCAGCAACAACAGCGGCAATATGGCCCACATTGCGAGCAACCCGGCGTCGGTTACACCTCGGCGCAGGGTCACGAGCCCAACCGCCGCCGGGCTGATAAAGGGCACCAGATTACCGAAAAAGGCAACCAGTGCGGCTTTTAAACGCCCCGCCATTATAAATTGGGCCAGGGAGTGCATGGCACCGGATGCCTTGTGAATAAGTTATTTGTGAGCGTCTGTATAGGGCAGTAGCGCCAGGTAACGCGCGCGCTTGATCGCAGTTGATAACTGCCGCTGATACCTGGCCTTGGTGCCGGTAATTCGGCTGGGTACGATTTTTCCGGTCTCGGAAATATAGTCCCTCAGGATGTCCAGGTCCTTATAGTCAATCTCGGTCACACCCTCGGCGGTAAAGCGACAAAACTTGCGACGACGATTAAACCGTGCCATATCAAACCTCCGTTTCCGCGGCGGTATCAGCACCGCTCTCATTCGCTTCATCAGCGGAGTCAGCATCTGCTTCCGCGCTAGTTGCCGCCGCCCGCTCGGCTTCCTTGGCGGCAGCCCTTTCTGCTTCGCGGCGTTCCCGGCTTTCTTTTTCTGCCAGATCCGCGCGCTCCGCTTTCATGATGTCCGTCTCGTCAGTGATCGGGCCATCCCGATTTATGACCAGGTGCCTCAGCACGGCATCGTTGTAGCGAAAGTTGGAGGTGATATCTTCCAGCTCAGCGGCCCCGCATTCGATATTCATCAATACGTAGTGGGCCTTGTGAATCTTTTGGATAGGGTACGCCAGCTGGCGTCGGCCCCAGTTTTCACAGCGGTGGATGCTACCGCCATTTGAAGTGATCGTCGTGGAATAACGCTCGATCATGCCCGGCACCTGTTCACTTTGGTCAGGGTGGACAATAAACACTATCTCGTAATGTCGCATAGCAACTCCTTTCGGATTAAAGCCACCCGCAAAGTACGGTGTGGCAAGGAGAACCGCAGTCTGCCGCTACCTGGCGGCAGCAAACGGGCCGCGCATTTTAGGGTATGCCACCGTGAATGGCAAATAGTCCAAGGCACGCGGGTTCAATACGAACGGGGCAGGTCGAGGACGTTAGTGGCGATGAAATTCAACACCATATTCTGGCTTACCGGCGCGATTCGCGGCAGCATCGCCTCGCGCATCAGACGCTCAACGTGGTACTCCTTGGCATACCCCATGCCGCCGTGAGTCATGACCGCCTGCTGGCACGCTTTGAAGCCGGCCTCAGCAGCAAAATATTTGGCGCCATTGGCCTCGGCGCCGCAGGGTTTGCCGTTGTCATAAAGCCAGGCGGCGCGCATCAGACTCAACCAGGCGGCCTCCAACTCAATCCAGTTTTCCGCCAACGGGTGCTGCACCGACTGGTTCATACCAATAGGGCGGCCAAATACTTCCCGGTCTTTGGCGTACTGCGCAGCCCGCTCGAGCGCGCTGCGTCCCATGCCGACTGATTCCGAACCCAGCAAAATCCGCTCCGGGTTGAGACTATGCAAAATGTAACTGAAGCCTTTGCCCTCCTCGCCGATACGGTCGTCTACCGAGACTTCGAGGTTGTCATAAAAAGTCATGTTGGAGTTGACCGCCTTGCGACCCATCTTCTCTATTTCCTTGATCTCCACGTGATCGGGATCCATGTCGGCGTAGAACAGGGTGATGCCCTCGTGGGGTTTAGCGCATTCTTCACGTGGTGTGGTACGCGTCAGCAGCATGATCTTGTCGGCCTGTTGCGCGGTGGTGGTCCAGATCTTTTGGCCGTTGATGATGTACTTGTCTCCCTCGCGCCGGGCGAAGGTTTCAATGCGCGTGGTATCGAGTCCCGCATTGGCTTCGGTCACGCCGAAACAGGTTTTTTCCTCCCCCGCGATCAAGGGGGGCAACCAGCGTTGCTTTTGCTCCTCGGTGCCAAATTTGACGATGGGGTGCGGGCCAAAAATATTGATATGCACGGCAGAAGCCGCCGAAAGGCCACCACCCTGAGCCACTGTCATCATCATCAGCGCCGCCTCCACCACGCCGAGATTAGCACCACCATATTCTTCCGGCATGGTAATACCGAGCCAGCCCCCCTGGGCCATCGCCTGATAAAACTCCTCGGGGAATTCACCAGTGTTGTCCCGTTCCAGCCAGAATTCGTCGCCAAATGTGTCCATCAGGGCCTGAATATTGTCTACGATGGCCTGTTGCTCGCTTGTCAGAGAAAAATCCATACCTAACCCCTTTCTAGAATCTGGTGCCGTACCTTTTGATTTACTGGTTTACTGATTTATGCGCTGACGGCATCCCGCAGCGCCACGCTATTAGGCCGTAGCAAGGCGAGATTAGCGGGGATCGCTGACCGCCGTAATACGAGGCCACAACTGGTCAGCACCCCAATTCAATACTTCCTGCCCAAGTATCCTCGACCAGTAGACATCGCTGCCGTACTCGTCGCGCCAAGCCCACAGACGCCGCGTGAGGTGGTGCAAACGGTGCTCGTAGGTAAAGCCCATGGCGCCATGCACCTGGTGCGCCACTGCCGCGCCCTCATTGACGGCTTCCTCGAGCCGGGTTTTAGCCGCGGCGATCTCGATCCAGGCCTCTCCATCAACCGCATTGTTGCGAGCCATAGCCTCGGCCGCCGCGTCCGCCGCCGCGTTGATTGCAGCGACTTCGCCGGCAAAGGCCGCCACCGAGTGTTGCAGGGCCTGAAACTTGGCGATAGGCCGACCAAACTGGACGCGCTCCATAGCGTACTGAATAGTCAGCTCCAGCGCAGTGCCAAGGGCACCGGCGGCCTGGACACAACGCATTAGCGCGGCGGCTGCGCGCGCCCTGTCGAGGTCGGTATCCGCCGGCAGGCGCGCTTGCTCAAGGGGCTCGACGCCATCGAATGTCACCGTATCCCAGGGCTCGCCGGCAAGATTACGTTTTGATTCAATACGGGTTTGAGCCGGATCCACGACCAACACCTGGCCCCCTTCGCCATTGACGACAACCACCAGGCGCCTGACGCTGCGGGCGTGGGGCACCGCCGAAACCGTACCACTGAGCCTTTCACCGTTCCAGACGAGATCTCCCGCCTGTTCCGGCAGCACTATTGTCATCGGGTCGGTGCCCACTTCCAGACCGGCTTTGGCCAGCAGCCATCCGGCGAGCAGAGACTCTGCCAAAGGCACGGGCAGCGCTGCGGCACCGGCTGCCTTGATGACCGCGAAGCCATCCATCAGGGATGCGCCGACACCGCCATTGACCTCGGGAATCCAGGTCAGTGCCAATCCCGCCTCTTCAATGGCCTGCCACAACTCATCAGGCCATTGCCCGTCCTCGGCCGCGTTAATCACTTCCGCGGTACTCAAGTCCTCGAAAATGCGCTGCGCGGTATCAAAAATTATGCTGTCTGTTTCGCTCATTGGGTTTTCTCTTTTCGCCGGACTCGGTTGTCTCCCGGCTCAGTACTATACTAGCGCCCCCGAATCTGCATGGGCACACTATTGCTGGCGTTACGGCATACTCCGGAACTGTTACCGCATACCCAGTTGGCGTGCGATCATACCCTTCAGCACCTCGTTGGTACCGCCGCGCAGCGTCGATGAAGGCACCCTGAGAATGCCTTCGCGCAACAAGGTCGGCAATAATCCGTTGGAAGCGGCGAGAATATGTGCCGGTAAAATGGAACGCAGTTTTTCGAGCATTTCCCGCTCGAAGCGCGTAGCTACATCCTTGACCAGCGCCGCTTCCATTTCCGGGGAGGAGCCTTCTTCCAGCAAGCCGGCAATACCAAGCGACATGCGCCGCAGGGTTTTGATCTTGGCCACCAGTTGGCCCAAGACCTCGCGGGTCTTGTCACTGGGGTTAGTGACCAGCACTCGCATAGCCTCCTGCAAAACAATAAACGAACTCAGGAAACGTTCGGGTCCCGAACGCTCCAGCGCCAGTTCACCGACGACCATCTGCCAGCCCTGACCCACTTCACCCAAAACATAGTCGTCGGGGACAAAGACATCTTCAAATTGGGTTTCATTGAAATGCACCTGGCCGCCGATATCGGCAATGCCGCGTATCTGCACGCCGGGTGATTTCAAATCAATAATAAACTGGGACAAACCTTCGTGACGCGCTTTGGCATCGGGTGGCGCCGTGCGCAGTAGCGTGATCATATAGTCGCAGCCGTGTGCGCCTGTGGACCATAGTTTGGTGCCATTGACACGCCAGCCGCCTTCGACCTTTTCAGCTTTGGTGGAGACCGAGGCCAGATCGGAACCCGTGTTGGGTTCACTCATGCCAATGGCGCAGAAACAGTCCCCGGCAACAATGCGCGGAATGATCTGGTCTCGAACGTGCGGCTGTGCATTCTTGATGATCTGCGGCCCGCTCTGCCGGTCCGCTATCCAGTGGGCCATAACAGGCGCCCCCGCTGCCAGCATCTCTTCAGTCACCACATACCGTTCGAGAAAGGAGCGCCCGTGGCCGCCGTACTGCTTGTCCCAGGTCATGCCCAGCCAGCCGCGCTGGCCGACCTTGCGGCTGTATTCAGGACTCATCGCCGAAGCCCAGCAATCTGCCATGGGCACAAAGCCCCCACTGGCGCGTTCCTCAGCGAGAAATTCCCGCACTTCGGCCCGCAGTTGTACCGCGACTTCTGGCATTTCCACATGGGGGAAGCGAAAGCGGCTAGCCGACATAATCTCTCCTACAAAAGTTCAAACCAAATAGTATTGCCGCCGGGAAAGCTATACCCCTGGGCAATTACCGGGGGCGAAAGCGGATCATCCTCCAACAAGAATGGCCTTTTCTTCGGTGTACTCGGTCAGTCCACTGGCACCCCACTCGCGGCCGTTGCCCGACATTTTGTAACCGCCAAAAGGCGCGGCGAAGCTGAAGGCCGGGCCGTTCACTTTAACCTGACCGGCCCGCAACTGCCTGGCGATTCGCATTTGCGTGTCTTTGTTCTCAGCCCAGACACCACTGGAGAGGCCGAAGTCGGTGTCGTTGGCAATAGCGATGGCCTCCGCCTCGTCTTTATACGGAATAAAACACAGGACCGGACCAAATATTTCTTCGCGAGCAATCGACATGTCGTTGTTGACGTCGGCGAAGATCGTCGGTCTCACGTAGGCACCTTTTTCAACGCCTTCGGGCAGTTCGGTACCCCCCGTCACAAGACGCGCGCCCTCGGCAACGCCTTTTTCGATAAAGCGCACCACGCTGTTGCGCGCCTGCATGGAACTGAGCGGCCCGAGAAAGGTGCCTTTGTCATTGGGGTCGCCCACAGCAAGGGATTCGGCGACCGTTTTAGCCACTTCTACCGCTTCTTCGTACTGGGATTCGTGAACCAGGATGCGGCTCAACTGCACACACATCTGACCTGAATTGAACATGGAATCCTTGACCACGTATTTGACGGCCTTGGCGACCGGCGCGTCCTCGGCGATGATAAAGGGCGACTTGCCGCCCAGTTCCTGACACACCCGCTTGACGGTACCGGCAGCGGATTTGGCGATGTCGACACCGACCTCCGTAGAGCCGGTAAACGACACCAGGTCCACTTCGGGGTGGGAACTGATGACGTCGCCGATCACTGAACCTTTGCCCGGCACCAGGTTGAACACACCGGCTGGCAAACCCACCTCGGCGCAAACTTCGGCAAAAATAAAGGTCGACAGAGGCGTTTGCTCGCTGGGCTTGAGAATACAGGTACAACCCGCGGCCAGCGCCGGACCCACCTTGGCGACAACCTGAAACAGGGGAAAATTCCAGGGTGTGATAAAGGAACAGACGCCAATCGGCTCCTTGACAGTGATGTAGCCGCCGTCGTGCTCCCGGGTTTCGTCCATGGTCGCCGCCAGGTCACCGAAAATCGACAGCCCTGAGATCGGTCCCATCACCTGAATGCCAAGGGCAAAGTGCACTGGAATACCCATCTCCTGGCTGATCAGCGAAGCCAGTTCATCTTTGCGCTCGGTCAGCTTGGCGCAAATAGCGTCGATATAGGCCTTGCGTTCGGCGCTGGGTGTCTGTGACCAGGGGATGAACGCCTTGCGCGCCGCACGGATCGCCTTGTCCACGTCATCCGGTGTCGACATAGGCACCGTGGCAAAGACCTCTTCGTTGGCGGGGTTCACCAGGTGGGTGATACCGTCGCCGGAAGCATCGACCCACTGGCCGTCTATATAAATCTGCTTGTGTTCTATCATCGCTTGACTCCTGATTATCTATTATATGTGGCTTGCATCTATCCCAGGACGGGTACAAGTGCGGTCATGTGTCAGGCTATGGGAAATTTCCAAAATAATTCGCAACTTCGGCACCAGCACTGCACGCGCCGGTTTAACCCAGCCCCAGATGAGGTTTCATGAATGCGGCAATTTTCTGGATGGCGTCATCGGCTTCGGGCGCTCTGCCGGCCATGAACTGAAAGACATGCTGCATCTCGGGGTAAACCTGGATCTGGGCATCGACACCCGCCTCTTTCGCCTGGTCGTAAAAACGCTGGCTGTCATCTAATAGCACTTCGTAAGCACCCACCTGGATCAGGGTCGGCGGAAATCCTTTGACGTCGGCATAAAGCGGATTGGCAAAGGGATCCTGGCGCGAACCATCCTCACCGAGGAAATTTGCGATCATACCCGCGAGGATCTCGCCGCCGACAAGAGCGTCTTTGTCGGCATTGCTGGTCAGCGTGGCGCCCTTACCCTCCATGTCGTACCAGGGTGAAATAGGCGCGCAACAAGCCGGCATGGGGTAGCCCTTGTGGCGGGCGTAGAGAATCATTGTCGTGCACAGGTTGCCGCCGGCAGAGTCGCCGGTGGTGGCGATATGCTCCGGCTTGAAACCCTGTTCCAGCAACTGGGCGTAAACGTTAACCGCCTCTTCGACGATGCCCGGATGCGGGTTTTCCGGCGCCCGGGTGTAATCCAGGGTAAATGTCGGGCACCCCACCGCCTTGGCCAGGTGGCCGTACATCTTCTGATGGCTCTTTGAAGAACCCACCGAAAACCCGCCGCCGTGGCAACAGATCACCACGCGGCTCATATCCGCCCCTGCTGGCGTTGCCCAGACACCGGGCACATTGGCCAATGTCGCCTCGTGGAACTCGACACCTTCGGGCTGCGAACTCAATTCGCCCCACTCGTCGAAAAGCTCCCGCAGTTCATCCAGACCCATTTCGCCGTTCATGGCGAGCTTGCCGGACCATTCCCTGTACAACTCGACTATTGCTTGTGCTTGCTGGCTTGCCATAGCTACTACCCCTGTAGTTATATTTAAAATTCAACGCACCCGGCGCGACGTTCAACCCCAGAAACGCGACTGTCAATCCCAGTAATAACCGATCGCGACAACAGTGCCCTACTCCGAATAGCCTGGGCGCCGAATATAGCCTGGGCGCCGAATACTGACGAAAGCTGCCGGTTATTATTTCCGGTAGCCGAGCCCAGCCATCGCGTGGCCGGGCCAATCCCTAACCGACTGGTTTCCTTATTGGTACGCTCAACTTGCCTGTGCAACGACACCGCCGTCGTGCAGGCGGCCAATTTCACTACCGCTCAAGCCCAGTTCCTCGGCCAGAATCTGGTCCGTATGCTCCCCCACCGCTGGCGCTGGACGCGCATCCTGACGTTGGAAGCCACTGAAGCATAGCGGACTCGTCGGTGTCAGGTAGCTGCCGACACCCGGTTGCTCCAGCTCCTGAAACAAGGGATTGTCAGTAGAGCACTCGGGATCGTCGGCAACCAGCTCGGCGATGCTTTGATATTTGCCCCAACAGACGCCGTTTTCTTCGAAACGCGAAACGAT
Organism: Cellvibrionales bacterium UBA5860; assembly: GCA_002431545.1. Classification (GTDB taxonomy): domain Bacteria; phylum Pseudomonadota; class Gammaproteobacteria; order Pseudomonadales; family Porticoccaceae; genus HB2-32-21. Next base: position 39,329 of record DJFY01000014.1, on the reverse strand, counting down.
GTCATCAAACCGGTGCGCGGCAAACCAGGGCTCAAGCAGGCCGGCGATGTCGTCGCGCGCGCGAAAGCGATTGCCTTCCTGGCGCAGGTCGAGCTGCAGGCGCTCGCCGAGCTGATCGAAAGCAACGCCGAGGTCGGTGGCAGCAATAATGCCCCGCCACTGATTGCCCGTTAAACCGACAATCATCATGCGCCGGCCGTCTGCGCTGACAAAATCCTTGCCAAACGCCCCGTACAGATAATTACCGTAGGCGGCACGCTCCTCGCCGTTGATTTGCGCCTCGGCAATAAACCC
>DJFY01000014.1:28321-38749 GCA_002431545.1 Cellvibrionales bacterium UBA5860 | reverse complement strand
CGATGCCGCTCCGCGGCCAGCAGCCCGAGCGCCAGGGTCTGTCCGGTAATCACATCCCAGGCGGCCAATACGTGATTGACCGGCTGTTCCCGGCTGCCTGTGATGTAGGGAATACCGACCTCGCAATTGACAGTGTAATCCACCGCCGAGCCGCCGTGGCGATCGCCGGTCAGGTTCATATAGATCAGATCATCGCGATGCCGGCGCAGCTTCTCGTCACTGAGCCAGCCGCGTGCGGGAAAGTTAGTCAGGAAGAGACCGCCATCCTCGCCCGGCGCGGTAATCAGTTGCGTGAGAATATCCTGACCTTCCGGTTTGCGGAAATCCACCGCAATGGAGCGCTTGCCCTTGTTGAGTCCGGCCCAAAACAAGCTGCTATTGTTTTTGTCCACCGGCCAGCGGCGATAATCCAGTCCGCCCCCGATCATGTCAAAACGAATGACATCGGCACCCAACTGGGCCAATGTCATCGCGCCCGAGGGCGCTGCGATAAAAGCAGCGCCTTCGACAACGCGCAGTCCGGAAAGAATATTGTCCATAAACGCTTTAGGCTGTCAGTGGGCCGGCATCTAGATCGACTGTAAACACAAGATACACCTCAGACCCAACCGAGCGATACCCGTCCTCGCCAACACCGACACTCGTCGCCTCGCGCGAAAAACTTATACCGGATCCCAGGTAAACACATCCTGCGAGCGATCGAGCCCGTAAAAATGGCTTTCCAGCTGCGGCATCGCGGTGTCGAAAATACTGTCGATGGTCCAGCCTTCGCCAGCGTGGGTCGAACGCAACGGCCGCGACTGGCTCATCAAAAAGATCTCGTTCATCCGCACGGCAAAGATCTGGCCGGTGATATGTGCCGCGCGGTCAGTACACAGGGCAGCCGCCACGATGCCGACTTTTTCAGGCACCATTTTTTTCAATTTTTCGACACGGGCAACCTGGTCCGGCGTTTCTGCCGGAATCGACGCTGTCATGCGACTCCAGGCAAAGGGCGCAATACAGTTGGAACGCACGTTGTAGCGCTGCATGTCCAGCGCTATGGACTTAGACAACGCGGCGATCCCGGCCTTCGCCGCTGCGTAGTTCGCCTGCCCGAAGTTACCGATCAGGCCGGAGGTGGACGTCATGTGCACACAGACACCACCCTCCTGGTTGCGAAAATGGGTTGCCGCCGCGCGGCTGACGTTAAAACTGCCCTTGAGGTGTACGTTGATGACCGAATCCCAGTCGTCTTGCGTCATCTTGTGAAAAATCACATCGCGCAGGTTACCGGCATTGTTGATGACACCGTCGATCTGGCCAAAGGTATCGACCACCTGGGTGACCATATTGTTGGCGCCTTCCCAATCGCCAACGCTGTCGGTATTGGCCGCGGCATCCCCACCCAGGGCTTTGATCTCCGCGACCACTTCGTCCGCGACCGCCTGGTCCAGATCGTTGACCACAACGTTGCCACCGGCTTTGGCGATTTCCAGGGCTATAGTGCGACCAATGCCGCGGCCGGCACCGGTCACCACGAATGCTTTACCAGCCAGGTGATCTGTTCTGCTCATAATTCGTTCCTTATCCTTCTCTTGTGGTGTTCAACTGGAGATGCATCGACATAGCGGTCAGGCGATCGCTGTCTTTTTTTGCGCTCCAACCGCGTTGGCGATTAACTCTCTAGAAATGACTTTGAGCGCCAGCGTTTCTTCGGCACCCTCAAAAATCGACAGTACACGCGCGTCGACAAAATATCGGCTGACTGGCACTTCCTCGGCGTAACCCATACCGCCGTGAATCTGCAGGGCTTCCCGCGTCACCCATTCCGCGGCGCGGCAGGCAAACAACTTGACCAGGCTGGCCTCCATTTTGCCGCCTCCGGCATCGACTTCACGGGCCACGGCGTAACTGAACTGCCGCGAGGCGAGAAGATGGCTGATCATGCGACTCAGCTTCACCAGCGTCAGCTGGTAATCGGCAATCGGCCGGGCGAAGACTTTGCGCTCCCGGGCATAGCTGATAGCTTGCTCACAGGCGGCCTGCATCACGCCGGTGGCACGCGCCGAGGTCTGCATGCGCCCGCCAGTGAGCCCCATCATGGCATAGTAGAAGCCCTGGCCGAGGCCGCTGTCTTCGCCAACCAGGTTGGCGTCGGCAACAAAATAATCTTCGAAGAAAATATCGAAGGAATGCATGCCGCGGTACCCCAATGTGGGGATGGCCTTACCCGTCATCTTGCCCCCTGCATCCTGGACCACGGAAAATTCGTGACCGGGAGTGGGCGGTTTTTCTACCAGAAACAGGCTCAGGCCCCGATGGCCCTCATCATCGCCGCCCGTACGCGCCAGCGTCAGGACAACACTCGCCAAGCCACCAAACGTACACCAGGTCTTGCTGCCGTTGAGCAACCACCCGCCTTCGGTTTTAACCGCACGCAACTTCGCCGAAGCCAGGTCAGAACCGTAATCGGGCTCAGTGAGTGAAATTGCGCACAGGGTCTCGCCGGCGGCAATCCGGGGCAACCAGGTCTTCTGTTGTTGCTCGGTGCCGCCACGTACTAGAGCGCGCGCGAGGATTTCCGGCCGCGTGATCAGGCTGCCCGCCGCCCCCAGGGAACCCCGCGACAGTTCTTCGGTAACCAGAATCATATACAGACTGTCATCACCGGCATCGGGCTGCAAACCACCGAAACGCTCGGGGATGGATATACCGAAGCACCCCATTTCGCGCAGCGGCTGCAGGATGGCTTCCGGCACATCCAGATCCTCGCGGTGAATATCTTCGGCGAGTGGCATGACGACATCACTGGCAAAGCGACGAAAAGTGTCCCGAACGATGAGTTTTTCTTCGTCGAGATTGGCAGGCAGGTAGTCGCCTTCACGTTCTATCAGGGCCGCACCGAGGGCCGCCATACGCTCTGCACTGAGATAAAACGCGGTCAGACCGCCGGCTTCCACTCGCTCCAGCACTCGGGCGATATCGGCGCGCTGCAGACCATAGTCCCCGGGACGGCCAGACAGCCGCGCGACGACAGCATTGACGGTTTCGGCGACAAACTGGCAGGCCACCCAGGCAGCCACCGGGTCTTGATGACAGGTCGCGGCCGCATAGCTCAGGAGGCTTTCCGAGGCCGCCCTTTCCGCGCAGCAAAAAGAGATGTCATAGCACACCAACTGATGCTCATCGAGCGCCGTCGGCGACAATTTTCCATCGACGCTGCAGCGTTCGTGCAAATGAGCCAGCGCCTGCTCGACAAGCCCCGCGACTTCTTTCAGCGCTGTAGACGCCAGTTCGACATCGGAAGAAGGAGAACCGGTCACAGTATTCATGGGTTTTCGCCTGATCGGGACAACATCGTTGACAACCGCGACTCGCTAACGCCGCCGGCGGCCTGTATTACTTTTACTAACCTGTTAGTGGATTCGCCACCCGCCCGGCTCCGGCCAAAGGCCGGCGTCGGGCGGACCGGTGTCAGACGTCGTACTGACCGATTATGGCGACACTCACGACATTCTGGTGAGGAAAACCGCCCAGATTGTGGGTCAGACCCAGTTTCGGATCGGACAGTTGCCGCTCGCCGGCACGGCCAGTCAGTTGCAGGTACATTTCATAGAGCATGCGCAAACCGGAGGCACCGATAGGGTGGCCAAAGCATTTGAGGCCACCGTCAATCTGACAGGGTACTTCGCCGTCAGCGTCGTAGACGCCATCCAGAACGTCTTTGACTGCACCACCGTCCTCGGAAAGATACAGGTCCTCCATCGTGACCATTTCGGTGACGGAGAAGCAATCGTGCACCTCGGTCATACTGATTTCCTTGCGCGGGTTCTTGACGCCAGCCTCTTCGTAAGCCCGCTTGGCGGCGATACGCGTGGTGGCCACGTATGACCCATCCCAGTTCTCAAAGCCGCCCTCCTCGCCGTTGGAGGCACACAATTGCAGTGCTTTGACGCTGATCAGCTGCTCCTTGCCCAGGGATTTTGCGATCTCCGGCGTGGTGACGATAGCGCAGGCAGCACCGTCGCTAACGCCGCAACAGTCAAACAGCCCGATGGGCTCGGCGATCATCGGCGCATTCATCGCCTGCTCTTCAGTAATAGCGCGCTGTAAATGAGCCTTGGGATTCTTGACGCCATTGGCGTGGCTCTTTACCGAGACATGCGCCATGGCGCGCTTGAGATCCTGTTTGTTGGTGCCGTACTTGGCCCGGTAGCCGGCGGCCAGCTGGGCAAACATACCGGGCGCGGAAAGGTTGGGGTAGTACATATCGTTACTGACGCCACGCGAACGCTGAGGCAGGCCGCCGTAACCGGTGTCCTTGAGTTTCTCAAAGCCCATGGCCAGTGCAATGTCGCAGGCACCGGAGGCGACCGCGTAAGTGGCGGCACGAAAGGCCTCAGTGCCACTGGCACAGTAGTTTTCCAGGCGGGTCACCGGGATATAGGGCAGCCGCAGAGCCATGCTCAGGGGCATGGCGCCAGGGCCCACGCTGAAGGCGTCTATGCCTGTCGACTGCCAGGCCGCCTCGATCTGGTTTTTCTCGATGCCGGCGTCGGCGATACACTCCTCGAAGGCCTCGGCCATCAAATCCGCCGGTTCGCACTCCCAACGCTCGCCGAATTTACTGCAACCGGCACCCAAAATGACAACTTTGTCTCTGATTCCTTTGGCCATATGTCTGTTACCTCTGGTGATCTTTCAGGTCATCCCACTTACTGATTCGGTACGGCTTTCCAGAAATACTTGCGAAAACCGCGTTGGCTGTCTATCTGCTTGATGCGAAAGTGTACTGTCACCTCCGCACCGGTATCGAAGGTCTCCGGATTGACCTCTGTCATATCCATCATGATACGACCGCCCCCATCGAACTTCACCAGGCCAAAATAAGCCGGAGGGTTGAAATCGAAGGTCAGACGATCCGCTGTCCAGGTGGCGACATGCCCCTTGACGCCCGCCATGGGATGGTCCTCCTGACTATTGTAGGCGCCACATTCGGGATTTACACAGTAATTGTGCTTGGGCATCTGCACCGTGTGGCACACGGTGCACTCGCCGCCGATAAAGCTGTTGACCAGGCCCCGGTTGCGGTACATGGCGGACAGGAAAGCAGTCTTGTCTGTCTCGGCGCGCTTACCCAGATCCTTAATTAACAGGTCATTAAAGGACTGAAACTTATTGTAATTGGTTTCAGCCTCACCGCGGGCCAAGTGACCGGAAACACCTTTTTCAGGTTTTTTCCCGGCGATCGAGTCAGTCGCCCGAAACAACAGGACATCGCAACCCTGACCAAAGCCCGTGAGCAGAATCAGATCGCCAGGCTCGGCCTGCTCCAGACGATGTGCCAGCAGCATCAGCGGCTGCGCCGCACCGGCGTTACCGGCAGACTGGAGCAGGTTATCGGCGACCGCGCTATCGGGAATACCCAGGCGCTTGGCGACAGCGCCCGGCACCCGCCCCTGATCCGTGGGCAATATAAAATGAGCGATATCAGCCGCTTCCACACCAGCTTTTTCCAACAGACTTGCCACCGCGCGGCGCAGGATGCCCATGTATCCGACATCGCGCACCCAGCGTTCCTCCCAGCCATAGTCGGCCACGGCGCCCTCGGCACGATAGTGGTCGATCATATCGGCGGCCTGGGTAAAGCTCGCAACCAGCTCTGCCACGACATTATCCTTGCCCACTGCGACGGCTGCGGCACCGTCGCCATACAACATCTCCTCGCGGGAGGCACATTTGGTATGGCGGTGCTCAGAAGCGACGACTACCGCGTCGCCGTGGCCGGCAGCGGCGACATCGAGCGCCGACAGCAGCGCTGAGGTGGCGGCACGTTGAGACGAGGTGACATCCATTGTACGCAGGTCTTCGGTCCGCAGATTCAGGGCTTCAGCGACGATCACAGAATGCTGGCGATCGGCAAACGGCAGGCTGGTAGAAGCCAGAAAAAACGCCGCCGGCGTTTGTCCCGGCGCCCGCCCCATGCAGTCCGCGTAGGCCTCGGTGGCCATAGTGACTGCATCTTCATCCCAGTTGCACATGGCCTTCTCGCCCTTCGCCAGGGCCGTCAGGCCCGAGTCAAACCAGGCGTTGGCATCGGCGACGACCTGTTTCTGTAATCGCAAGCGCGGCAGATAGGCACCGTACGCTGTAATTCCCACCATAGTGTTTTCCTACTCCAATAATGAATAACCTGCTGTTGCCCGCCGGGCGCTTTACCTGATCTTGTCGGTAAAGTTGGGCAGCACCTTTTCCGTCAGCAGTTCGAAATGACGCATCATTTTATTCTGCGGGACAAGGCCGTTGTACGTAAACAACCAGAAGTAATCGCATGGCAGGTCCTGAAACAGTTTTTCGAATTTTCGGCTCACTGTGTCGGGACTGCCACAAATGACCAGGCCGCGCTCGAGCATGGTTTCAAAGTTGTTTGGCACGTCGAAAGGCCCCTCGCCCGGGTTTGCCACGGCCGCATTAAAACCAAAAGGTCCGAAGAAGTTACACCAGATGTAAGAACCGCCGTTTTTGGCAATTTCGTAGGCTTCTTCGTCCGTATCGGCGACAATCACTTCGCGCGTCATACCCATTTTATAGGGCTTGCCAGCTTTTTCAGCCGCCTCTCGTGCCGCACGAATATGCCCCTGCGCCGTCTCGGTATTGGTAATAATTGTAACCGGCACGACGTCGTTTTCCTGAGCCCAGACAATCGAGCTTTCCGAAACACTGAAGGGCTGGAACAGATCGGGCATGCGCTTGTTGTAGGTGGGCGGCGCAATACCGATCTCTGTAAGGATGCCATTTTCATCGACCCCCTGCCCGTATTTCCGAGTCACGTCATGTGTGGCCCAGAAGGTATTGGCTGGCGGGATCTCCCAATGTTTGCTCTTGTGAGAAAAAGTATCGTTGGACCAGGCTTTTTTGATGATATCGATATGGTCGCGGTAAAGCTCTTTTTTCAGGGCATCGTACGCCTCAGGCCCAAGTTCTGTCTCCCGCGCCATACCGTCCACCTGCTGCCCGAGGGTCGCTACCCAGCGCGGCTGATAGCCTCGAGCAAAGCCAGCGAATGTACGGCCACTGAGCATCTGATCGACCATGGCGATGTCTTCGGCGAGGCGAACCGGGTTGTGGGACGGCAACACGTTACCCAACTGACCAAATTTCATGTTTTTGGTCTGCATGCCGAAATACAGGTTGAGCAGAACCGGGTTGGTAGAAACCTCTTCACCCTCGATATGAAAGTGGTGCTCTGTGGTGCCCATGCCATAGTAGCCATGCTCGTCCATGTATTGAACCTGCTCGGTGACCTCTTTCAGCATCTGCTGGTAAAGGTCGGTCCTTTTCCCGGCCATGCCCTTTTCTATTTCCTCCCGGCTGCCAATAACAGGCAGATAAAATGCACCTACTTCCATATCTCCTCCGATATATCACTTCGATATGTTCCGTTCGGCCACGACCGCACGGGACAGGTTTAAACGTCGGCATTTGGTGCCAACTGGTAGTTGCCTCACGGCAATAGCATAGTTAAGTTAACCCCAGCGGGGCCTGTGGATTGGAGATGAATTCGTTATTGACCCTTAAACTGCGCCTGGCGATTTTCCAGTACAGCGTCGAGCGCCTCAAGATGGTCTTCGGTCTGCTGCAGCGTCGCCTGCATACCAGCAGCCATTTCCAGCGCCGCCCCGAGCGGCATGTTCTGGGAATCCTGAATCAGCTTTTTGGCGAAGCGAACGCCGAGCGGCGGATGGACGGCGATGCGTTTGGCCATTGCTTGCGCGGTCTCCAGCAGACTTTCGGCGGGCACAACCTCAGACACCATGCCCCACCTCTCGGCTTTTGCGGCATCGACCATGTCACAGGTATAGCTCATTTCGCAGGCCCGCGACAGCCCGATGACCCGTGGTAAAAACCACGCACCGCCGTCGCCGGGAATCAATCCCACGCGCATAAAGCTTTCGGCAAATACGGCGTTTTCGGAAGCGATGCGGATATCGCACATCATGGTGAGGTCGCAACCGGCACCGATGGCGTGCCCGTTCACCGCCGCGATCACGGGTATTGTGACCTGTGCCAGTGTTTTCGGAATATGCTGTATGCCTTCTGTGTACCAGCGCCGCAAGTCATTGGTGCTGAGCTTGTCGACCTGGGTCATGGCGCGAATTTCCTTCAGGTTACCACCCGAGCTGAAACTCTTGCCGGCACCCGTAATAACCAGGCAACTTACCCCACTGTCTGCATCCGCCCGTTTGATTTTGTCGACCAGATCGGGCACCAGATCGTGGGACAGCGCATTGCGGGTGTCCGGCCGGTTCAACGTCAGCGTGACCACGCGTCCGTCCTGCTCGTATAAAACGGGTTCAGTCATGGCTTGTTCCTGTTCACCTGGTTTGATTCGACTCTATCGCTAATTTGGCTTTGCTTTAACCGCCTGATGCTTGGCCAGCACTTCGCGGGCTCGGGCAACAATGGGCGCGTCGATCATCTTGCCCTTGAATTCTGCCGCACCGCGGCCCTCCGCCACCGCCTGCTCGTACACGTCGAGCAAACCTGTAGCATGTTCGACCTCATCCGCGGAGGGCTGAAATTCTTCGTTCATAATCGCAATCTGACTGGGATGAATCCCCGGCGCGCCGACGAAGCCGAGCTGTCTCGCAAGTCTGATTTTGCGCCGAAAATCATCCAGGTCGGCATAGTCTGCAATCGAGCCAATGAAGCCAAAGGGCAGTATGCCTGCGCGGCGCGCCGCAAAAACCAGCTGTTGATTGACGTAAAACAGGCCTTCCTCAATGGGCTCCATACCCGCCTCGGAGGAAAAGTCCTCGGCGCCGACAAACATGCCCATCATGCGCGGCGAGGCTGCGGCAATCTCGTCGATGTTGCGCAAGCCTTCGACACCCTCGATCAGAGCCATCAGCCGGGTATGGCCGTGGGTCATGTGCTTTTCGACTTCGATCTCGTCGATGACCTCGGTCAGAAAGCGAATGTGGTCGGCACTGGCGACCTTGGGCACGGCTATGGTGTGCACCTGCGGGCAAACGGAAGTCTCCAGGTCGCGCACCGCGAGCCGCCATGGACGGTTAATACGCACCAGTACATCCAGTCCGTGGCCGGCAACAGTCTCAGCGGCCTGCGGCACGACGTCGCGCGCCGCCGCTTTTTCCGGTAGTACAACGCTGTCTTCAAGATCGAGAATAATGGCATCGGCCCCTCGCGTGTGCGCCTTGGCAACAAACTTCTCGACATTGGCCGGCACGAACAGCAGCGAACGCCAGAGGGGTAAATTATCCATGGAAAACACCTGTTTCAGAACCTGATTACACGTTTAGCGCCTGTTTATGCTCATTTGCCTGTTCGCGCGATTGCGGACATTTGTCCGGTGTGCTGCAAAAGGATTGTCTAGTTTTGCAAAACTACCCGGGCCTGCATGGTCATGGCGCCGTCGCTATCTACGACCCATAGCGCCAAGCCACCGTCCTCACGCCGGCCCTGAACCTGGAAAGGCCGGCCATCGATCAAGGGTCGCACGGCCCGGTAATCGTAGTGCTGGACTACCGCGTCGGGCACTTGCCGATGCACGAGGTCAAGCAGTAATGTGGCGCTTAAGGGCCCATGCACAACCAGGCCGGCGTAGCCTTCTTCCTGCATCGCGTACTGGCGGTCATAGTGAATACGGTGGGCGTTAAAGGTCAGCGCGGAAAAGCGAAACAACAGCACAGGGTCGGGCCGGATCTCCCGACTGAATTCAGGCTCGGCAGGAGGACGCATTATTTTGGGTGGCGGCGCGTCGGGAGCAGGGTCTTCCCGGTAAACGATATTCTGGTTCTCGCTAATGGCCAATGTATCGCCCGTGTAAATGTCGTGGCCCACGACCACAAAAACCAGATGGCCGGTACCACCCTGCTTGTGGGTGACGCTCTTGACTGTACTCACCTTTTTTACCGCATCGCCTATCTTCAAGGGCGCGCAAAACGCGACATCACCCGCTGCCCACATGCGCCTCGGCAAAGTCACAGGTGGCAGAAAACCACCCCTTTGCGGATGTCCGTCGTGGCCAATCTGCGACTGCCGGGCCGCTGGCAAAAAATGCAACCAGTGCCAGGGCTTGGGTAACACATCCCCAGACTGGGGAATATCCTCCCAGTCGAGGGTGGCCGCCATGGCGCGGGCAGTGGCGAGGGAAATCACATCGTCGCTGCTTTCCTGTTTGCCCTCCCATTGTTTGAGATGGTCGATGTCGATGGCGGTCATGACAAAAAGGTCCCGGTAAAATCTGGCATCTGTTGCTTCAACTACATCAATGTTTCATATACTAGGGCGCTACGCAGCGGGCCAATGGCTCATGCAACGCCATTGCCACCACCTCTTACATCACTCCGGTATTCGCGCCGCTTAAAACGACTTGGGCATACCCAGTTCGTGAATACCCACGTGGGACAGAATCAGGTTGGT
>DJFY01000014.1:22222-28013 GCA_002431545.1 Cellvibrionales bacterium UBA5860 | reverse complement strand
GTTTGCAGGCAGGTATCGGCCGCGTGCCAGGCGGCTTCCGAGGCCACCAGCTTGCACATGTTGGCTTCTGAGCCACAGGGCTCGCCGGCATCAAACATACGCGCCGCGTTCAGCACCATCAAAGCCGCTGCCTCCATTTCGATATAAGCACGGGCGATCGGGAACTGAATGCCCTGGTTCTGCCCGATCGGGCGACCAAAAACCTCCCGTTCGCAGGCATAGGCACTGGCGCGCTCGACAAAAAAGCGCGCATCGCCAATACACTCAGACGCGATCAGGATACGCTCGGCATTCATGCTCGAGAGGATGTATTTAAACCCTTTGCCTTCCTCGCCAATGCGGTTTTCCACCGGGACACGCAGGTTGTCGAAGAACAACTCGGTCGTCGAGTGGTTGATCATGGTCTTGAGTGGGTTGATGGTAAGGCCGTTACCCACTGCCTCGCGCATGTCGACAATAAAAACAGACATACCGTCGGAGGGCTTTTTGCAGTCCTCCCTGGGAGTGGTCCGCGCCAGCAGAATCATCAGGTCGGAATGCTCAGTGCGCGAGATAAAGACTTTCTGCCCGTTGATGACGTAGTGATCGCCATCGCGTTCAGCCCGGGTGCGAATACGCGTGGTGTCAGTACCACTGGTCGGTTCGGTAACACCGAAGGCCTGCAGCCTCAGCTCTCCAGCGGCAATGCCCGGCAAATAGCGATTTTTCTGGTCCTCATTGCCATGCTTGAGCAGCGTCCCCATGGTGTACATCTGGGCGTGGCAGGCACTGCCGTTACAGCCGCTGCGCTGGATTTCTTCGAGGACCGCACAACCCGCCTCTATCGGCAATCCGGCACCGCCGTAGGCCTCGGGGATGAGCACCGAAAGAAATCCCGCCTCCGTAAGCGCCCGCACGAATTCGGTGGGATAGGTGGCCGTGTCGTCCAGAGCGCGCCAGTATTCGCCAGGATACTTGGCACACAGCTTGGCCACCGCTTCTCGGATTTCAGGGTAGTTGGCATTGGTCGAACTCATAGACACCCCGCTGGCGATAAGGGAATTTTTAACTTGGCGGACGCGGCTCTGGCCGCCCGTTTAGGAGAAACCGGCAAGGGCGACGCCGCAAAATGGAAGGCGATTCTAGCCGTTATTGGAATTCGAGTAAAACAGCGGTGCGCCACGAATTCACCGCACCGATCACAACAGATCGTTCATCCAGGCAAACAAGAGCGCCAGCCCGCCGAGCGCAGTCACCACCACCCACAGCACCAGAAGCAGCCGCAACGGACGGTAGGGCTTGCGCTCAACCTGGTGGATGGGGGAGGACAGGTATTCCTCGACCCGCGCCATGTCCTCGTCGGATAGTTTTTTTTCCGGTGGCATTTCGTCCTGCGCCAAGGTTATTCGACCTCCAGACCGACAACAAAGCGGGTCGCGTCCATGGTCATCAGTGACTCGGCACCCGATGCAATGGTTGCCGCCAGCGTTTTGGTACGGGGCAGGATGCGGTCAAAATAGAAACGCGCGGTCTCCAGTTTTGCCTGATAAAAGTCCTTTTCCGGCGACCCCGCCGCAAGCTTGGCTTCGGCAACCTCGGCGGCGCGCAGCCACAAATACGCCAGAACGATGTAACCGGAATACATCATGTAATCGAAGGACGCAGCACCGACCTCGGCCGGGTCCTGAAGTGCACGCGCGCCGATATCCTGAGTCAGTTGCTCCCATTCGCCAACCAACTGAGCTATTTCACCGACATACCCGGCTTTGATATCGCTGTCGCTCTCAGCTTCACACCAGGCTTTCACTTCAGCGGTAAATCCAGCCAGCAATTTGCCCTGGGACGCCAGAATCTTGCGACCCAGAAGATCGATGGCCTGAATCCCGTTGGTGCCTTCGTAGATCATGGCGATACGGGCATCGCGCACGTTCTGTTCCATGCCCCACTCGCTGATATAGCCATGACCGCCGAACACCTGCAGTCCGTGATTAGCGCTTTCAAAGCCGGCTTCAGTGATAAAACCTTTGGCGATAGGCGTCAACAGGGCCAGCCGGTCATCAGCCTGCTTGCGCGCCTGTTCGTCGGGACTGAGTTTATCGATATCGACATAGGTCGACAGGTAGTGAATCAGGAGACGACTGCCTTCCGTGAGCGCCTTGATCGTCAGCAACATGCGCCGCACGTCCGGATGTACGATGATCGGATCGGCGGGACCGTCGGGATTAACTGGCCCGCGGGGTGCACGCATCTGCAAACGCTCCCGAGCGTAACGAGTGGCCGCCTGGAGAGCCCGTTCGCCGTGGGCGATACCCTGAATCGCCGTACCGATACGGGCATTGTTCATAAACGTGAACATGCAGTTGAGGCCGCGGTTGACCTCACCCATTAAATAGCCGGTCGCGTTGTCGAAATTGATAACGCAGGTGGCGTTACCGTGAATGCCCATCTTGTGCTCGATCGAGCCGCAAGTCACTCCGTTGTCGGCAAGTCCGCCATTGTCGTCGGGAAGTTTTTTCGGCACCAGGAACAGTGAAATCCCCTTGGTACCGGGCGGCGCGTCGGGTAGTCGAGCAATCACGACATGCACGATGTTTTCCGCCATGTCGTGCTCACCTGCCGAGATAAAAATCTTGCTGCCGGTAATGGCGTAAGTGCCGTCCGCCTGGGGCTCGGCTTTCGTGCGTAACATACCCAGGTCAGAACCGCAGTGCGCTTCGGTCAAGCACATGGTCCCGGTCCACTCGCCCGCGACCATTTTGGGCAGAAACCGGTCGACGACGTGCTGCTCGCCGTGAGCGAGCAAAGTGGTTCGTGCACCTTTGGCCAGGAAGGGATACATGCTCCAGGACCAGTTGGCGCCACCGGCAAACTCGTTCAGAATGCTTTCCATGGATGGCGGCAAACCCTGGCCGCCGTATTCGACAGGGCTGGTCAGGGAAGGCCAGCCGGCTTCGGCATAGTGCTGATAAGCTTCTTTAAACCCGCTCGGCGTGGCGACCCCGGATTCCGTCCAGGTGCACCCTTCCTGGTCACCGGAAAGGCTCAGGGGAGCGAGTTCCTCCTCGCAAAAAACCGCGATGGCTTCGAGAATGGCATTGACCACATCCGATGTCGCTTCCTCGCAGCCGGGCAAGCCCTGCCACAAGCCGGGAAAGTCAAAGACTTCGTCCCGCACAAAAACCATATCGCGCACCGGCGCCTTGTAGTCAGTCATAGTCATTCTCTCTTTGTCGTACCTGTTCCTATCGACCTGCAGGGCCTTGATAGGTTTCTGTTATTCGAGTCCGACGGGTTCCGGACACTTGAGGCGCTAACGCCGAGCCGCTTGCTGTCGGGTGATCGGCGGCAAATTATAACAACAAGGAGAGGTCAATATGCTCCGCCGCAAAGGCGATACATTCATCGACCACTGCCGGGCCACGTGGTATGTCGGCCAGTTGAGGACACCCTAGGCGCCCTCGCAGGCTGGTCACCATATCGCCATGCCGGGGGTCCGGGCCCGAACTGCAGTTAGCAACCCAGCCGGCGAGCAATAAACCGTCGTGGCGAATCGCCTCTGCCGAAAGCAGGGCGTGATTCAGGCAACCCAGTTTTATATCAACCACCAAAATCACCGCGATCTTAAGGTTTATCGCGATATCCGAAAAAAACTCCCTTTCGTTCAAGGGAACCCGCCAACCGCCGGCACCTTCAATCACCACCAGATCGGTTCCACTGGCCACGATTCGGGCGCAGTGATCTGCCAGTTGTCTGGCATCCAGGCTCACCCCTGCATCGCGCGCCGCCAGATGTGGCGCGATCGCCGGCGCCAGCGCCACGGGATTGACGTTAGCGTAGCTCATCGGCTCGCTACAGGCCTGACTCAGCAACAAAGCGTCTTCGTTTCGCAGCCCTTCCGGGGTCATTTCACTGCCGGAGGCTACCGGTTTGACCGCTGCTGTGGTCATACCCCGGCCATTGGCGGCGCGAAGCAGGGCCGCAGACACCACGGTTTTGCCAACGCCGGTATCAGTACCGGTGACAAAAAAAGCCCACGTCACGATGCCGACTCCCGGCGCAAGGCCACTGCCAAAGCATCGAGCAAAGCATCGATGTCTTCCTTGCGATGCGACGCATTCAAGGTGACGCGCAGCCTGGCACTGCCGGCCGGCACTGTCGGTGGACGTATCGCTCCAACCCAGAAGCCTGCGGCGAGCAGTTGCTCGCTTATTCGCATGACGCGGGCGTCGTCACCGATTACAACGGGTTGAATCGGCGTGACCGAGTCGAGCAGCGGTAGACCGTGGGCCGCGGCGCCGCTCCTGAAGTGATCGATCATCTCCCGCAAATGCAAGCGCCGCCAGGCTTCGGCGTCGACAAGCCGCAGCGCTACACGCGTCGCCGCAGCCACTGCCGGAGGCAAGGCCGTGGTGTACACGTAGGTGCGGGCGAACTGGATCAAGGTCTCTATCAACATCTCACTACCGGCCACGAACGCTCCGAAAGTACCAAACGCCTTGCCTAAAGTGCCAACCAATACCGGCACCTGCGCCAAACTCATAGCACAATGCTCAACGATGCCGCGACCGGTGGCGCCAAGCACACCAAAGCCGTGGGCGTCGTCGATCATCAACCAGGCGCCACTGCGGTGCGCCAGTTCAGCCAGCGCGGGCAACGGCGCCAGATCCCCGTCCATGCTGAATACGCCATCGCTGGCCAGTAGTTTTTGCCCGGCACCCTGTAGCAGCAGATCCTCGGCGGCGGACAGATCCCCGTGAGGATAACGCTGGAAAGCCGCCCTCGATAAAAAACCGCCATCGAGAAGGGAGGCGTGGTTCAAGCGGTCCTGCACCACGGTATCTCCGCGGTCGGTCAACGCCCGAATCACACCGATATTGGCCATATACCCGGTCGACATCAGTAGGGCGCGGGGCCTGCCCGTGAACTCGGCCAGTTCTTCTTCCAGGGCCTGGTGTTCCACCGAGTGGCCGCTGACCAGGTGCGAGGCGCCGCTACCGGCACCGTAGCGCTCAGCCGCTTGCTGAAAAGCCTGGATCAGCGCCGGATGGCTGGCAAGGCCGAGGTAGTCGTTGCTACTGAAACCGATGCAGGTGCGCCCATCCACCTGCACCTGCCGCGCCTGAGGCGACTGCAGAACTTTGCGTGCCCGGTACAGACCTTTTACCTGCCGTTGTTCGAGACGCAGCCGCAGCGCAGCGTCAAAGGTAGTCATCTACAGTCTGTCTCGAGAATAGGGTAAAAACGGCGACCCGACCCTCAGCGATCGGACCTAAAGCATCGCTGAAAAAAGCCATGCGGCCAGACATGGCCAGGGCGCACCGGGGCGGGCTCAGTTGCGAGCTGCATCGTAAAAATATTTATCGTGGGCGGCTCGATCGACCACCGCCTGGAGATCGCTCTCTGCCTCTATATCAGTCTGATGGGCTTCCGGTTGAATGCCGAGACGCGAGAACAACGCCATGTCGCGATTGGCCTCCGGGTTTGGGGTCGTCAGCAGTTTCTCACCGTAAAAAATAGAGTTGGCGCCGGCAAAAAAGGCCAGCGCCTGCATTTGTTCGTTCATATCCTCGCGACCCGCCGACAACCTTACGTGAGAGCGCGGCATCATGATGCGGGCGACCGCGATCGTCCGGATAAACTCAAAAGGGTCCAGATCTTCCGCCGACTCAAGCGGCGTACCAGCCACACGAACCAGCATGTTAATGGGCACTGATTCGGGATGTTCCGGCAGATTTGCCAGCTGCACCAGCAGGCCGACCCGATCCTCCTGGTCCTCTCCCATGCCGACGATACCGCCGCAGCACACTTTCAT
>DJFY01000014.1:6499-21928 GCA_002431545.1 Cellvibrionales bacterium UBA5860 | reverse complement strand
TGGTTGTAGTAGTCGAGTCCGGCCTCAGCCAGTTGTCCCGCCTGTTCCTGCGTCAACATGCCCAGGGTCATACAGGTTTCCATGCCCAGGGCTTTTACCTCGCGCACCATGTTGAGCACGTGGGGCATGTCCTTTTCGCGCGGCGAGCGCCAGGCGGCACCCATACAAAAGCGCGTAGCGCCGCTGGCCCGGGCCGCCTGCGCTTCTTCAAGCACCCGCTCCAGCTCCAGGAGCTTTTCCTTTTCGAGGCCGGTATTGTAAATACCGCTCTGGGGACAATATTTGCAATCCTCCGGGCAGGCGCCGGTTTTGATCGACAGCAGTGTACTGATTTGCACCCGGTTGGGGTCAAAATGCGCTCGGTGCACCGCCTGCGCCTGAAATAAAAGATCGTTGAAGGGCAGCTCAAACAAAGCCCGTACTTCGGCACCGCTCCAATCGTGACGAACTGAGGTCATAGCCACTCCTGCTGAAATTAACTTATGGATCTGGTATTAAACTGGATCAACAACCGCGGACAAACCTGCTTTACGCCCCGGCTCACGAACCTATGATCCGGCATGCTCTCGAGCCGTGTCAACTCGATTAGGAATTCAGGTTAACGCGACTATAAAATGAAGACACAACCAGCACGACCGGAGAAGCCGGTTCGCGGCGCTCGGCTTCACATCGACTGGCGTAAACTGGTGCTGGTATAGGCTGATATGTGTTTGCATACACCGTTACGAACACAGTAATACAGGAGCGCATCAACCCAAGAACGAGTATATCCAGAGACGCCGCTCTTTGAGATAGAGACGCCAGAAATCAGGGAAAAAATGCAAGGAGCAAATATACATGCCACTAGAAATGCCGCGAGTGACTCACCTGCGTGCCCTGATCGACCAATGCAGTCATCTTCTGCTACCCGGTCGCTGCGTCCTGTGTGGTTGCGCCAGCAACCGGGCGCTCGATATGTGTCCGGCCTGCGAAACCAGTCTGCCGCTCAACCTCTTTGCCTGCGCCCAATGCGCGTTACCCTTGCCACAGAATCGACAGCCCACGATCTCGAATGCTGGCCTGTCAGCCGCGACACCAGATAATCGGAAATTGTTTTGCGGGGCCTGCACGCAGCGACCCCCGGCATTTACCCGCATCGTCACACCCTTCGTTTACCGGGCGCCCATGGACAACCTCCTGTGGCAGTTTAAATTTAATGGCAACCTGCCGGCCGGACGTGTCCTCGCTCGATTACTGGCCCGGGAAATAGAACGACAAATCAACCACGCCACGCTCGAGCGCCCGCACGTTCTCATCCCCGTCCCCCTGAGCTGGCATCGTCGAATGCGTCGCGGGTTTAACCAGGCCCAGATTCTGGCTCGTGCGCTCGGACAGCAGATCGCTGTCCCGGTCCTTGATCGGGGCATCAAGCGAAGTGGTCAGCCGCCACCCCAACGGGGGTTGAACCGCAACCAGCGGCGGCAAAATCTCAAATCCGCATTTCGCGGCTGTGAAAATCTGGGCGCTCGAATTGAAGGTAAATCCGTGGCTCTGGTAGACGATATCGTGACGACTGGCAGTACTGCTGAAACACTCGCCGGACTGCTTTGCGCATACGGCGCGAGCCGCGTGCAGGTATGGGCGGTCGCGCGGACACCGCTGGAAAATTAACCCCGGGGCGCCCATAATCGCGCCATGGAGGCGCTAACTCACCCCTGCAACGAAACGTTGTGGCAACAACTGACCAGCGAGGTGTCCACCCTGGTGGAGGAAGAGCCACTGCTGGCCGGCTTTCTGTATGCCACAATACTCAACCACGATCACGTGGCGGCCGCCCTGAGCTACCATCTGGCCAACAAACTGCACAGTGACATTACCCCAGCGCTGCTGTTACGGGAGGTGTTTGACGCTGCCTTTACCGATGATCCCGGTATTATCGATGCAGCCCGCTGCGACATAATCGCCGCTTACGAACGCGACTCGGCGTGCCACAACTTTTCCACGCCCTTCCTCTACTACAAAGGTTTCCATGCGCTGAGCACCCATCGGGTAGCCCATTGGTTATGGACCCATCAACGGGAATCGCTGGCACTGGTGTTGCAAAACCGCGTGTCCGTGGTCTTTGGCGTCGATATTCACCCGGCGGCCCGCGTCGGCAAGGGCATTATGTTTGACCATGCGACCGCACTGGTCATCGGCGAGACCGCCGTGGTCGAGGATCGAGTGTCGATTATGCAATCCGTTACCCTGGGTGGTACTGGCAAGGAAAGCGGAGACCGCCACCCGAAAGTGCGTCACGGCGTGCTTATCGGACCTGGCGCGACAATCCTGGGTAATATCGAAATCGGTGAGGGCTCGAAAATCGCCGCTGCCAGTGTCGTGCTAGCGGACATTCCACCTCATTCGATCGCGGCGGGCGTACCGGCAAAAGTGGTCGGAACGACAAACAATGACGACCCCGCGGAGAAAATGGATCACCGGCTGGAAGGTTGCGGCTGCGATTAATGCTGGGTCAATAAGCTCATCCATCAAGCTCACCCATCGGTTGCGCTTTGGTCGTCAGGCCCCTCAGGCGAGGTCAAAAGGGTCGGTAAATGCCAGTACCTGCTGAATGGCTTCGCTGCCGGTAAATTTCATCAACAGGCGATCAACGCCAAGGGCTACGCCGGCACAGGGCGGCAAACCCTCATTGATTGCGGCCAGCAACTTTTCATCTACTGGCACAGTCGCCTGGCCACGAGTTAGTCTGCGTTGATTGTCTGCCTGAAAACGTCGACCCAACTCTTCGACGTCGGTTAACTCGAAATAGCCGTTGGCAAGCTCTAAGCCGTCCCAGAACACCTCGAAACGGCGCGCAACGACCTGGCCATCCGCATTTTCTGCAGTCGCAGCCAACGCCGCCTGACAGACTGGGTAATCGTGCAAAAAACACAGCCCCCTGGGCAGCACCGGCTCGACCCGCAGGCTGAAAATAAGATCCAGGCAAATGCTATCGTCTTCATGATTACAATCGCGCCCGGCGATATCGCTGGCCAGTTTTTGCAGCGTTTGCGGTGGCGGTGCATGGGGGTCGATACCGGTTGCATCGGCGAAGACTTCGCTAAAACTGTGCGTTGATACTGCAAGCTTGGGCCTTTGTTCACGGGCACCCGTAGCGACGATTAACTCCTGTACTTCCGCCATCAATCGATACTCGTCCCAGCCGGGACGGTACCATTCAAGCAAGGTAAATTCCGGGTGGTGATATCGACCCTGCTCGCCCTGCCTAAAAGCTTTGCCAAGGCTGTACACGGCTTCGAAACCCCGGGCAAGCAGCCGTTTCAGGTAATACTCAGGTGAAGTCTGCAGATATGCTCCCGGCATCCCGGCCAGACGCATGCTCTCGATATGTACGTCAGTTACACCGGTGCTGCCGAGAGCCGGCGGATCGATCTCCAAAATGTTCCGGGTAAAAAAAAACCTCTTATATCGGCCAGTAATTGGGCGCGCCGCTGTAACACGTCCCGACTGGCGGAGGGGCGCCAGGATTCAACCATAGAGAGCAACCGGGAACAGGTAGGGACTCAGTCCCGGGCGCGGCCGAGATATTCGCCGGTGCGCGTGTCCACGCGAACCACCTCGCCCTCGTTCAAAAACAACGGCACTTTGACAACTGCGCCGGTGCTAAGGGTTGCAGGTTTAGTCCCGCCCTGCGCTGTGTCGCCTTTCAGCCCAGGGTCGGTTTCGACGATGGTCAGTTCCACATGATTTGGCGGCGCCACCGCCAAAGGTGCGCCGTTGTAGAGCGTCACCACACAGGTGTCCTGTTCGCTAAGCCAGGGTGCCGCCTCGCCGACCACGGCCGCATCGGCCTGATGCTGCTCGAAGGTATCCGGTTCCATGAAATGCCAATGTTCGCCGTCGGTGTAGAGGTATTGCATGTCCTTGTCGACTACGTCTGCACCCTCCAGGCTTTCGCCGGATCTAAAAGTTCGCTCCCAGACTCGCCCCGTCTTGAGATTGCGCAGACGCACACGGTTGAAAGCCTGGCCCTTGCCAGGCTTGACGAATTCATTTTCCAGAATGGCGCAGGGATCGCCATCGAGCATGACTTTGAGCCCGGATCTAAATTCATTGGTAGAATATGACGCCATGCTTACCTCCTTAGTTTTCGCCTGCGACCGTTCGTCGGGGGCGCCATGATACCTCACGCCAACCTGGCTTTGCAGACCCCTAGCTGGCAAGCGCAGTTGTCGGGCGCGGTGCGCGAGCCAACGGCGCTGTTCGAACTACTGGGACTCGACACAGGCAAGCTGCCGGCGGCACTGCGGGCCAGCCGAGACTTTCCATTATTCGTGCCACACGCCTTTCTGGCGAAAATCCGCAGAGGTGATATCGACGACCCGCTGCTGGCCCAGGTTCTACCGCGAGGTGAGGAACTCGAGATTGTCCCTGGGTTTGGCACTGACCCCGTAGGGGAACAAGACGCCAATCCGCAGCCGGGCCTGATCCACAAGTACCGGGGGCGCGTCCTGCTGATGGCGAGCACCGCCTGCCCCATTCACTGCCGCTACTGTTTTCGTCGGCACTTTCCCTACCAGGACAACCGCCCTGCCCGCGACGAGTGGCAACAGGCCCTGTCCTATCTTTCCGGGGATCAGTCGATCAAAGAAGTGATTCTCAGCGGGGGCGATCCGCTGACTGCGAGCGACCGCCAGCTGGCATGGCTGGTAACGCGGTTGGCTGCGATCTCGCACATCAAGCGGTTGCGCGTCCACACGCGCTTCGTCGTGGCCATTCCATCGCGGATAACCGATGAATGCCTGCAGTGGCTAGCAGGGAGCAGACTGACAAGCACTATGGTCCTGCATGTCAACCACCCTAACGAACTGGGCGACGATACGCTGACAGCCGTTCGCAAGCTCAAAACCGCGGGCGTCGATGTGCTGAACCAGTCTGTGCTCCTGCGCGGCGTCAACGACGATGCCGCCACGCTGACTACCCTCAGCGAAAAGCTTTACGACACCGGGATTTTGCCCTACTACCTGCATATGCTCGACCCGGTTCAGGGCGCGGCCCACTTCGCCGTGAGTGAGGCGCGCGCGCAAGAGCTTCACGCCGCACTACTCGCGGCCCTGCCCGGCTACCTGGTACCGCGCCTGGTCCGTGAAGTGCCCGGGGAGTCGTCAAAACTGGCGGTATCAAGTCACTCGCCAAGCTGAAGCGCCAGGCGATACAGGTCGTTGCGTTTACCGCCTGTGAGTTTTGCCGCCATCGCTGCCGCCTTATTGGGCGGCATTTCTTCCAGGAGGATCGTCAATACGCGCTTTTTTTCGCCGTCACCGACGTCGGCTGCTTGCTCGATACCGGCTACGACGAGCGCTATTTCACCGCGCTGCTGATTGGCATCATCACAGACCTGCCGATGGAGGGATTCCAGTGACGCCGGGATTACGGTTTCGTACACCTTGGTCAATTCGCGTGCCAGCGTGGCGTGGCGATCGCCACCAAACACCGCGATCATATCTTCCAGCGTCTCGACAATGCGGTGAGGCGCCTCGTAGAAAATCATCGTGCGCGACTCATCGAGCAAACCCTCCAGCAATTTTAGGCGCCGCGCCTGCCTCGTGGGCAAGAAACCCTCGAAGACGAAGCGGTCACTGGGCAGGCCAGCGACGCTGAGTGCCGCCACGGCGGCGCAAGGCCCTGGTATGGGACTGACACGGTAACCCCGCGCCTGGCACTCCCTGACCAGGCGAAAGCCCGGATCGGAAATCAGGGGCGTGCCGGCATCCGAGATCAGCGCCACGTCGTCGCCGCGCTCCAGGGTCCCGAGAAGCGCCTGCGAACGCGTATCATCGCTATGATCGTGGTAGGACACCAGCCTGGCATCGATACCAAAATGGTTGAGCAACCGCCGACTACGCCGGGTGTCCTCCGCCGCAATAACACCGACGTTCTGGAGAATCTCCAGAGCGCGCGGTACCATGTCGCCTCGGTTGCCAATGGGTGTCGCCACCACATAGAGAGTCCCGGCCATAATTCGCTACATGCCCTCCTTATCGATAGTCCGCAGCTTTACCCTGGCAATCCTTGCGTTCTTCCTGATTGCCGTCACTGTGTCAGGTTGTACAGTTCCAGTCACGACGCCGCAATCGCGTGACAGCGCAATACCTCCTCGCCCCGACCAGACCGAACAACTGGTCGAAAAAGCGAACACCCTGGAGTCACCCGCGCGCGAACAACAGTTGCTCGAGGCCGCGCAAGGCTTCGTTGATGCGGGCAGGACAGAACGGGCTCGAGCCGTTCTGGAAAACCTGGATACAGCCAAACTGGATATTGCCGGACTCGCCGCCCACACCACGCTTTACGCGGCTATTCTGACAGAACAGGGTGAGTATTTCAGAGTTCGAGAGCTACTCACCGCACCGCGGTTGGCAGGCAATCTGGCAACTCTTGCCCAGGCACAGCGCATCGAACTGTACCGCCAGCGTGGCGAGCTGTTTTCCCTGCTGGGGGAACTGGAAAAAGGAGTTAACGAGTTCGTGCTCCTCTCTGAACTCCTATCGGATCCGGAAGCCATTCGGGATATTCACGAGCGCATCTGGCTGTTGTTGAGCCAGGCGCCAGATCAAACGCTGTCGCACCTGACGCGGGAAGCGTCGGGTATGGCCCTGCGTGGCTGGTACGATCTCGCACAGGTCACGCGAAGCGCCGGGGACGTGGGCCTGCTACGCGATAATATCGCCCAGTGGCGGCAACGTTGGCCGGGACACCCGGCAATCCTGTTCCCACCGACCGGACTCGACAGAATAGAAAGCGCGGCCAATACCATGCCCGTCGACAAAGTGGCTCTTCTGGTGCCCCTGGAGGGCAGTTATGGGCAGGCGGGTACGGTTATACGAAACGGTGTTCTGGCGGCTCATTTTGACAATTTGTCAAACGGCGGTCACGCGCCGGCGCTGAAAATTTACGACACTTCGACTCAGCCGATCGAGCGCCTGTACCAACAGGCAATTGACGATGGTGCCGCGTTCGTCATCGGCCCCTTGCGCCGGGAAAACCTGCTGACCCTGGCTCACTTGCCGACGCGGCCAGTCACGATTATCGGCCTCAACTATCTGGAAGCCGTAGCGTCGCCGAACGATACCGGCGCTGCAATCAGCGATTTGACGGGCTATCAGGAGAACGCTTTCGGGACCAATCCAGTAGCAGTGCACTCCAGTGGCAGCCTGTTCAATGGCGCCCTACAGAGACCGAACAACCTCTACCAATTTGGCCTTTCAATAGTCGACGAGGTCCGCCAGGTGGCACAACGCATGTGGCTAGAGGGCCACCGCTCCGTGCTGATCATCGCGCCAGATGCCGACTGGGGAGAAAAAGCCCGCTCGGCCTTTACCGGCAGCTGGAATCGCTATGGCGGACGCATTGTCTCGACTGCAACTTATGGCATGAACCAGTCGGATTTTACCAGTGTGGTCAAACCCGCGCTGCTAATTGATCACAGTATAGCGCGCGCCAAAAAAATCCAGCATACGCTGGGGAAGAACATCGAGTACCGGGCGCGCCGTCGGCACGATATCGACGCCATCTTCCTGGTCGCGCAGCCAGCTCACGGGCGATCCATCAAACCTACACTGGATTTTTTCTACGCCCACGACCTTCCTGTGTATGCGACTTCACACCTTTATACCGGCATCGAGGACACCAACCTGAACCGCGACCTGGACGGCATTCGTTTTAGCGCCATGCCGTGGACACTGCCCGGCATGGTTTCCGACCACCTGTTGCCGGACAGCAAGTTGCAGTCGTCCTATCGACATCTCTACGCCCTAGGCATCGATGCCTACCAGCTTCACCAGCGGCTCGGTCTGATGCAGGCTTCGCCGGAGGCACAGTTCTATGGCCATACGGGTGTGCTGACCGTGTCCGCAGAGGGCGTCATTACACGCCGGCAGCCCTGGGCGGAGTTTCGCCGGGGCAGGGTCCGGCCGGCACCGACATTGACAGAAAATTAGGCCCTGGCCTCATGTCTCGACTTTCCCTCAAACGCGGCGCAGTAGCGGAACAGCGTGCCTGTGCCCTGGCCGAAGCATCGGGACTGACCATCAGGGCGCGCAATTACCGCACAAAACTTGGTGAAATTGATATTATTGCCGAAGACAAGCGAACCATAGTTTTTATCGAGGTGCGTTTGCGACGGCGCGGAAAATTTGGCTCCGCCGGAGAAAGTATTACTGTGAACAAGCAACGGCGCATTATTCGGGCTGCACAATGGTTCCTGCAGCGGGAACCGGTCGATCCAGCGCAAGACTGCCGATTTGACGCCATGTGCTTGAATGATGACGACGACAGTATCGAATGGATAAAAAACGCTTTTTCTGACGGTACCGGCTGGTGATTGACGACGCCCCGTCAGACGCTCCACCCACTGAAGCGTTAATCACCGGGCATTTTCGCAGCAGCATCGACGCCAAAATTAATCACGCGGAATTGCTCCAGCTGCCCCTTGCCGAGGCGGCAAACCTCATTACCGAATCTCTACTCCACGAAGGAAAATTATTGATCGCCACGGATGCCATGTCGAGCCCGTTAGCCGATCTGATGTGCCGAGGCATGCAGCACGGCCGGGAGATGGCACGTCCCGGTCTGCCAAGCCTGGTGTTACCGGCAGAGGCCTGGGGCACTTATAGCAGCGACGAGACGGCGCAACGGGCCTTGCAAACATTTTGCCATGAAACCGACGCTCTGCTGACTATCAGTTGCGGCTCACTGACAACGAGTCTGGCGACCACCGTGGCCACAGCACAGACTTACGGAATCGGCGTGGTCACGCTGACCTCTGGCACCGCACAGCCAACCCGGTCACCCCCGTATCCACCCGAAGTGGAACTTCACATCGAAAGCGACGACCAATATCGCGTTCAGGAACTACAATTGTTTGTCCTGTTTTGCCTGAGTGATCTGATTGAAAAAACCCTGTTTGGAGGTGTTACCCAATGATCAAATTATGGCCCGGTTTCCTGCTCCTTGGCCTGATCGCACTGAACGGCTGTACTAGCACGATACACGCCGTCACCAAAGAACCACTCGAACCAGACCCGACAACTACATCCGTCGGTACCGATCTCGACGACTGGCAGATGTCGACACTGATCGGGGTCAACCTGAAAAAAGCTCACCCCCAACTGGAAAAGTCCCACATCAACATACACACTCACAACAAGGTTGTACTCCTAACGGGGGAAGTGCCCTCGACAGAGATGCGAACACTTGCCGGCGAAACAGCGCGGCATTATCGCGGGGTGCGGCAGGTTTATAATGAGCTGCAGATTCAGGGCTCGACCTCTCTACTGTCCCGCGCCAATGACAGCTGGCTGACTACGAAGGTCAAAAGCAAGTTGATAGCCGACCGTAATATCAAGGGCAGGCGGGTCAAGGTGATTACCGAAGGCGGTACGATCTATCTGATGGGCATCGTTACTCGCAGCGATGCCGACACCATCGCCGCTATTGCCAGCAATACACGCGGCGCACGCAAGGTGGTGCGGGTTTTTGAATACCTCGACGACTGAAAAGCCCGCCCCATGGTAAAGCACAATACCTGCGGGACGCGCGGGACCGATAACCGTCGATTCCTGCCACCCCGATAAACGTCGCTTTCAGACCCCACGCATTCACACCCGAAGACGGAAACCATGTCGCACCCCCTTTGGCAACCTACCGAGGACCAAATCCGGCACACGAACATGGCGGATTACATCCGCTTTCTGGCCGAGGAATATGGCATTGAATTAGACACTTATCCGCCACTACACGCCTGGTCTGTGGCCCACCCGGAGGATTTCTGGACCAGTATTTGGCGCTACGCTGGCATCATCGCCAGTCAACCGTGGCATCAGGTGCTGGTGGATGCCGACCGGTTTCCCGGCGCCCAGTGGTTTACTGGCTCGCGATTGAATTTTGCCGAGAATCTTCTCTGGGCAGCGAAAGACGAACACCTAAAAAACAAGATAGCGCTGGTGTCTCGCCTTGAAAATGGCGAACGACGCGAACTGAGCTACAGCCAGCTCTATCGCCAAGTCGCGGCCGTTGCCGCGGGGCTCAAAAGGGCCGGTGTTGGCGTCGGTGACCGCGTCGCTGCATTTATGCCCAACGTGCCCGAGACCGTAGTCGCCATGCTTGCCACGGCTAGCCTGGGCGCTATCTGGTCTTCCTGCTCACCGGATTTCGGCATCAATGGCGTGATGGACCGCTTTGGTCAGATCGCGCCCAAGGTGCTCTTTGCCTGCGACGGGTATTACTACAACGGCAAAACCATAGACTCGCTGCCTCGTGTGCGCGATATCGCCGCACGGATTACCTCTATCGACAAGCTGGTTATTGTGCCGGTCGTCTGCCGGCACGCTCCGGAGGAGATCGATATAACGAATATCCCTGGCGCTGAGCTATTGCCGTACTTTGCAGACGACACCGAGACGCTCGCCTTCGTTCAACTGCCTTTTGATCACCCGCTGTACATCATGTATTCGTCGGGCACGACCGGCGTGCCGAAATGTATTGTGCACTCAGCAGGAGGCACTCTCATTCAACATCGCAAGGAGCATCTCCTGCACGTAGACCTGAAACAAGAAGACACCCTCTTCTACTTCACAACCTGCGGTTGGATGATGTGGAACTGGCTGATCAGCGGCCTGGCTTCGGGTGCCACATTGGTACTTTACGACGGCTCGCCCTTTGCGCCGCAGGCGGAAACGCTGATCGATATGATCGACAGCGAGCGGATTTCCATATTCGGCACCAGCGCCAAATATATTGCGGCCCTGGAAAAAGCCGAAGTCAAGCCCCGGCAAAGCCACCAACTGGAGCGATTAAAAACGATTCTATCGACGGGCTCGCCCCTATCCCACGAAAGCTTTCGCTACGTGTACCGGGATTTCAAGGCCGACGTGTGTCTCGCCTCCATTTCCGGTGGAACGGATATCATCTCCTGCTTCGTGCTGGGCAATCCATGCCTCCCCGTGTATGAAGGCGAACTACAGTGTCTTGGCCTTGGCATGGCGGTTGAGATTCGCGACGCGAACGGACATCCCGTCACCGGGGAAAAGGGCGAACTTGTTTGTACACGGCCGTTCCCTTCCTGCCCCGTATATTTCTGGAACGACCCCGACAATGAAAAATTCCTCGACGCCTATTTCGCCACCTGGCCAGGCATCTGGGCGCACGGCGATTACGGGGAAACCACCGAGCACCAGGGCGTCATCATCCACGGGCGTAGCGACGCGGTACTCAACCCGGGCGGCGTACGTATCGGCACTGCGGAAATCTATCGGCAGGTAGAAAAGGTGGATAGCGTTATCGATGCACTGTGTATCGGCCAGGAATGGGAAGACGACGTCCGCGTCGTCCTCTTCGTGGTGTTGCGCCCGGGTCTGACCCTCGACGAAACACTGAGTAAGGAGATCCGCACCACTATTCGCGCCAATACCACGCCACGCCATGTCCCGGCCAAAATCATACAAGTGCCGGATATCCCGCGAACCATCAGCGGCAAGATTGTCGAACTGGCGGTGCGCAACATAGTCCACAACAAGCCGGTAAAAAATATCGATGCGCTGGCTAACCCAGCGGCGCTCGATTACTTTAAAAATCTGTCTGACCTACAATCATGAAACTGGGGCAAGACATGAATACAAGGAACCAACTTATGAGAAATCTTATCGCGCATATCGGTTTATTGCTTGTCGCAATGTGGATATCGCTAGCCTGGTCGTCGGCGCCTGTGGAAGAACAGGCACAAAAGATCAGCGCCGAAAAGAACGTAAAACTGACAACTAACATGGGCAATATTGTTATCGAACTTTACTCGGATACAGCGCCCATAACCGTCGCCAATTTCCTTGGCTATGTAAAAAACGGGCACTATGTCGGCACCATCTTCCACCGGGTAATCCCCGGATTCATGGCTCAGGGCGGCGGCTTCGATACTGATTTAAACCAAAAACCGACTTTGCCTCCTATCCAGAACGAGGCCGACAACGGCCTGAAAAACAAGCGTGGCACCATCGCCATGGCGCGCACCAACGACCCCCATTCCGCCACCACGCAGTTTTTTATCAACCTGGTGGACAATGACTTCCTAGACCACAACGAAAAATCAATACGCGGTTGGGGTTATGCGGTTTTTGGCAAGGTCGTCGAGGGCATGGATACCGTCGATAAAATTGCCGAAGTCCCCACTGGCGCAATGGTCCCTTTTGCTTCCGACGTACCCCGCGAAACGATCAAAATTACCGCCGCGGAAGCCTGGTGACCGCGATCTTGCCGGTAGACACACTCACCCGACTCGCGACGAATGTCGCTGCCGGACTCGCAGCCCGGGGAGAGACCATCGCCGTATGCGAATCGTCAATGGGCGGCCTGCTGTCTGCTGCACTCGTAGCCATCCCCGGCGCATCTGGCTATTTCCTGGGTAGCGCGACGATCTATACGCTAACCTCGCGAAAACATCTGCTTGGCATGGACGAATCGCAATTAACAGGCGTTCGACCGGCAACCGAAGCGTACGCGCTGCTTTGCGCGCGCACCATTCAGAAAAAACTGGGCAGCACCTGGGCCCTGGCCGAAACCGGGGCCACGGGGCCCGATGCCAACCCCTACATGGATCCACCGGGCACCGCATGGATTGCCATCACCGGGCCAAAGGAAACAACACTGCACATCGAGACGGGTCGTCACGAACGAGAAAATAACATGTGGCGGTTCGCCGAATTAGCCCTGAACGGCTTATATGAAATCTGGCAAAGCGAGGGCAAAAAGCCCTAAAAGATTAGAATCCCAGACTAGGACGAGAGATTGTGCCTGCCTAGCAGCGGGTCTATGGGTTTTTCTGCCGGTTGATAGCCGTTAACATTCGTCTTGAGTATGTCAAATATTCGGGTAAAGTCCCGAACATTCATCGCTGAATCCAAAGTCTGCAAAACGACCTGCAGATCAGTCCAGGACAAAGATACCTCTTTGGCTTTCATAATAAGACTATGGCGGGTAGGGCCGACATTCTCTCCGATCAGCAGTTCTTCGTAGAGCTTCTCTCCCGGACGCAATCCCGTAAAAACAATTTGAATATCCGCTTCTTGTAAAGCACCGTCCGGAGATCGCACCCCGTGTGTGTAGCCCGCCATTTCTATCATACGGCGCGCGATATCCAGAATTTTAACCGGCTTCCCCATATCCAGAACAAAAACATCGCCATCATCACCCATGGCTCCTGCCTGAATTACCAGACTTGCCGCTTCGGGAATCGTCATAAAATAGCGAGTGATTTCCGGGTGAGTCACGGTCACCGGACCACCCATTCTAATCTGATCCTGAAAGGCTGGAATAACAGAACCGGATGAACCCAGTACATTGCCAAATCGCACTATCGAAAAATTTATCGGATTTCCGGCCAGGCGCTCCCGGGAACTGATAGCCTGCACAACCAGCTCGGCCATGCGTTTGCTGGCGCCCATTACATTCGTCGGACGTACCGCTTTATCCGTCGACACAAGAACAAAATTTTTGACACCCCCTTTTACTGCCGCCTCAGCGGCATTCAGTGTGCCGGTAATATTATTACGCAATCCGGTAATAACATTTTGCTCAACGATGGGTACGTGTTTGTACGCAGCTGCATGATATACGGTATCAATAGCAAATTTTTCGACCACGTGACTTATATAAGTGTGATCGAGCACCGACCCGAGTATAAAACAAAGCTCTATATCACCCGCGACCGCATGCCGACGCAACTCCTGCTCTATTTCGTAGAGTAGAACCTCGCTTAATTCGAACAACACGACGCGCTTTGGTCGAAGTTCAATAATCTGTCGCGATAATTCTGAGCCTATAGAGCCTCCGGCACCAGTAACAAGAACGTTTTTCCCCTCAACGCAGTTTCTCAGCAACCCGTCATCAGGCGTAACTTTCTGCCGGCCAAGTATTTCTCCGATATAATCATCCTGAAACCAGGCGCGTCGAATATTCCCCAAAGCTATCTGACTCACTCCGGGCACATTTCTAACATTGAAACCTTTGCTCTCCAACAACTGGATTATTTCAAGCTTTCTGGTGAGAGACGTAGAAGGAATTGCGAACAGTATTTCGTCGACCTTTTGAGTATTTGCGTATTCATCGAGATCGCTCGGCAAGATGACAGGCTTTCCCAATATCATAGTCCCGCGCAAACCCGCGTCGTCGTCAATAAACGCAGCCACGTATATTTCCGGCCCGAGGGAAAGCGCGACAGCGAGAGAGCGACCCGCTTCGCCGGCACCGTAAATACAAACGGTACGCACACTGGAATTTCTCGCCAGGTAGCTTTGCCTGTAGACGCGGAATATTACGTGTCTGGCGACAGTCCTGACGCCACTGATACTAAGAAATGCCAACAGGGCAAAAAGTAAAACCAAAGAAAACGTAACACCGGCACCTAGAAGCTTAAGCAACAAAAACCAAAAAATAACGGCAAATGCCAGGGCCTTGCCAATATCGCTCCACAGGTGCTCATAGGAGTATCTAACCGCGGATTTGTATATGCCGAAAGCATAAAAAACCGGTACGGTGACGCAAGGCGCTAATAATAAGGAGAAAATGAATTGCGGGGATTTTACGCTAACGGCGTCGAAACGAAGCACGTGCGCCGCCCACATCGCTAACATAATCAACGCGACATCGAGCACTATCAGAAGAAGCGTCTTATTGCGCCGGGTTAATTGCGTTAAGGAATAGACGACGACCTGCAGTAGAGGCGATATATGTAACGCCTTGTTGCTATCGGCCGACTGGTCGTCCCCTTGACCTTTAGATCGCTCTGTACCTGTTTGCATGTTTCGACTGACCGAAAGCAAACCGCACCATCTCAACCGGGCAACATAGATAGGGCGGAGGGCGCGATTCAATGGAAAAGAACGCAAGTTACGCTGCGAGTTAATTACACAACATATTTATTCTCAAATTGTGATAAGAAGCAACAAAGTAACCTGGTAGACGCGATAAATGCTAGACAATTCGAGATAAATGGTAGGAGATGACCGCGCGAGGACGGGCAGTTCGCTTAAGCCAACCTAGAAGCAAAAATCTGGTCAAGCACGAAGTTATATGTTTTGTTTGGCATCATAAGAGTTACAGTTATTTTTTAAATGAAGTAGTTGCGACAGTAAATATCTCTTCTATCGCATTGCACGTTCTATCAATTTCAGCTTTCGACAATGTCGGATGCACCAGAAAAGTAAGACTCGTTTCTCCCAGCTTTTTTGCAACGGCTAGCCGCCGAGTGGGGCGAAACCCTGTATTATCAAAGGCTTTTTCCAGGTAAACCTCAGAGCAAGAGCCCTGAAAGCAAGGGACCCCTCGCGCATTGATCTCAGAGACTATTTTATCTCGGTTCCACCCAGGCCTAAGCGAATCAGGCTCTATGAAAACATAAAATCT